>JALZIC010000060.1 GCA_030860455.1 Actinomycetota bacterium
GGTCGATCGAGCCGGGGGAGGGTGTCCGGGTGGACGGCGCAGGTGAAGGATCCGGTGTCGTCGAAGGTGCTTGCTCTGCGGCATCTGCTCCACGCCCGGGTGGTCCCGAGGAGGTCGGAATGGTGGCTCCATCGGGGGCCGGCGCCGGAGAAGATCTGCGCCTGTGCCGCCCGCCACGCCGGAGCCTGGGCGCGCCCGGTCCTGAAGCGCCCGGTTCCGAAGCCGTCTCGCTCGCGCCCCCGGTGGATCGCTCATACGACTTCGCCGGGCCGAGGCTGTAGACCGCCATCTCCAGAGCCGAGCGCATCTCTTCAGCCGAGGGGTAGCGGTCCCCTGGGTTTTTTGCGAGTGCCTTGAAGACGACGGATTCGACCCGCTTGGGAACATCCGCCCGCAGACTCCGCAGTGATGGCGGAGCCATGTTGACGTGCTGCATGGCCGTCGCGATCTCGGTCTCGGCTTGGAACGGGGGGTGCCCGGCCAGAAGCTCGTAGAGCAGGACTCCTACGGCGTAGAGATCCGAACGGGCGTCGGGCTCTTCCCCCTGAGCCTGTTCGGGTGAGATGTGGGTGACCGTGCCGAGGATGACGCCGGTCGAGGTCAGATCGCTGAGGGCGAAGGCGGCCTTGGCAATTCCGAAATCGGCGACCTTGAGATCTCCGTCCTCGGACAGAAGTACGTTCTCCGGCTTGACGTCCCGGTGGACGACTCCCTTGCTGTGGGCGTAACCAAGCGCCCCACAGACTCTGCTGCCCAGCTCGAGTGCCCGGCCGGGAGTGAACGGCCCGGCCTGGCGCAAGGAGTCTTTGAGAGTCCCTCCGGGGCAGTACTCCATGACGATGTAGTGGCGGTCGGTGTGGTCGTCGAAGGCGGCCTCATGGCCGGTGTCGTAGATGGCGACGATGTCTGGATGGGTCAGCCTTGCCGCGGCGAAGGCCTCCCGCCTGAACCTCTCGATGAACAGCTCATCCTCGGACAGCGCAGGGTGAAGGATCTTGACTGCCACCGTGCGCGCCAGCACTTGGTCCCGGGCACGCCAGACCGTGCCCATGCCGCCAGCGGCAATGCGCGACTCGAGAGCGTAGCGGCCCGCAAGGGTCACGGTCTCCGGTGTCATTAGAGGAGATGCTATTGGCTGAGAGCGCTTCCATCGGCCGTCGCCGCCGCCCAATGATTGAGTGGGCCGATGTGGGCGAGGAGCAGTGTGTCGGCGCGACGACGGATCCGAACGTGCACTCGGCCCTCGACATCGACGCTCACCTTGGTTACCCGCGCGCCGGCCGATTCTGCCGTGGGGCGAGCCGCTTCCACCAGGGCCGCCTCATCGACGGCATTCAGACTGTCATCGGCTACCGACACCGAAAGACTGTGAGCGATCTCATCAACGGTTGACTCCAGGCCAACGGTGTTCACGGCGATCGCGCCGAAGTCGAACAGAATCGCCGCGAGGATGCCGCCGACCACGGCGACCTTCAGGAACCAATCGAGGACTATGCCGCGCTCGTCGGTCTTGTACATGCCCATGTATCGGCGCACTGCACCGAAAAGTAAGCGATATCAGGAAAAACGCCGCCGCAACAGGCGTCGCACGGCCTCAAGCTCCTCGATCCGCAACAGGTTGGCGAACAACCCATAGGCGCCGACACCCACGAGCACGGGCACGAGCACCGCCGACGCCTGACCCGGCAGGGTATCGGTGGCAAGGAGACTCTCCGCCGCAGAATAGGCCGCCCACACGGCAATCCCCATACCGGCAGAGGCGGTCGCGACCTTGGCCGCGGCGGTCCAAAAGCGTTTCATATCGAGGCCCCCGATCCTCCGGGACAGGATCAGCCCCTGTGCGACGACGCCGAAGCTGTAGCCGATGGCGTGACCGGCCGCCAGCCCCTGCACGCCCAACACCCCGAACAGAACGACGTTGGCGGCGACGTTGATGCCGACTGCGGCGCAGTTGACCAAGAAAGGCGTGCGAGTGTCCTGGGTCGAATAGAACGCCCGGAGCAAGAGCTGAAACAAAGAGAAGGGGACGAGCCCAAGCACGAAGAAGCGCAGCACGGACGCGACCAGCTCGGTGGACTGAGAGGTCGTGACGCCGTTCTGCAGCAGCAGCCGCACTATCGGAGCGCCGAGAATCACATATCCGACGGCGGCGGGAAGAACAAGAAAGACTGTGGCGCGCAGGCCGTCGGAGAGCCTGAGCCTGAAGTCGTCCCACCGCCGGTGCACTGCCAGCTCGCTCATGTTGGGGAGCAGAGCGGTGATGACCGAAACGGCAAAGAGCCCATAGGGGAGCTGAAAGAAAATGAAGGCAGAGACATAGGCGGTGTAGGCACCCTTTTCTCCTCTTGCAAGCCGCTGGACGATCAGATAGCCAATTTGATTTGCCATCACATAGCCAACGACGAACACCGACAATCCGGCGAGCTTTCGGACTGAGGGATGGGCCACCGAGAAGGTCAGCCTGTAGCGTCCGAGCCCTCTCAGGAAGGGAAGCTGCCCAAGGGCCATTACGACGACGCCCAGAGTCGTACCCGCACCAATGAGGATCAACTGCCCGGTTGTCACCGATGCAAGGTCGACTTCCCCGTAGGTGGAGGCGAAGTACAGGAAGACGGCGATAACCGTCAGGTTGTTGAGGATAGGGGTGTACATGGGCGGGCCGAAACGCTTGTGCGCATTCAGAAGGCCGGCGGTGATAGCCGCCAATGCATAGAACATGATTTGGGGAATGAACAGACGAAGCAGAAGGGTGAGCGCGCGCTGTTGCCCGGGGATGTCCACCTCGTAAAACCGTGCGAGAAGGGGCGCTGCGAAAATTCCCAAGACCGTCATGACGCCGAGAAAGAGAAGCGAGAGATTGATCATTGCGCTGCCCACTTCCCAGGCAGAATCGCGGCCCTCCTTTTCCAGTAGCTCGACGAACACGGGCACGAACACCGACGTCAGGATTCCTCCAAGGAGGAACTCGTAGATGATGTTGGGGGCGGTATTACCGAAGTTGTAGGCATCTGCGAGGCGCGTTTCCACGACGCCGAGAGCCGCGGTTATGGCAGCGAGTCGCGCCAACCCCGTGACGCGCGACAACACCGTCCCGGCAGTCATCAGCGCAGTGGCGCGCGCCAGGGAGGTCAAGTGGCGGTGGTCTGTGGGTTGTGCCTGGCCCCCCGGCGCCGAATGATCGCCCGGTTCACGTAGAACAACACGAGGAAGGCGAGAGCGCCGAACGTCAGGCCCAGGGCGATGCGATTGAACTGCGTGGACGTGACGGCGATTCTCTTCAGACTGCCCGGAAGGGCCAGTCCATCGGGGGTCTCGAGGTAAACCTCCAGGGAGGATGTGCCGCTGGCCTCCGCGGTGGCTTCGACCTCGAGTGGTTGCTGCTTCCCCGGTGGGATGGTTCGCACGATGCTCTGTTCGATGGATAGCTTGGGGGCCGCAAAAGTGATCCGGACCCTCACGGGGTAGTTGGCGTCGTTAAATGCCTCGAGGCGGATCTGGCCCTCGCGGGCGGTCAGGGTGATGCGATCCGGTACGCCCAGCCGAATCTTGGCCATCTCGCCGTAAGCCTCGCGCTCTGCCTGAACGGCGTAGGAGAGGCCCTCGGCCTCCATCGCCCCGTCCCCCCACCACATCATGCTCTGCGCCACGAGGACATTACGCGCCAGACGCTCGACCATGGCCTCGGGGGGCTCCAGTGAGCTGAAGCTCTGGATGGCGTCGTGGGCGTTGGCCACGTTTATGCCGAAATCGGCGCCTGGCTGACCTGATGCGTCTCCGAGCGAGGGCAGGGTGGACTGGTCCGACGGAGGCCCCATCTCCAGGCCCTGTGCCGGGGTGACCAGGTTGAGCCAGGGGGCTTCGGCGAATGCCCGGAGGAGCCTCTCCATCGACTCCGGGGGAGGATGCCACAGGGGTGGGATCACCGCTTGGACCACGCGCTCCGGTCTGCCGGGCAGCTCCGCCCATATCGTTGCGGTTTCGGCGAGCACTGTCTGAAGGGCAAGGCGGTCGAGCCTGGGCCGCCGGCCGAGGTCGGCGAAGCGCTGCTGCAAGCCTTTGTCGGCCACGAAGCCGAGTGTGGCCCCCCACCGCGTAGTGGTCCTGACGGGGCAGGTGAAGCTGGCGAAGGCTTCGGTGCACCCGGCACCCGACAGATCGGGGCCCCCTTGCAGCGAGCGGCTCGAGAGGAACAAGCGGCCGCCCGCGTTGCCGAGCTGAAGCTCCTGCAGCGTGCCGGCGTCGATTCGGCCCCCGGGAGGCAGCAGCCACTTCTGCCCGAAGTCATGTCCGAGAGCCTTGTCGAGCACCTGTTCGCCGACCCGAAGCTGGGTTTTGATCGGGAAGGGGCCGGGGCCGCTGCGTTCGACCGAGGGCAGGTCCGCATAGGAATAGGGAACGAGCAGAGGCTTGACGCCGTCCAGCTCGAGCAGGGAGCTGATCCCTTCCAGGACGTCCGCGGCGTTCTCGGCCCCCGGTGCGCCCGCACCCAGCACCTCTTCGGCGCCGTCTATGCCCGTGCGCCGGTAGCCGTTTCGCATATCCGTCAGCTCCTCTATCAGTCTTGGCGTGGGAGCAAGGGCGATCCGCAGCCCGTCCTGTCTGGACGGCAGGGGGGCCCGCGGGGCTCTTCCGTCGCGCCTCGACCGCCGGCCGGAGCGGGGACCTCTGCGGGGTTCGTCCGAACCGGCCAGACGCTGGATCGCGTCCACGGTCCCCGCCAGCCATCCGGACGGCCGGACTGCGTCCTGCAAGGGCCAACCCCCGGAGGTGTCTGCAGGAAAGGTCCCATCCGGAGCCCGCGCCGGGAGGGCATTGACGGACGCCACCAGCACCAGATTCAGCGGAGTTTCCGGGGGTGTCGGGTAGTAGATCAGGGGCGTGGTGAATTCGTCCAGACGTTCGGTGAGGCTGAGGTCGAACAGCTCGATGGTCAGGGGATAGGCCCCTCCTTCGGTCGCCTGTTCGAGAGTGCTCAACTCGAACACAGATTCCTGGATCGACAGAGTGGCCGAATCGCCGCCGGCCAGGACCTGCCCCTTGAAGTACCTGGTGAAGGCGCTCGGACGGAACTCCGGAGAGTTCGCCAGGACGTCCCGGAGAGCGGAGCGACTGAGCACGCGCTCTGACACCCCTACGGTGACGGCGAAGCCATTTAGCGTTTCGGACGTGTTGTTGGTCACCTTGATGGCGAGATCGAGGGGATCATCAGGCCCGTGGGTGACCGGCTGGCCGGCAAGCTCCAAGTGAACGCGGCCGTCCTCCTGGGCGGCTTGAGCCGGCCAGCGGGGAGCCCCTGCGCATATCAGGGCGAGCAGAGAGACGACGAGCACCGAGCCGGCGCTCACTCGAGGATGGGACGACATGGGCCGAGCATAAGAAAGGAAGCTCCCCTACGCGGGGAACTTCCTAGTCAAAGCCGATGCCGGGTTGGGCGGAGCCCGCCCTCTCTACTACTTGGAGCCGCCCATCCGTCCGATCTTTTGGTAGAACTCCGAGCCGTAACGAAGCTTGGTGGTCTCGCCGCCCTTTTTGCCGCCGATCTTGCCTATCCGGCCGAAATGGCCCTCTCCGTAGCGGTTCTTGGTCGTGCGTCCGCCCTTGCGACCGGCTTCGGCTCTGGACATCTTGCCTCCGTTGCTCCCGTTGCTGCTTCCGTCGGCCGCCATGAGCAACTGCCCCTCTCGGTTTGACGCTCGGGACCCGATGTCGATGTGGGTCTAGGTTCAATTACCCGCACGTGTCCGCCTCAAAACGGCCGTACCCCCGTCCGGAGACACAGCTTCGGGGTAAAAAGCTGCTCCGGCGCTCAATCTCTGCGGCGTCATGCCGATTGCATTGGAGCGGGGCGAGCATGCCGACGGCACCTCCGGCGCCTCTTGCCGGCCGACGAGGGTAAGGAAGCTGATGGCCGATATCCACGATTTCTTGAAGTACGTGGTCGAGCACAAGGGGTCGGATCTCCACGCCAAAGCGGGCGGCCCCCCCAGTGTCCGCATCAGCGGGATGCTGACGCCAACGGATTTCCCCAGGATGACTTCCACCGACTGCCTCGATGCGGCGGTGCAGATCATGGACGACAAGCAGAAGGAAACCTTGGACTCGAAGGGAGAGGTCGACTTTGCCTACTCGGAACCCGGTATCGGCCGCTTCAGAGTGAACGTCTACAGCCAGCGCGGAAGCATTGGAATCGCAGCCCGGCTGGTGCTGCCCGGCGCACCGTCGTTCGGCTCGCTCGGACTTCCTCCTGCAGTCGAGGCTTTAGCCAACGAGCATCGCGGCCTGCTCCTGGTCACCGGACCGACGTCCTCGGGTAAGACCACCACCACCGGAGCGATCATCAACCACATCAACTCCACAAGAGCCGCTCATATCCTGACCATCGAAGATCCCATCGAGATCCTCCATCAGGACATGAAGGCGATGGTGAGCCAACGCGAGATCGGACAGGACACCGAGGATTTCGCAACCGCTCTGCGCGCCGCAATGCGACAGGACCCCGACGTCATCTTCGTCGGCGAGATCAGAGACCCTGAGACCGTCAAAGCTGCCCTGCAGGCAGCGGAAACCGGCCACTTCGTCATTGCCACGCTCCACACTACCGACGTAAGCGAGACGATCACCCGAATTATCGATTTCTTTCCACCCCACCAGCAGAAGCAGACGCGTGTCGCCGTGGCGGGTTCGCTCGCAGGCATCGTGTCGCAGCGACTGCTGCCGCGCATCGGCGGCGGACGTGTTGCCGCGATCGAGATCCTGGTGATGAACGGACGGATTCGTGACCTCGTGCTAAATGCCGACCAGACCCACATGATCCACGACATCGTCGCCGAGTCGTCCTTCTATGGCATGCAGACCTTCGACCAGGCGCTTCTGGCTCTATTCAGAGCCGGCGTCGTCGAGTTCGAAGACGCCAAGAGCGCAGCGACCAACCCGCACGACTTCCAGATATCCCTGCAGCAGGCGGGCCTTCAGCCCGTCTAGAGCCGCGACGAGGCACTAGAACCATGGTGTGGCTGTTTGCCCGAGAGCGCTTCTGGTTGCGGTGAACCGCAGTGTCGGAGCGACTCAGGTGGAAGACGGCGGACGCCGGCCCCTGACCAGCAGGTACTCCATCATTCCGCGTCGGTAGAGAAGGTCCCATTGGCGCAGAAGGAGATGCGCTGCCAGCCGGTACAGATACGGCTGTTCGTGGCCTCGAGCCGCGAGCCGTTCCCTGAACAATTTAATGGCGGGTGGGAACACCCTCTCGCCGACCTTCTCGACGACGACATCGACGAAGCCGGCGGCGAACATCGCGTCCCGGATCTGAGCGGACGTCGCCAGGTTGGCTCGCCCCATGCCCCAGATCCGCAGATTGCTCAAACCGGCGATCAATTCGCCGGGAGTGCGGGGGACGATCCGCTCGCTCGCGACGTCGGAGAACGCAAGTACCCCATCAGGGCGCAGGACTCGCAAGGCCTCTGCGAAGAACCGAGCTCTGGAGGGGAAGTGGAAGGCGGCCTCGACGCTGATCACCCCATCGACGCTCGCCTCCTGCACCGGCAGGCGGATGGCGTCGCCGGCCACCGGGTGGGCATCCGCCGCTTCGAGCCTGGCACGACCGGCTCGAAGCTGTGATTCGGTGATGTTGAGTGCGACGAGCCTCTCCGGCCGAACCACCTCCGCAATGACGAGGTCCTGGGCCCCCAGCCCGTTGCCCACATCGAGGACTGCGCCCGAGTGGGGAAGCTCCCGTGCGAGCGTATCGACGAGCCGGTGGACTGCATGAGGAGCTTCTGAGGAGTCCCCCGGGCCCTCCCATAATCCGAGATTGAGCCACCCGGGGGCAGGCTCGAGGAAGAAGTCGGACCCGATGCTGTCGTAGACGGTGGCCGCGGGGTTTCGGCCCCGACGGATGAGGGCGCCGATGTGGCGGATGTTGGCACTGGTGACTGCCGGCACAGGCTCTGTCTAACCCATTCGGAGGAACCGGAGCGCGGGCGGCTTACCCTTGCCACTATGCCGCCATCACTTTCCACACCGAGACCTTCGACGGAGGGAACGGCTGATGTCCTCCGTGATGATGGAACGGTGATCGAGCTGGCCCGTGCCTTCCGGGCGGACGGCCACGAGCTCTACGTGGTGGGAGGGTGGGTCCGAGACGCGCTCCTCGGCCGCCCCCATGTCGATCTCGATTTTTCGACCGATGCTCCGCCGGAGAAGACCCTCGAGATCCTGCGCCGCTCCACGGACACGGTGTGGACGCAGGGGATGAGATTCGGGACGGTCGGGGCAGAGGTAGTTGGGGTCAGGATCGAGATAACGACGTTCCGGAGCGAAAGCTACGCCCCGGATTCGCGGCACCCGGATGTCGCCTTTGTTGGCGACGTCGTCTCGGACCTGTCGCGCCGGGATTTCACCGTCAATGCGATGGCGGTGCGCCTCCCCGAGCGGGAGCCGATCGACCCTTTCGACGGCCGCCGGCATCTCCGCGAGAAGCGGCTCGTGACCCCGATCGCTCCGGAGGCTTCATTCCTCGACGATCCGTTGCGGATGTTGCGCGCATTCCGCTTCATGTCCCAGTTGAAGTTCCGCATCGACCCCGCCGTTGAGAACTCCATCGCGGAGCTGAAGGATCGCCTGGCCACGGTTTCGGCCGAGCGCATCCGCGACGAGCTGGTAAGGCTGATGGTCGGACGTGCGCCGGCCGATGCCCTCGAGCGGGCTGAGGCCACCGGCCTCACGGGCCTGTTCCTGCCCGAGCTGAGCGCACTCAAGCTCGAACAGGATCCCGTCCACCGGCACAAGGATGTCTTCGGCCACACCCTTGCGGTCGTCGAGCGCACCGATCCCGGGCGAGAGCTCAGGCTGGCCGCTCTGTTCCACGACATCGGCAAGCCCCGCACCCGGCGCATCGGCCCGGAAGGGGTCTCATTTCACCATCATGAGGTAGTGGGCGCGCAGATGGCGAAGGCGCGCCTCACGGCGCTGCGCTTCCCCAACGATGTCGTGCATACGGTGAGCGAGGTCATTCGGCTGCACCACCGGTTCCACACCTACCGGTTGGGATGGACCGACGCGGCGGTCCGGCGCTACGTGCGTGACGCCGGCCCCCTGCTACCGCTCCTGAATGCGCTGGTGAGGGCCGACTGCACCACCCGCAATCCGGCGAAGGCCAAGCGGCTCGCGGCCCGGATGGACGAGCTCGAGGGGCGCATCACCGAACTCGCAGCAAAGGAAGAGCTAGCCAAGATGCGCCCGGAGCTCGACGGCCATGAGGTCATGCAACTCCTCGGCGCCCCCCCAGGTCCCGTTGTCGGCCGGGCCCTCGCGTACCTGCTCGAGATCCGCTTGGATGAAGGGGAGCTCGGCAAGGATGAGGCGCGCCGGCGGTTGCTGGAGTGGGCGCGCTCGAGCGGCATAGCTTCCCTCCCGGACGTTCCTGAAGAAGGCCCGGCGCCGGGTTGACGCAGGCCCCCGGGCACCCGGGCGAGCCGTACTTCGCCGCGCTGGCGGATCGGCTGGGCACTGCATATCTCCGTTACAGCTTCACCAAGGGAACCGCGCAGGAGGTCGCGTTTCTGCTCGCCACGCTCGGGCTCCCCGAGGGTGCTCGCATTCTCGACGTCGGGTGCGGCCCAGGGAGGCATGCTGTCGTCCTGGCCGAGGCGGGGCTCAACGTGACAGGAGTGGACATCTCGGAGCGGTTCCTGGACATCGCCGCCCAAGCCGCCCGGGACGCAGGCGTGCGCGCTGCCTTCTTCGAGGTCGACGCCCGCCAGATGCCCTTCGACGATGAGTTCGATGCGGTGATCTCACTGTGCCAGGGCGCCTTCGGGCTGATGGGGCGGGACGATTCGCTGGTGCTCAAGCGCATGGCCGAGGCCGTACGGCCGGGCGGGCGCGTGGTCGTGACCGCGTTCAGCGCCCTCCGGGAGGCGCGCTCCCCGCGCGCCGGCGCTACCCTCGACGCCGACGCGGGGCTGGTTCACGAGCTCGCCGAGATCACAACCGAGGCCGGGACGTCGGAGAAGGTCGATCTGTGGACGGGGGTGTACACGCCGCGCGAGCTCAGGCTCCTTGCCCTTGGAGTGGGGTTGATCCCTGAGAAAGTGTGGGCGGTCGAGCCAGGCGACTACGCGCGCCGACCTCCTGATCTCGAGCACCCTGAGCTCATGCTCGTCGCCCGCCGTCCTGCCGAGCGCTCCCGAGGGGGGCGTTCCGGCTAAGCCTGAGGCTCGATCAACGGCGAGTTCCTCGGCGCGCCGAACATGCCGGCGCGCTGCATGGCGAGGCCCAAGGCGACGGTGAGCAAGAGCGTCGCCAGTCCCGCAAGGAGGACGAGGGCCCGGAGTGGAACGCCATCGAACGTCACCACGATGACCCCGGCCAGGACGCTCGCCATGTTGTAGAGGATGTCGTAGAGGGAGAAGGCCCGTCCATGGAACGCGTTGTCCAGTATCTGCTGAAGCTGGGCGTCGACCGCGACCTTGATGATGAAGCTCCCGTACCCCGCTATTCCGGTGAAGAAAGCGACGGCCACGAGGCTGGGGATGCCTCCGAGAGCCAAGATTCCGGCTCCGGAGACGCCGAACCCGAACAGCATCAGCGCAGGCTTGCTCAGCCGCCGGCCGAGGAAGCCGGCCGTTAGCGTCCCCAGGAAAGCGCCGGCGCCCGCCGCTCCCAGGGACAGGGCGCCGGCGGACAGCCTGCCCGCACGGCCATCCGCACCCGGGAACTCCCTCTTGATGACCAGGATCGCAACGATGGCGATGAACATGGCGACGGTCCGGGACATAAAAATGGCCACCAGCGGCAGACGCGCCCGCATGTGGTTCCAGACCTCGAAGGCGCCCTTCTTGAGCTGAGCAGCGACCTCTGCGGCGGCCAGGAGCAGCGGTTCCTTGGCTTGTTGCGGACTCGCCGGCAGATGGAGCAGCCACGACCCTCCTGCCGCGGCGAGGTAGAGAAAACCGGCCGCGGCGAGGGCGAGCTCAACGCCCATCCATCCTGTCAGCGCTATTCCTCCGGCGCCTCCTACCAACGCGGAAATCATCCCGCAGCCACTGGAGAGCGCATTCCCCCGCAGAAGGCCGTCCTCGCTGAGGAGCAGGGGAAGAACAGCCCCCTTGGTCGTGAGCCACAACCGGCCCAGACCCAGGATCGTAAGAATGCCCGCATACAGAGGGATGTCACCCGGCAGCAGATTCGACCACAGGGGGAAAGCGAGCAGCACGGCGGCACGCACGACGTTCGTCCAGAGCAACAACCGGCGGCGTTCGAGCCGGTCGACGAACACGCCTGCGAACGGCCCTACGAGCGAATAGGGGATGAGGGTGAGCGCGAGCAGCCCCAAGATCCGCGACGGCACGCCCCGGTCGAGAGCGTCCAATACGAGGACACTGGCAAAGGCGGCCTGGGCAAGCCCATCGGCCGCCTGAGACAGAGACTGGCTCCCAAGAAGGAGAGCCAATCCTTTGGTTTGCGGTTGGCTACGCACGGGGGGGCCCCGTCCGGTCAGGCTTCGATAAAGGCTTCGACCAGCTCATGAGCTTCGTTGTCGGAGTATTGCAGCGGCGGTGACTTCATGAAGTAGCTGCTCGGCCCGAGAAGGGGGCCCCCTACGCCGCGATCTTTGGCCAGCTTTGCGCAGCGAACTGCGTCGATCACGACGCCGGCCGAGTTGGGCGAGTCCCACACCTCGAGCTTGAGCTCCATCGACACTGGAACGTCTCCGAATTCGCGTCCCTCGATCCGGATGTAGGCCCACTTCCGATCCTTGAGCCAAGGGACGTGATCCGACGGCCCGATGTGGATGTCCTCGCTGTCAATACCGGACTTGATCTGAGATGTAACCGATTGGGTCTTCGAGATCTTCTTCGAGACCAGGCGTTGACGCTCGAGCATGTTCATGAAATCCATGTTCCCGCCGAAATTCAACTGATAGGTGTGGTCGATCACGACGCCCCGGTCCTCGAACAACTTCGATAGCACGCGATGAGAGATGGTGGCGCCCAGCTGGCTCTTGATGTCGTCGCCGACGATCGGCACGTTTGCCTGGACGAAGCGGGCAGCCCATTCGTCATTGCTCGCGAGAAAGACGGGCATGCAGTTGATAAAGGCAACCCCGGCTTCCAGAGCGGCTTCGGCATAGAAGCGCGCGGCTTGTTCGGAACCGACCGGAAGATAGTTGATCAACACGTCTGTCCCGGTGGACCTTAGGACCTCCACGATGTCGACTGGCTCTTGGGCCGATTCTTCGACCACATGCGAGTAGAACTCCCCGAGTCCGTCGAGAGTGTGGCCGCGCTGGACGAGCACTCCGGTCGGGGGAACGTCGGCGAACTTGGTGGTGTTGTTGGGCTCGGTCCAGATCGCGTCGGCGACATCGAGGCCGACCTTGTTGCTGTCGACGTCGAAAGCACACACGAACTCGATGTCTGACACGTGATAGGGGCCAAGGTCGACATGCATCAAACCTGGGACCTTTTCATCCGAACGTGCCTTTGCGTAGTACTCCACTCCTTGAACAAGCGAAGAGGAGCAGTTACCAACCCCCACTATGCCCACTCTAATTTTCTCCATCATCAAACCTCCTTTAATCCCCGGGCTCCCCCGCCCGGGACCGTTGCGATCTGAACTGCTCTTACACGGTCTCTACAGCTTGGACTGGGTGGTGTTGTTCGGCTTATCGCCAGCGGCGGGTGCGACGAGATTCTTCTCCTTCGAGATCAGCTCGTCGATCCACTCGATATCGTCTTCCACGATGGCCATTCCGTGGTCTTGCAAGGTCAACGCGTAGCCGTCGATGCGCTCCCGGTAATCCCGCAGGTTCGCTTTGAACTGCGCCAGCTTGTCCTGCAGGAAGATCCGCCGGCGTTCGAGCATTGCCACGCGCACCTCAGGCTGAAGGTAGCGAAAGAAAGCTACCTTCAGAGCGAACAGATCCGGGTCGGGAACTGCGCCGGTCTCCCGCAGGAGCACGTCGAACAACTCCTCACCGACGGGGGTGATGCGGTAAACGGTCCTGTTTCGCCCCGGGCCGAGGTTGGGACCGTTCTCGGCCACCTTTGCGACCGCCCCCCTACGCGCCAACCGTCTCAGGGCCGGGTAGAGGGATCCCCACGAGACGTGCCACAGCGGGCCAAGCTTGGCGCTAAGCTGCCTTCTGAGCTCGTAGCCATGCATTGAGCGCTCCTTCAGCAGCCCGAGCACGGCCAGCTCCAATACGCCGGTTTGCTTCATGAGACGCGATCACCATTCCGAGAAAGCCGTCGTGTTGCTGCCGATATATCGTTCCGATATATCGCCACGGTACCACGACGGACGGAATTGCCTCTGAGGGCGCCGTTCGGGCGCGGTCCGGGAAGGGTTTGGGCTTGGTCCGGAGAGGGTGACTTGTCCGGGGGGGCGTTTACCATCGGGTCCATGACTACATCAGGGCGATCGTTCGACCCCACCGGTATGCCCCCTCCGACGGGGCCGACGGTCAACTACAGCCTGGCTCGCCGGGCTGCGATAGTGGCACTCAAGCGGGGCACGCTTGCAACCAACGACGTCTGCGACGCCCATCCGGAGTTGATGCGGGCTGCCAAGAACATCGGCGAACCATTGCCCGCCCCGTGCCCGATCTGCTCCCACTCGACCCTCAAGAGGGTGCGTTATGTCTACGGGGACGGTCTGAGGCACAACAACGGACGCGTCGTCTACCCGCCGGAGTGGCTCAAAGAGTTGTCCGGCCAGCATGATGAGTTCACCTGCTACGCCGTCGAGGTGTGCATCGATTGCGGCTGGAACCACCTTCTCCGGGCCGATTCCGCAGGACGCCGTTTTGCCACAGAGGGCGCTCCGGGTAAACAACGCAAGCGGGGTTGACGCGCGCTCCGGCGTGACCGAACGCGCTGATGTCCAGATGACCCGAAGTTCTGTCTCCTCCAAGCCTGCCAGAGCCCCGGTCCTTCTCCGCTTCGGGTGGCTGCTTCCACTCGTGACTCTGTTCCTGGGGCTCGGCATCCTGCTGATCACGTATGCATTCGCATCGATCCCGTTGCCCAAAGAGGTTCCACTGGCTTCCTCTGCCGAGGTCTACGATCGCGACGGGGAGCTCATCGGAACCTACAGCGATGAGGTTCGCAGGTTCCTTGTGGATACGGCCGACCTGCCGCGCTATCTCAAGCAGGCGGTAGTTGCCGCGGAGGACCGCGGTTTCTTCGAGCACAACGGCGTGTCGGTTCGCGGCATAGCGCGCGCCGCATGGGCGAACATTACCGGCGGTGCCATCCGCCAGGGGGGCTCGACGATCACCCAGCAGTACGTCAAGAACGCTGTGTTGCGAGACGATGCGCAAACCCTGACCCGAAAGGCCAAGGAAGCCATCCTCGCGGTCAAGCTCGAGCGCCGATACTCGAAGCGACAGATCCTGGGGTTCTACCTCAACACGATTTACCTGGGACGCAGCACCTATGGCATCGAAGCAGCCGCACGCAGCTACTTCGACAAGCATGCCGAGGATCTCACGCTACCGGAAGCTGCTTATGTTGTCGGCATCATCCCGTCGCCCGAGAGCTACCAGGCGGACGAGCACCCCCGGATCGCTCGAGGACGGCGCGATCAGGTTCTTAGACTCATGGCACAACAGGGCTATATCACCCCCAAACGCGCGGAACGGGCTTCCCGGGGCCCGGTCAAGCTGGCTTCCGGCGCGTTGGGGCGGATAAAGCATCAACAGGCCGCTTACTTCATGGAATGGCTCCGGCGCGAATATCTGTACCCGAAGTACGGGAACCGGCTCTACACCGGCGGGCTGAAAATTCACACCACGCTCGATCTCGATATGCAGCGCTATGCGGAGGAGGCAATTTCGGGCACTCTCACCGAGCCCCGTGACCCACAGGCTGCGCTGGTTTCGATGACTCCGTCGGGTGCCCTCCGGGCGTTGGTGGGAGGGACGGATTACACGAGCGTCAAGAAGGCGCGCGGTTTCAACTATGCGACCAGCCTTCCCGGGCGACAGGCGGGGTCGTCGTTCAAGCCGTTCACACTGCTGGCGGCCATCGAACAAGGTATCTCTCCACGTTCCTACTTCCCTGGATCCAGCCCCGCGACCGTGACCGATCCGGCCTGTGCCGATCCGGACGGCAGCCCCTGGCAACCCGAGAACTACGGGGGAGCGGCGTACGGAACCATTACGCTCGACGAGGCCACCACAAACTCCGTGAACACGGTCTACGCGCAACTCGTCGCCGAGATCGGGCCGGAGGCACTGGTGGACCAGTTGAGGCGCTTCGAGTTCGACCGTGACGGAACCGGGACGCGCCGGACAATCGAGCCCAATTGCTCTCTGGCTCTGGGCACTCTGGACGTCACGCCTCTCGAGATGGCAAGGGCATACGCCGCCTTTGCGGGGCGGGGTGTTCTCCCGGAGGTCGAACCCATTCGATACGTGACCGATTCCGAGGACAGATGTCTGGACGTTTTTCGGGAGGGTGAGGGCCGGCGGTGCCTGGAGGAGGACCCTCTGGAGGATGCGCGGGTGGCCGAGCAGGAGGCGGTGGACGTCCTGAACGAGACCCTGACCCACGTGGTGGAGGGTGGGACTGCGACCGCCGCGGCCATCGGGCGGCCCGTCGCGGGCAAGACCGGCACGACTCAAAACAATGTCGACGCATGGTTTGCCGGCCACGTTCCCCAGCTGGCGACCGTGGTGTGGATGGGATATCCCGCGCGCCCCGGGCGCGGCGGCGCCCTTCAGGTTCCCGAGATGGGGTTTTGCGCTCCCGGTGGGATCTGCAGGCCGGTGCACGGGATAGAGGTCACGGGCGGTTCGTTCCCGGCGGTGATCTGGGCGGCCTACATGGCGCGCGCCACCGCGGATCTCCCGATCGAGCCCTTCCCGATCCCGGTGGACTCCGGGATCGTTCTGAACCCGCCACCGGCTCCGGAGCCGAGCCCGACCGCCACGGCCGAGCCAAGTCCGAGCGAGTCTCCCAGTGAGTCACCCAGCCCGAGCGAGTCCCCCACTCCGAGTGGATCACCCACTCCGAGTGAATCACCCACTCCGAGTGAGTCGCCAAGCGCTACCCCGGCCCCGGAACCCTCGGACACACCATCCGATGAGCCGACGCCCGAGCCCTCCGTGACCCCCTCCGAGGAACCGGAACCCTCCCCGGAAGCCAGCCCCTCGGGGAACCCGGCGCCCGGACCTTCACCGAGCGCCGCCCCCGGCAAGCGGCCGGCCGCCGGGGGCCGCGCACCCCCACCGGGCTGAGCTGTGGTGCGAGTGGGACGGGCCGCCCTCGTTCTCGGTGTTTGTGCCGTCACTCTCGGAGCGGGCTGGGCCCTCAAGTCCGGATGTCTGGCGCCGTGGGATGGGCGGCAGTATCGGACGCTCTGCTACAACGACATTCAGCCCCTATACGAGGGCCGCGGGATCGATCGTGGGACCTTTCCCTACATCCACGGTGATCTCGTGGGAGGTGAGCTGACCCGGGGAGCCATCGAGTATCCGGTGCTCACCGGAACGTTCATGTGGGCGAGTGGCTATCTGGCCACCGACGCCGACGGTTATCTGAAGGTCTCGGCCCTGCTCCTGGCGCCGTTCGGACTGTTGACCGCGGGTCTCCTGACAGGCATGACCGGTCCGAGGGGGTTGCTGTGGGCCGCCGCTCCTGCCCTCGCGCTCTACGGCTTCCACAACTGGGACCTGCTGGTGGTGGCCGCGGTGGTGGTGGCAGTGTGGGCATGGGCCAGGGGCGGCCACCCGTTGTGGAGCGCAGGGCTCCTCGGGCTGGGAGGCGCGCTCAAGCTCTACCCCCTGCTCTTCGTCGTTCCGCTGGCGCTGGACGAATGGAGGCGCTCCCGCCGCAGAGGCATCGGGGCGGCGCTGGTGGCGGGCGCAACCGTCCTGGGGGCCAACGCGCCTTTCTTCGTCCAGAACCCAAGGGGCTGGTTGGCTACGTACGAGTTCCACCGCCTGCGAACCGCGGACTTCAACACCATATGGGCCTGGGGCTGGCCGTCGGCCGGCGCGGAGGCCATCACCACCGTGACAACGATCCTCACCTTGGCCTCCTGCGTGTTGCTCCTGGTGTGGGGCTGGTCGAGCACGCGCGGTGCTCGGAGCTTCCCCTGGCTGCAGGTGAGCGCTGCGACCCTGGCCGCCTTCCTGTTGTGGAACAAGGTTCATTCGCCCCAGTACGCGCTGTGGCTGCTGCCGTTCTTTGCTCTTCTCAGGGTGAGACTGTGGTGGTGGGCGGCCTACTCACTTCTCGATCTCGTTCTCTACGTCGGGATCTTCCGCTGGTTCTATGACTCCGCCTACCTCGGCCTCGACTTCACGCCCGCGAAGTTCGCGCTGATCTCGGCCGTCTGGGGTCGTGCCGCCCTGCTGGTGATGCTGACGGTGGTCTTCATGCGCTCCCCGGCGACGGTGGCGCCACCCGGTGTGGTGCAACTCTCCGAATCGTCACACCCCCCGCGTAAGGTTGCAGTGATCGGAGCCGAGAGCACGGCCACAGAATAGGCCGGGACACGGAAGGGAGGTGCTAGGGTTGCCGGGTTGCAGGCTCACCTGCAATTTCCCCTGCTTCGCCGGCGCCGCAGGCGTGGACGGAGCCTCGAGGCCGCAAGGTGCGCCTGAGTCCAGAGGAGGCCTGAGTGCAAGCTTACGAAGCATTGGTGATAGTCGACGCCCGCCTGGAAGAAGGCGATATCCAGAAGGCGGTGGACCGGTTCCTGGGCGCCGTGTCGGACTCCGGCGGGAAGGTGACCGGTGTCGAGCGATGGGGCACCCGGCGATTCGCCTACGAGATCGCCCATCAGCGCGAGGGCTACTACTTCATCACCAACTTCCAGGCCGCCGAGGATGTGCCGCAGAAGCTCGAGCGGACCATCCAGATCTCCGACGAGTTCGTTCGCTGCAAGATAGTCCGCCCCGAGTAGCTGCGGTGCGATCCAGGTGGGAGACAAGGGAGGAGCACGATAATGGCAAGTGACAACACCGTTACGCTCGTCGGTAACATTACCGATGACCCAGAGCTGCGCTTTACGCCATCGGGCGCGCCGGTGGCCAACTTCACCGTGGCAGTCAACCGGCGAATCAGAAATCAGGACGGTGGGTGGGACGACAAGCTCGACGGGTTCTTCCGCTGCAGCTGCTGGCGTGACATGGCCGAGAACGTGTCGGAGTCGCTGACCAAGGGAACCCGTGTCGTGGTCGTCGGGCGCCTCTCACAGAGATCCTGGGAGGACGCCGAGGGCAACAAGCGTTCCACGGTAGAGCTGCAGGTAGACGAGATCGGACCTTCTCTGCGGTGGGCGAACGCCACGGTGGTCAAGCCCCAGCGCAGCGGTGGCATGCAATCTGCCACTTCGCCGGGACGCAGCGGAGGCTCGGATTGGGGTGCACCTGCGCCCGTCGGTGGTCCTTCGCAGGCCGATGAAGGGAGTTTCTAACAAGTGGCCAGAGATAGAGACAGAGACCGGAACCGAAAGAGCACCAAGCCCGCCTTTCAACGCAAAGGCAAGAAGAAGTATTGCCAATTCTGCGCCGACGGCAACAAGTACATCGACTACAAAGATGTATCCCTCCTGCGCAAGTTCATGAGTGATCGCAGCAAGATAAGAGCGCGCCGCGTCACCGGGAACTGCACCCGCCATCAGCGAAAGATCGCAACCGCGATCAAGAGCGCGCGCGAAGTCGCTTTATTGCCGTACTCGGCTCGATAGGAGCAGCCCAAGTGCAGATCATTCTTGCTCAGGATGTGGAAAAGCTCGGGCTCAAGGGCGACCTTATCTCGGTCGCAGATGGATATGCGCGCAACTTCCTGGTCCCGAAGGGCATCGCCATATCCGCCAGCAAAGGCGCCATGAAGCAGGCAGAGTTGATGCGCCGGGCCAGGCTCGGCCGCGAGCAACGGGCCAAGGAGGCTGCGGCCGCGCGCGTTGCGACACTAGGTGCAGATCCGGTCTATATCTCGGCCCGCGCCGGTGAGGCTGGCCGGTTGTTCGGTTCGGTGACCTCTTCGGACGTGGCCAGGGCGATCAAGGAGCAGCTGGACGAGTCGGTGGACCGGCACGACATCCGACTGGACGACCCCATTCGCTCACTCGGGACGCATCAGGTGGAGGTTCGTCTGCACGCCGAGGTAAATGCGCTGGTCAACGTCGAGGTAATCGAGCACCAAGAGTAGCTGCGGGAGCCCGTTCCCTCAGGACACGCAGGCTTTAAGTGTC
>JALZIC010000091.1 GCA_030860455.1 Actinomycetota bacterium
ACGCTGCCCCGTGGGATATCCGACCCCGCTCCGCTCGAGCGCCCCCGACACCGCTTCCTTGAAATACTTCAGATGGCGATCGAAGCTCTTGGTCGAGTCCTTAACGCGCCCTTCGGAGGCCTGCGCGACCGCTGCCACAACCGTCGCGATCTCGTCGGCTTCGAGCAGAGCGCCCTCACCGGTTTGTTCCGCAGGGCATGACGGCGTCTACCCCCTCATCGATGAGCCACTCGACATGGTGCTTCAGGGCGGTGACGTCCACGTTCCCATCGATGTCGAAGGGAGTCAGCAGCGCAACGATGATGGAAACAGGCTGAGTTAGCATGCGCGGCATGAGCCTATCCGACAAGACAGCGATCGTGACCGGAGCCTCCTCGGGTCTCGGGCGCGCCTCTGCCGTGGCCCTCGCCGCGGAGGGCGCCAACGTCGTGGTCGCCGGCTTGGAGCCCGAAGGTCTGGCCGCCACCGTAGCTGTGATTAAAGAGGCAGGCGGCCGGGGGATTGCGGTGGAGGCGGACATCTCCGACGCGGATGCGGTCTACGCAATGACAGCGCGTGCCCAGCAGGAGTACGGAGGCACCGACATACTGGTCAACAACGCAGCGATCTATCCCTATGGACCGTGGAATGACTTCGACGAGGGCACGTGGGAGAGCGTGTTCAATGTCAACGTGAAAGGCTATTGGCTGTCCTCGCGCGCCGTGTATCCCCAGATGATCGATCGCGGCGGCGGTTCCATCGTAAATATCTCGTCGATCACTTTCTTTATGGGAAATGAGAACCTCATGCCTTACGTGGCTTCAAAGGGTGCGGTTGTCGGCTTCACCCGGACTCTTGCACGCGAGGCCGGACCGAACGGCATTCGTGTGAACTCGATCGCGCCGGGCGCCTTTCCTACGCGGGCCATCGAGATACATCCCGATCAGCAGGCTTTGCACGACGATCTCATGCGCGACCAGTCACTCAAGCGACGGGGTGTCCCGGAGGATATCGCGAAGGTGGTGGTCTTCTTTGCGGGCGATCAGAGCAGCTTTGTCACCGGCCAGACACTGCTGGTCGACGGAGGCCTCTACCTCCACTAGAAATTCGGGTATGCCGCCGAGGATCAGCCGTAGGTTCGAGGGGTTTCCACAACCGGTGAGCGGCCTCTGAGGAAGTCGAAGTCACAGCCTTCGTTGGCTTGAAGGACGTGATCTGCGAACAGCGCCCGGTAACCGCGCTCGTCCTTTCTCGGCGGAGGGGTCCAGGCCGCGCGCCGGGCGGCCATCTCCGTGTCGTTCACGAGCAGGTCGAGCCTGCGCCCGGCCGTGTCCAGGCGGATGCGGTCTCCATCCTTCACCAGCGCCAGCGGACCTCCGACGGCGGACTCGGGGGCGACGTGGAGCACCACGGCTCCGTAGGACGTCCCACTCATGCGAGCATCCGAGATCCGCAACATGTCGGTCACGCCCTGTCGCAGCAGCTTCTTTGGGATGGGCAAGTGGCCCCACTCGGGCATCCCGGGCGCGCCTACCGGCCCGGCGTTCTTGAGCACCATCACGCTGCCGGCCGTGACGGGGAGATCGGGATCGTCGACCCGTTGGTTGAGATCCGCGATGTCATGGAATACAACAGCCGGCCCTTCGTGCTGCAAGAGAGAGGCTTGCGCCGCCGACCGCTTGAGTATGGCCCCGTCGGGGCAGAGGCTTCCGGTCAGCGCCACCAGGCTTCCCCCCGTCGAGAAGGGTTTGTCCGCGGACGCAATCACCTCCGGATTCACGATGTGAGCCCCGGCGATGTTCTCGCCGACGGGACGGCCCGTCACCGTGAGCGCGTCCGTGTGCAGCAGGTCGCCTAGCTGCGTCATCACCGCAGGCACTCCGCCGGCGTAATAGAAGTCCTCCATCAGGTACTCGCCTGAAGGCTTGAGATTGACCAGCCAGGGCGTGGACTCCGACAGTTCGTCAAAGAGGGGCATAGGAAGCTCGATGCCCACGCGTCCTGCAAGCGCAATCAGATGCAGGATTCCGTTGGTCGAGCCTCCGATCGCGTGCAGGACCCGGATCGCGTTTTCGAATGCCTGCCGCGTCAGAATGTCTGCCGGTTTGATGTCCTCTTTCACCAGCTCGACTATCTGGGCGCCGGCGAGCTCCGCCAACTGTTTGCGCCGCGAATCCACCGCCGGAATCGCGGCGCCACCCGGCAGCGTCATGCCGACCCCCTCGGTCAACGATGCCATGGTCGAGGCGGTCCCCATCGTTTGACAATGTCCGTTGCTGCGGGACATCGATACCTCGATGTCGTCGAAGTCGGCTTGGGTCATTCGCCCCGCCCTGAGCTCTTCGTGCGCTCGCCAGCAGTCCGTGCAGGAGCCCAGGTTCTGGTTTCGCCAGTGCCCGTTGAGCATCGGGCCTCCAGTGACCATTAGCGCCGGGACGTTTGCGCTTGCAGCGCCGAGAAGACTTGCCGGGACCGTCTTGTCACAACCTGCGAGAAGGACAACGCCGTCCAGCGGATAAGCGCGGATGCTCTCCTCGACGTCCATCGCCATCAAGTTGCGATACAGCATTGCTGTGGGTTTCATCAACGCCTCGCCCAGGGACATCACGGGGAACTCGAGAGGAAAACCGCCCGCCTGCATCACCCCGCGTTTGACATCCTGAGCTAGGCCACGGAGGTGGGCGTTGCAGTTGACCAGCTCGCTCCAGCTGTTGCAGATTCCGATGACCGGGCGGCCCTTATAGGCGAAATCTCCGAAGCCCTGCGACTTCAACCACGAGCGGTGCAGAAAGCCGTCGAGGTCGCGTGTCTCGAACCATCTCCCGCTTCGAAGGCCGTTCTTGCCGTTTGTCATGTTGTGCCTCCGGAAGTCGACGGTATGCGCCCTCTCTAGAGGGCGAGGCTCGAAATAGAGATCATGGCGCCCGCCACGTAAGAGAGCTGTGGTCGACCACTACTCCGGTCCCTGCGCAGCGGGTGCAACTCGACCTCCCCTCCTCGCCGCCCTCCTCACATGCCGGGCAGCATCTGAACCGGGCGTCGGCGACGTCCAGAGCTTCGCCGCAATCGCATCGCGCCACGAGCAGTTCGGCATCGTTCCGGTACTCGATCGTGAAGCCCTCGAAGGCATGATCCGCGTGCACGTGGAAGGGCCTGACGGCGGAGTGGCTGGACATCAGCTGCCTATACTAGTGCGCCGCCCACGCGAGAGGATGCGCGCAATCACAGTCGACCAGCAGGGGCCGAATCGGGACACCCTCGAGGACACGTTCGTGGTCGACGCGGACGTCCACATTCACGAGGATCCCGCAGGTATGGCCGATTACGCGCCCTCTCCCTGGGATGTCGCCCTGCGCCAGATCGCCAAGGTTCCCGAACGCTACCTTGACCTCCCCGCAATGTCTCCACGAGCCGAATATCGTGTGCCTTGGCCGGGAGGAAGCAACCGTAAGCAGACCGTCGAGTCGGCTGCCGAGATGCGCACCGGCCTGGACGAGTTGCACGTCGATCGGGCGGTGTTGTTCCCCGACCATCTTCTGGCCCTCGCGATGGTTCGGGACCCTCGTTTCGCCGTGGCCCTAGCGCAGTCCTACAACTCGTGGTTGCGCGATCATTGGCTCCTGGCCGAGCCAACCCTCAGGGGTTCGCTCGTTGTCGCCCCTCAGGATCCGGTCGCGTCGGCGGAAGATATCAGGAGTCATGGCGGCGAACCCGAGTTCGTGTGCGTCTACCTGCCTGCCTCCGGGGTGCGACCGCTGTACGGTCATCACATCTACGATCCCGTCTACGATGCCGCGACCGAGGTCGGGCTTCCGGTTGTGATGCATAGTGTCGAAGCCGTTTACCCAACCTTTCCCTTTCAACTCGAGGTGTTCCAGACCTCGCTGGCACAGCATGCCGTGGCCCATCCATTTTCCATGATGGCCAACATGATCAGCCTCCTCGAGACGGGTGTGCCGGTGCGGTGGCCAGACATGGGCATCGGGATCATGGAGGCAGGGATTAGTTGGATTCCATTCATGCTCAATCGCCTCGACAAGGAATACACCGAACGCCGGCGGGAGGTGCCTTTCCTCCAAGAGCGCCCGAGCCACTACATCAAGAGGTGGTATTTCGGCACCCAGCCGATCGAGGAACCCGAGCGCCGGAACGATATCGTCAAGCTGTTCGAGCTGTTCGATGGGGGCGAGCGGGCGATGTTCGCGTCCGACTGGCCTCACCATGACTTCGATCATCCCCAATACGTATTTGGGCTGCCCTTCTCCCCGTCGGACCGGCGCGCAATCATGGGAGGCAATGCGGCGCGCTTCTTCCGGCTGGAATCATGAGAACGGCGAGCGTTTGAGCCGCGAGTATGTCGTTGCCCACACGTCGGACATTCCCGAAGGCTCCCACCGCATCGTGACTGTGGGCCGGCGCGAAATAGGCGTGTTCAACATCGACGGCTCGTGGCACGCCATCCCCAATCTCTGCCCGCACCAGAGAGGACCGTTGTGCGAGGGGGCCACTTCGGGAACCCTCGGTTACGGCCCCCACACCGGCTGGAAGCTCCACTGGATCCATGACGGCGAGATCGTTACCTGCCCCTGGCATGCGCTGGAATGGCACGTACCCTCGGGGCGCTGCGTCGCCTTCCCCGACATGCGGCTGCGGAAATTCCCTATCCGTGTGGATGGGGGCGAAGTCAAAGTCATCCTCTAGGCGATAGGAGCGACATGGAAATCGTGCCCGGCATCCATCGGATCGAATCTGACCTCGGAGAACGCTTTATGTGCCAGTACCTACTCGCCGGTGATGAACGCACTGTGCTGGTCGACACCGGGCTGGCGAACACCCCGATCGACGTGATCGCACCCTATCTTCGGTCGATCGGCACTTCTCTCGAGGCCGTCGATGAAATCATCATCAGCCATGCCGACGTCGACCACTGCGGCGGAAACCGATCCGTTCGTGAACGTAACCGGCGCGTCCGTTTCTTCTGTCATGAGCTCGACCGGCGCTGGATCGAGAGCAACCAGGCGATGCTCGCTGAGAACTACCGCTGGTACGAGCCCTACGGCTTCGGGCCCGATGCCGAGTCAATCGAGTGGATATCGACTGAGCTGGGCGGCGACTGCCCGATCGACTGGGGCTTACGAGGCGGCGAAACCTTCAGGCTCGGAGGTGGGTGGCGCGTCCGGGTCCTCCACTTGGCCGGGCACACCTTAGGGCACATTGGCTTGTGGGATGAGCGCAGCCGGGCGTTGATCCTCATCGACGCCGTGCTGCAAGACGGGATCTACGACCGATCCGGAAATCGTCTGATACCTCCCCGTTACTACGACGCTCGGGCGTACGAGGCGACAATTCGGTCCATCCGGGCCATGCAGCCCGACATCTTGCTGACGGCTCACTTCCCCGTTATGGAGGGCCCCGAGGCGATCGCTTGGCTGGACGCATCTCTGCAGTTCACCAGCGACATGCAAACCGCCGTCGATGAAGGCATCAGAGACGGCTTGACCGATCTTGGGGAGCTCACCCGCTACACCGACGGACGCGTGGGCCCCTACCCGGAATCCATGAACGAACTTGGCGCATCGGTGCGCGCCCATGCGAGCGTGCCGAAAGTGGGCTGAGCGCCTCAGTTATTGGTTGTCCGGGCTTTACGGTACTCGGCAACGACCAGTTCGGTCAGTTCCTCCACTGAGGTTTCACTGGTCGGCTTGTCGTAGCTGATGCGACCGTGTTGCAGCAGGTTGACACGGTCGCAGACCTCGAACACGTGCGAATAGTTGTGCGCGATCAGGATGATGGAAACCCGTCCCTCGTTCTTCAGCTTCTGAACGAGGTCGAGGATCATGGCGCCCTCCTTGGCCCCCATGGCCGCCAGCGGCTCGTCCAGCAGCAAGATGCTGGCCTCTGAGTACACCGAACGCGCCACGGCGATTGCCTGACGCTGGCCCCCTGAGAGCCGCCCTACCTGGGTGTCGATCGACGGGATGTTGACTCCCATATCGTCGATGTACCGCTTGGTGCGTTCTTTCATCTTGCGGTTGTTGAGAAGTGGAAACGGCTTCAACGTCAGCTCGCTGTTGAGGAACATATTGTGGTACACGCTCAATTCCGAGATCAGTGCCAGATCTTGAAAGACAGTCTCGATCCCTAGGGCGCGAGCTTGGGCGACCGACCGGAGGGTGACCGGATCGCCATCGACATACATCTGCCCGGCATCGGGCCGGTGGAAGCCCGTGATCGTTTTGATCAGGGTGGACTTCCCGGCTCCATTGTCGCCTATGAGCCCAAGAACCTCCCCCTTGCCAAGATGCAGGTCCACTCCATTGAGAGCCGTCAACGCACCGAACCGCTTGACTACCCCCTCGGCGCGGAGAGCGTCGGGTGCGTTTGAGGCGTTGTGGCCCTGCGGTGCCTGCGCCGTCATGCCCTCCCGGACCTCCTCAAGCTGCCGACGTAGACGTTCAACGTCATTGCGGTGAGGATGGCGATGCCCAGAATTACGTTGAACGTGTATGCACTGACGCCTTGCAGGCTGAAGCCGTTTTGCATGATCGAGAGCACCACTGTGCCCAGGAAAGCGCCGATGATGGTCCCGGTGCCCCCTGCCAGGGCGGTGCCCCCGATGACTGCGGCAGAGACGGCGAAGAACATGATGTTGGGACCACCTGCAAGTGGGTCGATCGACCCGATCCGAAGTGCGTCGAGGACTCCTGCGAACCCTCCGAGCGCGCTGCAAAGCATGAAGTTGCCGACCTTGATCTTTGCCGTCTTGACCCCGGCTTCGCTGGCGCCGACCGGGTTGCCGCCGGTGGCGAACGTGTGCAGACCCCAGCGAGTGCGGTTGAGCAGGATGTGCATCAAAAGAACGATCAACAGGCACCACGCTATGCCGGACCAGTCCGCACCACCGAGGACCTCGGTCAGGAAACTGCCCGAGGGCGCCGTCTTGGGGAAACCGTCGGTCAGGATCACATTCAAACCGCCCAGGAAGAAGAACATCCCGAGCGTTGCGATGAAGGACGGCACACGGAGGTAAACGGTTGCGACGCCGTTGATGAGACCGATCACCGCCGTGGCGAGCAGTCCGACAATGATCGCAACCGGAAGTACAAGGGTCTGGTCGGCCAGGTACATGGCGATCGGGGCAAAACCGTATGCCTGCCCAACCGAAAGGTCGATCTCCCCGCAGATCAGCAGCATGACGAGTCCGGCGGAGATGATGGCCGTGGCGTAGGTGAACTCGGACAGCGAACGTATGTTCCCGGAGCTCAGAAAGGCGGAGTTGGCCGACTGAAAGTAAATGGCCAGCGCGATCGCCACGAAGAAGATCGATGCTTCGCGCTGCCTGAGCAGGAGCTCGGCCACGCGGCTTCCAAGCCCGGGGGAGGACCGGGCGCTTTCGGCCGCGCCCACGTCCCCGCCAACCGCTTGCTTGGCCATCTACGAAGCGGGTTCCAGGATCTTCTGCTCTTCGGAGTCTCCTTCGAAGCGCGAGGAGTTCTCGAGGTAGCCTGCGACGTTCTCCTGGGTCACGAACAGCAGTCCGGTGTTCGTGTCGGCCGGTCCACTCAGTCCCCCTGAGAGGTGCCACAGGTACATCTGGAAGACCGGATAGAACCCCTGCAGATAGGGCTGCTGGTCGATCGTGAAGCTCAAGTGGCCTTCGTCGATGAGCTTGAGAGTCTCGGGAAGGAGGTCGTAACCGCCGCCGACGACGCCCTTGTCCACAAGGGCGAACTTCTCCATCACCTGGGCGACTCCCTGAGTGCTGCCCGCGTCCACAGCGAACATTCCCTTCACGTCCTTGTGTCCGTTGTAGTAGGCCTCGATCTTTTGGAGCTCTTCGGGAAGCTCGGCGCCAGTTGTGATCTGCTGGGCTTCGATGGGCGCGCCGGACTCCTTGATGGCGTCGGCGGCGCCGTCAATGCGGGGCTGGATGTTGAGCTGGCCGGGCGTGGCGATGAACAACGCCACCGGGCCCTCTTTGACCTCCTCGACGATGCGTTTGCCCATCTCGAAGCCCGATACGTAGAGGTCCTGGCCGACATAGGCCAGCCGGGCGGTGTCCCCGCCCTTGCCGTCGGCGTTGTAGGAGATCACCGGAATGCCCGCGTCGACGGCCTCCTGGATGGGCCCTCCTTGCGCATCCGGGTCGATGACCGCGACCGCGATCCCGTCGGCGTCGCCGGTGATCGCGGTGTCGAAGGAGTTCACCATCTCTTTGACTACGGCCGTTTCGGAGCCGGTCCATTGAAATTCGGTGCCGAGCATTGCGCTAGCGTCTTCGATCCCGTACTGGGTCGGAACGAAGAATGGGTTGGTCGTCACGTGATTGACGAATACGAAATTGTACGCTGGGGTCTCGGGAAAATTGCCTATCGAGGTGCCGCCGCCGCTCGCCGACTCTCCGCCGCCGCTATCGGTCGATTGGTCACATGCTGCTGCGAGCAAAGGCAGTGATGCCAAAGCGCCGCCGAGGGCGGTCCTTCTAAGCATCTCGCGCCGGTTGAACCTGCTGCCCGGCCGGAGCCGAGCCCACTCCCTGTCGTCCACTCGGATACGCCTCCCAACTCGCGCGAACCGGATCAATCCGGCCGCTCTCTCCACCCGTCCTCGCCCTAGTTCTGGGCATACTATCCCCGGAGGCTTGGAGAAGCGAGTTACCTCTCTAGGCCCGAGCGGCCCGGGCCTTGAGCCGGCCGTCATCGTCGAGGTAGTCGCGCCACGAGCGCTTCGGCCGGTAGCCGAGCAACTTGTTGGCCTTGGCACACGAGATGCCGGACGCATCTTCTCGTTCGACGGTGCGCACTTCGACCTGGTCGCCGTAGTGCTCCTTCACCGCCGAGGCAAAATCCCGGCCCCCTGCGTTGTCTGGCGACGCGATGTAGAAGACCTCGTGTCCCGGCAGGTCCGACTCGACCGCCAGGCACATGGCATCGGCCAGATCGTAAACGTCGATGTAGCTCCAGAAGCCGGGAGTCAACTCAGACCGGTCCCTTATCTGCGGCCCGAGATTGCGCTCGTAGTTGCCCTCGTGCTGCACCCAGGAAGGCCGGATCGAGATGCAACGGATGTCCGAACGGCGGACCGCGGCATCCATGAGCAGCTCGCCGAAGTACTTCGAGAGTGCGTAGGGATCCTGGGGGCGAATAGGGTGGGCCTCGTCGACCGGAACGTAGTCGGGGAGGAAATCCCGTTCGGGAAAGAAGAAGCCGGGGACCGTCTCGCTCGAGGTGTTGATGAAGCGGGGAAGCCCCCAGCGGACCGCCGCCTCGATGAGATTGAATGTAGCCATGAGGTTGTTCTCGAACACGGTGTGAGGCGCGTTGCTCGTTGGCTCGGGAATGGCAGCGGTATGTACAACCGCATCCATGCCGCGCACTATGGCGTAGGCCTGGCCGGCGTCGGTGAGATCGGCCTGCATGTAATCCGGTTCGTCGGGTTCGGGGCGCTCGAAGATCGGCCGGTGGAGATCGGTGGCCCGGACTTCATGTCCCCGTCCGACGAGTGCGGCGACGGTGGCGGTTCCGACCTTGCCCCGTGCGCCGGTGACCAGTACTTTCATCAAGCTGCCTTCCATGTAGTGCCGACCATGACCGAAGCTGTGAACGGACTATAGTCGGCGGGGATGGCACACGGTGTGCCGGACGACAGGGCCGGCAGGTTCTCTGCTCTCTACACGGGCGCGATCACCGACGTCCTAGATGGAATGGGCCGGTTGTCTCAGACGCTTCCTCCGGAACTGCTCCCGCTGCGAGAGGGGATGCGGCTGGCCGGCCCTGCCTACACCATCGAAGGCCGGCCGCGCCCCGGTAACGATTACGACACTTCCATCAGAAAGATCCTCACCATGCTGGGTTCGGTGCCCGATGGTCACATTGCCGTCTACCAAACCAACGAGCGCTCGGCAGCCCACCTCGGCGAGCTATCGGTGACATCGCTCAAGGCGCGCGGCTGCCGTGGCGCCGTCATCGACGGCGGCTGCCGCGATGTGGACTACATACTGAAAGAGGATTTCCCTGTCTTCTGCCGGTACACCACCCCCCAGGATTGTGTCGTTAGATGGGATCTGACCGCGGAGAACGCGCCGGTCACGGTAGGCACGGTGCGCATCTCACCAGGTGATTACATCGTCGCCGACCACGATGGCATCGTGGCCATTCCGGTGGGCTTGTGTGATGCGGTGCTGGCCGCGGCGGAGGATAAGGTGGCCACGGAGAACGCCATAAGAGACGCCGTGCGCGGGGGTGCGCTGCCTCTCGAGGCCTACGACCGATTCGGCACCTTCTGACCGGTCAGGTCGGAAAGCGGGCGCTGAGACCTCCGTCGATCAAGAGGTCCGCCCCGGTCATGAAGCTAGCTTCGTCGGATGCCAGCCATGCCACGAAGTTGGCGATCTCGGCCGGCTCCGCTATCCGGCCCAGTGGGTGCACGGCGAGCACGCTTGCCTCGGCGGCGGCCGGATCCGGCTGCATGTCGATCCACTCCTGGACGAGATGTGTCCTGACCCACCCGGGGCACACGGCGTTGACGCGGATGTTGTCGGCGCCATAGTCGAGCGCCAAACTGCGCGTCAATCCGACCACGCCCGATTTCGCAGCGGCATAGGGGAACATGTTCTTGGTCGTCATGTGCGCATGAATGGACGAGATGTTCACGATCGAACCGGAGCCTGCCTGCTGCATAACGGGGAGAACGTATTTGCTGCACAGCCACACCGCCTTGAGATCGACGGCAAAGACCTTGTCCCAATCGGACTCGGTCATTCGTGTCGCGTCGAAGTAGGCGTTGACCCCCGCATTGTTGACCAGTGCGTCGATGCGCCCGTAGGCATCGAGCACGGCCTCCACCGCAGCCTCGACCTGTTGTTCCGCGGTTACGTCACAAGGCCAGAAGCGAGCCTCGAGCCCTTCTTTCCCCAGGACTTCGGCGAGCGCCTGCCCTGCGGCGACCTCCAGGTCCCAGAAACCCACCCGGGCACCGTCGCGGGCGCACTTTTCGACGGTGGCGCGGCCGATTCCACGCGCGCCACCGGTCACGACGCACACTTTGCCCGTGAGGCTCACCGTCGGCTGTCTCTCAGGCCGTCGCCGCCCGGACCAACACCTTCGGCGGGGGGTCTGGCTGGATGAGCGCATCGAAGCCGTCTTCGACTGCCCGCTCCAGTGGCACTTCCCGGGCGTCGACTGCTTCCGCCGATATCGCACCGGACGCTATCAAACCTATTGCCGGCGTGAAGTCCTCGTCGATGACGTGGGAAAGGGACCCGAGCACCTCCTTCTCCCCTGTGGCGATGGTGGAGAACATCAGCGACGACGGCTGATTGGCGAAGCCTACGATGACGGTCCGGCCCCCTCGCCGGGTGACGGCGACGGCCGCAGGGCCGGTGCTCGGCGTCCCGGCTGCATCTACACAGACATCCGGCCCCCGGCCACCGGTGAGCTCTCGCAGCGTTTCCAGCCAGCCGCCGTCTTCCGGGGTGAGTGCTGCATTCGCTCCCAGGCCCCGGGCGAGCTCGCGCCTCCGGGCGTCCGGCTCGATGACCACAACGGTTGAAGCACCAGCCGCACGGGCTGCGACCAGGCTCGCGAGCCCTATCATTCCCGCTCCGAAAACCGCGGCGCTCTCGCCGAGGCCAAGCCGGGATCGCCGCACCGCCCGGATCGCCACCGAAACGGGTTCGGCCAGGGCGGCATCCTCCGGCCGGACCCCCTCGGGTACACGCGCGCACACGGCCGCCGGCAGCGTCACAAGCTCGGCCAGACCCCCATCGAAATGGAGCCCGATGTTGGCGAGGTGGGGGCAGAGGTTGGCCTGATGGCGAACGCACCACCAGCACTCCCCGCAGCCGAACACGCCCTCGATCGCGATCAGATCGCCCTCGGAGAAGCCGTTCAACGAGTCGCCGATGTCGACCACCCGCGCCGCGATCTCGTGCCCCAGGATCAGGGGCGCCTGCCGGCCGGTTACGGGATGGGGCTCGTGGTCGGGAATCCACACCGGGCCGTGCCGCCACTCTTCGATGTCGGTCCCGCAGATGCCGCAGCACTCGATCCGGGCGCGAATCTCCCCGGCGCCGGGAGGTGGAGCGTCGGCGACGTCATCCACCCGAACGTCGTTGCGTCCGTGCCATACGACCGCCTTCACGGCCGCCCCGTTTCCATCATCACGGGGCAACATAAGGCCTCTGCGAGGCGCCGGCCCCCATCCTTACTGGTATGATCTTCCATGGGAGCAGCTCGGATCGGATACAGGGGGGACGCGTGATGGGTTTTCTGTTCGGTGACGGCGGTGCTGTGGTGTTCACCCTGTTCGCCGGATTCGCCTTGGGGGTTGTGTTCGGCTGGAGCTTGCTCGAGGGCCGCTGGTCCGATGGAGGCGGGGACGGCGAGGTCATCGAGGCGGCTCCGGTGCGGATCGGTGAGCCCGTCGTCGAGCCGCGAAAGGTCCCCGAAGGAGCAGGCCTGGCCGAGGTCATTCCCCTGCGACCCACCGGCACCTTGGACAGAATCGCAGGGGCGGCTCGGCGATAGTTTCTGCAGAGACCCTGCCGAGGGGGTAATCTCCTCGTCCATGTGGTGGAGATTGATGCGTCTCGCGGCGATCTGGCGTCTGGTGAAGACCATCCTTCGCGTGGCTCGCCGCAGGTAGGGACTTCTACCCCGACCAACTCTTGGGCGTTCGGTCCCAGCGGTGCTCTCTGAGCTTATCGAGCAGTCCAGGCGCAAGGGCCCGGCCGTCGCTCGTTGCGACGTTTGACTCGACGTTCTCGAGCTTTCGCATCCCCGGGATTATCGTGCCGACGTCCGGGTTGGCGAGGATGAAACGCAGTGCCATCTGTGCCATCGTCATTCCACTGGGGACCAGCGGCCTCAGGGCGTTGGCGCGTGCGACGCTCGAGTGCAGGTTCTCTGGCACGAAGTAGGTGTTGCGCCAGTCGCCTTCCGGCCACGTCGAATCATTCGTCAGGGTTCCGGTAAGGGTGCCCTCGTCGAACGGGACGCGGGCGATGACCGCAACGTCGAGCTCGCGGCAGAGGGGGAGGAGCTCGTCTTCGGGGTTTTGATCGAAGATGTTGTATATGACCTGGACGGAGTCGATCAAGCCGGTGCGCAGGGTCTCGATCGCGTTCCACGGCTCCCAGCGGTTGATGCTCACACCCCATGCCTTGACCGTACCTTCGTCCTTGAGCCTTTGCGTCTCTTTCTGCCACCGGTCATCACCGGCCCAGGCGTCCTCCCAGACGTGAAATTGAAGGAGGTCGATGGAGTCGGTCCCGAGATTGGCCAGGCTGCGTTCGGTGTACTCGCGTATGTATTCGGGCGGAAAGGCCTCCTCGAGCCTTTCGCCGCGCGTGGACGGCCATTGCCGGTTCTTCGGGGGGATCTTGGTAGCGAAGTAGAGCCGCCTGTCTGGATGGCGGCGTAGAAGGGCGCTCAACAACGATTCGGAATGACCGTCCCCGTACGCAAAGGCGGTGTCGAAGAAGTTGACCCCGAGCTCGACGGCCCGGTCGAGAGATCGTTCGGCTTCAGCGTCGTCCGACCCTTTCCAATCACCGCCCATGCCCCACATGCCGTAGCCGACCTCGCCGACCTGCCAGCCGGTGCGTCCGAACCGCCGAGCCTGCATCCGTTCTCCTTTGGGTGATGTCCGAGCCCAGAGCCCCAGGCTACATAACGGAACGTTAGCTCGCCGGGCGCGCCCCCGGTTGCGGCACCTGTGGTCCCGGCATACTCTTCAGAGCAATCTGGGGAACTCATAGAGGAGGGTGGCTCACATGACAACGCAACTCGAAACCTCGTATGACCTCACCGGTGACCTGGTCGAGGCGTGTTCCTGCGGGGGGCCCTGCCCGTGCTGGGTGGGTGACGATCCGGACGGCGGCGAGTGCTGGAGTTTCACCGGGTACCACATTCGATCCGGGACGGTCAAGGGCGTTGACGTTTCCAACCTTTCGCTCGTCAGCCTCGTGCAGATCCCCGGCAACGTTGCGGACGGCAACTGGCGCGAAGTCATGTTCGTCGATGCTAAAGCCTCCGATGAGCAGGAGGAGCTTCTGATGGACGCGTTTCAGGGCCGTCTTGGCGGTGCCCTTGCCGACTTGGCGTCACTGATCGGCGACCGCGTTGCGCTGTATCGGGTTCCGATCGAGTACACCATCCAGGATGGCCACGGCGTCGTGCGCGTGTCGCACCCGAGCGGCGACGGCTTCGCCATCGATGCGGAGATGGACCCCTATCGAGGCCCGGACGGAGAGCCAACGCAGCTCATCAACAGCTCGTGGAGCACGATCCCAGGAAACGCGGCGCTGCTGGGCAAAGCCAGTCACAATCATGTCGCGGTGCCCGAGCACGACATGGTGTGGTCGTACGAAGGACGCAACTCGATCCAGGGCCTCGGCTTCATAATGAAGGGCTGACGTTTCGGTGGAAGCACTGGCGGACCGCCGTGTCGGAGCCGGCGCGGCCGGGGCGTTGGCCGCTGCACTCGTCACTTCGGGTGTCGCGCTCGGTACGGGATCCTCGCAATGGACGATGATCTTCGCGGGCGCGCTCTTGTTGGGGTCCGGATTTGCAGTCATGGCGCCTTGTCAACTGCAGATGTCCGCGATGCTCACCCATGTCGTGCGGAATATGGCAGCGCGTAATGCAGAGACATCAGGCGCTCCCACCGTGATCAGGGCGGCGTGGCTGTTCTCGCTCGGCTACCTCGTCTTCTACATCCCCGTCGCAATTCTTCTGGGAGGTCTTGCGCTCCTCCTTGGCCCATACGCCTGGACGCTCTGTCTTCTCGGGGCGGTTATGGCCATGGTCCTGGGGCTTGCGGCCCTGGGGGCGCTTCCCCGGTCATGGCTGTCACGCTGCCGTGGTCCGCTCTATCTGCTCCGGTCGGGGCGGGCTTCGTTCCGCCGGCCGTTCTCCGCAGGCATAGCGTTCGGGCAGTACTGCGCAACCTGCTGCGGGCCCTATCTCTACGCACTCTTGGTGGTTGCCGGCGCCACCGGCGCCTTCTGGCTGGGCGCCGGCCTCGTAGCCCTCTATTCGCTGACCATGGTGGTTCCGTTCTTGCTGCCGGCGTTGGTCACGCCAAGCCGCTACGCAGCTTTGGGCGGCCGGGTGCAGACTCTCGCTCCCCAGGTCAACCGGGTCACCGGGGCCGGGCTGATTGCAATGGGAGCGGTGCTGTTTCCGGTGACGGCCCTGATCGCTTAGCACCTCGGTGACCTGTCGAAGTGAGGGATAAGTGGAGATGATTCGGGCGCACGGCGCCGTGACGGAAGCGTGGTGGCGGCTCGATGTCCCTGTGCAGATGGGACTCGTTGTCGCTGCGGTGGGTTATCTGTTTTTGGTCTTAAGGCTGCGGTCGCGCGGCGGCGCCGTGAGGACAGGTCGTGCATGGGCATGGACAGTGGGGCTCGCGAGCGTGTCCATTGCCCTGCAATCGCCATTGAATGCCATGGCCGAAGGGCGTTCGCTGGCCGCACACATGCTCCAGCATGTCCTGCTGATGAGCGTCGCAGCCCCTTTGCTGCTCGTGGGGCTGTACCCGCGCCTTCTGGTGCCGGTCACACGCCCGTTGCTTCCGGCGATGCTGCGTCGGCGCACCCCGAGCGCGCTGCTGCGGCTTGTTTCCGAGCCGGCGGTCACCTTCGGGATTTGGCTCTTCGTCCTCTATTTGTGGCACGTCCCTGCGCTCTACGGCCTGGCCTTGCATTCCGAGCCCTGGCATATCGCCGAGCACTTGACCTTGATGGTTGCCGGGGCCCTGTTCTGGCTGCCAGTCATCGATCCGTTGGTGAGTTTGAAGAGGATGCCCCCGGTGCGACGGATCGTCTACCTCGGGGCGGGGCAGATCGCAACGGCGGTCCTCGCCGCAGTCCTGGTGTGGTGGCCCGGGGTTATCTACGCGCACTATGTGCGGACGACCCCCGTGTTGAGCATTTCGCATCTGGCCGACCAGCAGATCGCCGGCGCGCTGATGATGGTCGTCGAGATGGTCGCAGCGCTGTGGGCGACTACCTGGATTGCCCTGGGCACACTCGGTCGAGCACCCGCACCGCAGGCTCAGACTGCCTAGGTCAGGCTCAGATGGCGGTCTACCTCAAGGAGGCGCCGGCGCGGCCCCTGGGACCCTCCGCCGATGTCGCCGAGCGCGTCGGCTCGATCCTCCGTGACATCGAGGCGAACGGTGCTGCAGCGGTTCGCCGATACTCCCAGGAGTTGGACGGGTGGGGCCCTCCCAGCTTCAGGTTGACCGAGGCGTCGGTTGCCCTGGCATGCAAGCAGGTGCCTGCCGATCTATGCGCCCACATCGATTGGGCCGCCGCTCGGGTCCGGCGCTTCGCCGAGGCACAGCTCGCGTGCATGACGCCACTCGAGGTCGAGACGGAACCCGGAGCCTTCTTGGGACACCGCCACATCCCGATTGCGTCGGTAGGCGCCTATGTACCCGGTGGGCGTTACCGCCTCATCTCCTCGGCGTTGATGAGCGTCTTGACTGCAAAGGTGGCGGGTGTGCGTCGCGTGGTGGCGATGAGCCCTCCGCGCGCAGACGGTGTTTACGCCCCGACCGTCTACGCGATGCAGGCTGCGGGGGCGGACGAGATCTATGCGCTGGGGGGCGTGCAGGCCCTGGGGGCGATGGCGTTCGGCGCGGCCGAGGGCCTCGATCCCGTGGACATGATCGTCGGGGCGGGTAATGACTACGTGGCCGAGGCCAAACGCCAGCTGTTCGGGCGCGTCGGCATCGACTTGCTTGCGGGTCCCACCGAGATCCTCGTGCTGGCGGACGATTCGGCGCGACCTCACGTCGTCGCAGTGGACCTTCTCAGCCAGGCGGAGCACGGGCCGACTTCACCTGCGGTGCTCGTCACGACCTCACGGCGGCTGGGCGCCTTGGTTTTGGACGAGATCGACGCCCTGTTGCCGACCTGGCCGACGGGTGAGGTCACTCGTTCTGCATGGGAGGCGCACGGGACCGTAGTTGTTGCCGATGACGCCCAGGAGGCGGTCGCTTTGTCCGATGAGTACGCCCCCGAGCATCTCGAGCTTCAGGTGGCCGATCCCGCCCTTTACGAGACGCAACTCAGGAATTACGGATCGATGTTCGTCGGCGAGTGGACGACCGTCACCTTCGGGGACAAGGGTATCGGGACCAACCACACTCTTCCCACCGGCGCCGCCGCACGCTACACGGGAGGCCTGTGGGTGGGAAAGTTCCTCAAGACGGTGACCTATCAGAGCCTCACGCCGGAGGCATCCCGGGCGGCAGCCCCACACGCGGCCGCCATTTCGACCGCCGAAGGCATGCACGGTCATGCGCTCTCGGCCGATCTCCGTGGCGCATGGGGTGATTCGGGGCAGACGACCGCTTGACTCGTTGTCTATCCGGTGGGGGAGAGGCGCGCTGCGCCAATGCGAGAGTCCGCCATCCCGTAGAAGATGTCGGCCACACCATCTCCCAATGGATCGATGGCGGTTGGAAATACGACGTTCGGCACGATGCCATCCCTTTCGCCCTGGGTCGCCGGCTCGAGCACCGGCGTTGCCGAGCGAGCGATGACATGCGTGACATCGGTGGCATCCAGAAGCATGATGCCGGCCGAGTACATGACCTCCGGTTGATGGTCTCGGCCCGGCGCCAGGTTTCCGGCGACCCCGTGATAGACGAGCAACCAGCCGTGCTCGGTGCAGACCGGCGGCGTGCCTCCTCCTATCTTTAGCTCTTCCCATGGCTGTTCGGGCATCGCAACAAGCCGGTGCTGCCCATAACGCGTCAGGTGGTTGAGGCCGGCTTTGACTTCTTCGGCCGGCGCAAACGAAACCCAGATCGCGCCCCTCGGATCGCTCACCCCTGCGGGCGGGAAATCCCCCTCCCCGGGGACGATCCACGACAGGTCCCACGTCGGCCGGTGCAGCAACGCATAGGAGGGCGTTCCGTCCGGAGCCGCGACGATCTCCGGGAAGAGGAGGGCGTCCTTGTTCGAGTAGAGATTGAGATCGGTCTGCAGTGCAGGGTCGTAACCGAAGCTCACAGGGCCGAGGCGCCGCCACGTCACGAGATCGTCTGAGGCTGCAAGACCGATGCGCGGGCCAAGAGGTCCATAGGCCGCATAGGTCATGACGTAAGCATCCAAAAGGGGTATCCATGTGATCCTCGGATCCTCGACGCCGCCCGTGCGAGAGTTGCGTTCCCAGATCTCCGCCGGTTCGAAGACGATCCCAAGCCGCTCCACGCCCACGGGGATGCCATGCTCGAAGATCACCCGTGCGCGACCCACCCGCGAGTGGTTGCCTTTGGCCACGAGTCGGGGGAAGAGGTAGAGGTCGCCGTCGCGCGCACGCGCGCAAGCTGGGTTGAGCACCCCCCATTCCTCGGATGGTTCATGACGATCCGGTGTCATGACCACTCCGAGCCGCTCTATCCGGTATGGAGGCTCTGCCAACGCCGGGCGGCTAACCTTTCACTCCGGACCCGAGATTCGACTGGACGAAATATCGTTGCAGGGCCAGGAACACCAGCACGGCGGGAATCGCCAGAACCGTGGCCCCCGCAAGGATTGCGCCGAAGGGGTTTGCTACGCTGCCGGCGACGTTCGAAATGAAACTTCCGAGCGCGACGGCAAGCGGCTGCATGCCGGCCTCTTTGGTAATGAGGAACGGCCACAGGAACTCGTTCCATGGTCCGATAAAGGTCACAATTATTGCGGTGAGAATTGCGGGCCTGGCAAGCGGAACTGCGATTCTGGTCAGAATTTGAAACTCGGAGGCGCCGTCTATGCGCGCCGAGTCGAACAGGTCCTGTGGAACCTGCATGAAGAACTGCCGGAAGATGAACACCGCGGTGGGATTGACCGCGAAGGGCAGGATCATTCCGAGATAGTTG
>JALZIC010000101.1 GCA_030860455.1 Actinomycetota bacterium
GCCCCTCACTGTGTGGCCCATGGCAGGCGTTACGGAAAGGACCTGATGGCGCAAGCTGTATCTCCACGGTTGGGGGAAGGCGGTGGGCTCGAGCTCTCCGATCTTCGGATAAGCGCTCGCCGCCAACGACGAGAAACGCTCATCATGCGGACCTTTCAGGCCGCGGCGGTCGTTTCCATCGTCATCAGCGCGCTGATAGTCGTCAGTCTGATCGGGCGCGCCGCTTCATTTGTGACGCAGGCGAATCCCGCCGATCTCACAGCGGGAGGGTGGTTCCCCCGGCGATCGATGTTCGGCCTACCCACCATCGTCACCGGGAGCGTGATAGTCGCCGGGATCGCGATGATCGTGGCCGCCCCGCTGGGACTGGGGGCGGCTATCTACCTGGCCGAGTACGCACGCCCGCGGGTTCGGAAGGTAGTCAAACCGGTGCTCGAGATCCTGGCCGGCATCCCGAGTGTCGTGGTGGGCGTCTTTGCGCTCAGTTGGATAAGTCCTCAGATCATCGGCCGTTTGAGTGGAGACGCCGGGTTGTTCAACATGGCGGCGGCCGGCATCGGAGTGGGCGTCCTCGTCACGCCGCTCGTCGCATCCGTGGCGGAGGATTCTTTCAGGGCCGTTCCCATGTCTTTGCGCGAAGCGTCCTACGGGCTCGGAGCCAGGAAACGATCCACGACAACGAAGATCGTTTTCCCTGCTGCAATCTCCGGCGTCGTCGCCGCGATCATTCTCGGCGTGTCGCGCGCCATCGGTGAGACTATGGTCGTGCTGATCGTCGCCGGCGGCACGGGCGGTGCCGAGTTCAGCCTCAATCCATTCAATGCCGGTCAAACGATGACCGGAGCCATGGCTGCTCTTGCCCGCGGCAGCGACCAGGTCAGGGGCGCGGACCTGGCGTTCCCCAGCCTGTTCTTCGTCGGTCTGTTGTTGTTCTTGATCACCTTGATTCTCAACGTCGTCAGCGAACGCTATGTACGCCGTGTAAGGCAGAAATACTGATGACGACTGCGAGGAAACCTGTGACGACCGGGGACATCGTTGCGCAGGGGCTGCGTGGGAAGAAGGGAGACGCCAAGAGCATGCTCTTCGAGGGGGCGCTGCTCTTGTCTCTTTTCATCTCCCTCCTCTTCTTGATCATCTTGCTGGTGGATGTAGTGGGAAAAGGCATCGGCGTGCTGCTGGAACGTGGTGGCAGCTTCTTGAGCTCCGGCCTTTCTTCCTTCGCCGAGCGTGCGGGTGTTGCCCAGGGAATCTTCGGGTCGCTCGTGATGCTGATCTTTGTGGTGGTGCTGGCATTTCCCATCGGAGTCGGCGCAGCGATCTACCTGGAAGAGTATGCAAAGGACACCAGGTTCAATCGGTTCATCGACGTGAACATCCGCAATCTCGCCGGCGTTCCCTCGATCGTCTACGGATTGCTCGGAGTGGCGATCTTTGTGCTCGTGCTTGCCCCCCTGACCGGCGGCGCCAGCTATATTGCCGGAGGGTTGACCCTTGCGGTGCTGGTTTTGCCGATCATCATCATCACCTCCGCCGAGGCGCTGCGAGCGGTGCCGGACAGCATACGAGAGGCAGGTTTCGGTGTGGGAGCGACGCGCTGGGAGGTCGTGCGCAGCCATGTGTTGCCCGTGGCAGCACCGGGAATTCTCACCGGCACGGTGTTGTCGATTTCACGAGCACTGGGCGAGACCGCCCCGTTGTTGCTTGTGGGCGCGGTTACCGGGTTTGTTGCTACCGGCGACGCATCACTCGGTGAGCAACTTCAAGGTCCGTTTGCCACCCTGCCCACCACCATCTTCGCCTGGGCGAGCCAACCGGATGCAGACTTCCGTGCGCTTACTCAGGCGGCGATCATCGTCCTTCTGGCCGTGATCTTGACTGCGAATGGAATTGCGATTTTTCTCCGAAACCGATACGAACGAAAGTGGTGAGGAAGATGGAAACGACCACCCCAGTCGAGCCACAGACGCCTTCGGCGCGCGTCGTCACCAGCGTTCGTTCAGCCGGTAAGGATGAAGGTGCAGTAAATCCCACCGTTTTCGACCTCGAGAATCTGTCCGTCTACTACGGTGAGTTCAAGGCGGTCAGGGACGTTTCGCTGGCCATAGAGGAGCGCAAGATCACTGCAATGATCGGACCGTCCGGGTGTGGGAAGACGACCGTGTTGCGGTGTCTCAACCGCATGAACGACTTGGTCGAAAGCGCGCGCGTCGAAGGTCGTGTGCAGTATCACGGCATCGATCTCTACGACCCCCAGGTCGACCCGGTCGAGGTGAGACGCCGCATCGGCATGGTGTTCCAGAAACCCAACCCGTTCCCAAAGAGCATTCACGAGAACGTGGCGTTCGGGCCCAGGATTGCCGGCTTCAAGGGGGACATGGACGAGCTGGTCGAGCAGTCGCTGCGCAAGGCAGCATTATGGGATGAGGTCAAGGATCGTCTGAAGGAGTCGGCGATGGGACTCTCAGGTGGCCAGCAGCAGCGCCTGTGTATTGCCAGAGCCATAGCAGTCGAACCGGATGTCATATTGATGGACGAACCCGCGTCGGCGCTCGATCCCATTGCGACGGGCCGCATAGAGGATCTCATGCAGGAGATCAAGCAGGAGTTCACCATTGTGATCGTGACGCACAACATGCAGCAAGCGGCGCGCATCAGCGACATGACCGCCTTCTTCACTGCGGAGGTGTCCGAGCAGAACGACCGCCGGACCGGTGTGCTCGTGGAGTACGATAGGACCGAGAAGATCTTTACCAATCCGAGCAACGAAAGGACGGAAAATTACGTCACTGGACGGTTCGGATAACGCCGGAACGTCATCCCGAGCCGTCTTTCTTTTCGAGCTCGAGCAGCTAAAGCTTCAAGTCGAGGTTATGGCGCTCAAGGTCGACGAGGCCCTGACGCGCTCAACCCAGGTTCTGTTGACGGGTGACGAAGCATTGGCCGACAAGGTGGTCGCAGGCGACGATGCGATCGATGACATGCTCGTTTCCCTTACCGAGAAGTGCTACGACCTGCTCATCAGGCAGAATCCGGTGGCTTCCGACCTGCGTCTGGTCATGTCGGTGCTTCGGATCATGTCCGACCTCGAGCGCACCGGGGATCTGTGTCTTCGGGTGGTGAAGCTGGCACCCGAGCAGCCCCTCATGGTTCGCCATCCCGAGACCTTTCGGATATTGCGGGCCATGGGATCTGAGGCGTCTGCATTGTTCCGTTCTGCGGTCAGGGCGTGGGCGGCTCAGGACCTGGACTTGGCCCGCTCCCTCGAGGAGCAGGACGACGCCATGGACGAATACAACGTGCAGCTGACCCAGGCCATACGCAGACTCGAGGGGCCTGACGCAGTCGCCGCTGCGGTTGCCACCCTGCTCGCCGGACGCGCCCTCGAACGCATCGCAGATCACTCAGTCATGGTGGGTGAACGTCTCCGCTACATGCTGACCGGGGATGTCTCCGGTTTGTCCCGGGAGATCGGCCCCTAGTGCCAGGGGAAAAACCAAACAAGCCCACCGGTGCTCAGGCGACGAACTTGTAGCCGAGACCTCTTATCGTCCGGAGATGCTGGGGGTTGTGGGGGTCGGGCTCGCACTTGGTCCTCAGGCGTTTTATGTGGACATCGAGGGTCCTGGTATCCCCAAAGTAGTCGGTGCCCCACACTTGGTCGATCAGGGTCTCACGTTGCAGAACGCGACCGGTGTTCTCCATGAGCAGCTCGAGCAGCTCGAACTCCTTGCGGGTGAGGTGCACCGGTTCTCCCCCGACCGTCACTTCGAATCGATCGGCGTCGAGCCGGATACCGCCTCCCTCCAGGACCTTTTGGGAATCACCGGCGTCGGTGGTGCTTCGGCGCAGGACCGCCTTCATTCGGGCCAGTAGCTCGCGGAGGTTGAAGGGTTTGGTGACGTAATCATCGGCGCCGATCTCAAGACCGACGACCTTGTCGATATCGGTGGTGCGTGCTGTCAACATGATGATCGGCACGTTGGAGCCACGCCGGATCTCGCGGCAGACGTCTTCGCCACCCATCCCGGGCAGCATCAGATCCAGCAGCACCAGGTCGGCGCCGGCTCTGTTGAACCGCTCGAGCCCCAACACCCCATCGGTAACGCGTTCGATTTCGAAGCCCTCTCGGCGCAGCTGGTATTCGAGGGCCTCACCGAAGCTCTCTTCGTCTTCTATGAGCAGGACCTTGGGCACCCTAGCCCCGCCCCCTGCCCCTGGCCTGTGGCGTTGCGTCTCTCATACCGCCAGCGACCTGACGGTTTTCTGCTCGGGTACGGCCGAGGGGATCCTTGCCGTGAAAGTGGATCCCTGGCCGAGCTCGCTCTCAACCTGGATCTGGCCCCCATGAAGCTCGGTGACGTGCTTCGCGATCGCAAGACCCAGACCGGTGCCGCCGCTGTCGCGCGAGCGCCCGGGGTCGACCCGGTAGAAGCGCTCGAACACGCGCGATTGAGCCTCGAGCGGGATCCCGATTCCCGTATCGCCGACTTCGATGAAGGCGCTGCCTGCCCTTTCGAACACCCCGATCGTGACCAGGCCTTCTGGAGCTGTGTAGTGAAATGCATTCTCGAGAAGGTTTCGGATCATGGTTCCGAGTTGGCCTTCGTCACCCATGATCCAAACGCCCGGGTCGATGCGCCGTTCAAAAGTGGTTCCCGCTGCCGCCGCCGGCGGCTCGAAACGGTCCGCTTCGTGCCGCGCCACTTCCGCCAGGTCGATGCGTTGATCGGGGGGTGTTGCCGCTTCCTCCAACCTGGACAGATCGAGGAGATCCTCGATGAGTCGTCCAAGTCGCTCGGCTTCAGCCGTCATCCGTGTAGAGAAGTGCTCGGCCATGCCCGGGTCCTCGTGGACGGCGCGGCGAATTGCCTCCGCCAGCGTCCTGAGCGCGGTCACCGGGGACTTGAGCTCGTGGGAGGCGTGGGCGACGAACTCGCGCCTGGCCCGCTGAATGCCGATCTCGTTCGTCACGTCTTGAAGCACGACAACCACTCCGCTTCCGTCCTGCATGGGTGCGGCGCGCGCCCATAAGCTCATCCGTGCGGGAAACCAGACGCTCGCCAGGGCTTCCTTGCTCGCGCCCTCGGCCAAGGCCTTCTCGGCAAGCTCGAGCACGTCACCACTGGGAAGGCGGAGGGGGAGCCTGTCCTCATGGAATCCCATGAGGTTGCGTCCTGCGGAGTTGGTTGCCAGAGGCTTCGCCGACTCGTCCAGTACGAGGACACCCTCCGCCATCCGCTCGAGTATCTCCTTCGCCCATCGGTTCTCTCGTCTGAGCTGTTCGAGATCTGCGGTCTGGCCATTCCGTGCGTCTTCGTCCGATTCGTCGCTGGCCTTCACGGGGAGGAACCGATGCAGCGCGAGGAACGTCACCACCGCTGCCAGCACGCCCAAACCGACTGCAAGAAGGATGTTGTTCACAATGCCTAAGTTTAGGGGATTCGTCCTCTGAGCAGGCCTTCTGTCGCGTTTGTCCATGAAGCGTTCATGCCTGCTTCACCGACCGGGCCGATGCCGAAGGGGTTGCCTTCAGGGGCCCAGCGGGGGCAACCCCAGGCTTTCGGCTCCGACGAGCCGGCCGTCGGACCAGAAGAGCACCCACGCTCCGCCCTTTTTCGTCCTGAAGGGCGGTCGCCCCTCGCGACGGGAGGGGGCGGCCAGGCCGTCCCGATCAGCCAGGCGACGCAGGAGATCGGGGATCACATCACCTTGACTGCACACGCAGATCGCACACTCCCCGTTCGCCATGGTACGCGTGAGGTCGACCGCTTGCGCTTCGTTTGAGGGATAGCCGTGCTCGGAGAAAAGCGGATCCTCCTTGACGGCGACGCCTATCGATTGGCCGAGAGGCTCGACCGTTTGCACGCATCTCACGAAGTCGGCGGAGATGATCTCGGTGACCGCCCACGGACGGAGAACCGGTACAAGACCCGCAGCCTGGCGCCTTCCCTTGTCGTCAAGCGGCCGAGCCCGATCGTCCCCCGTCCACTCGGCACGGCTTCCGGCGCTGGCGTGACGCACCATCAGGACGACCGAGGTCGTCACCGGCCCGGCTCGGAAGGCATCGAGGATGTCGTGGTCCGCCTCCCGGCTCAGGAGCGGGACCGCTTTGTCGAGGGTCAACCAGCGCAGCTCGTCGACCTCCTGGGTGGGGGTGAAAGCGCCTCCCTGGGCCCTGATCTCCCAGTAGCGGACGGTTTTCGGCCGATCCCCTCCTGCGGTCGGTTTCATATACGAGGCCTCTCCGAGGAGGCGGCCTGGTGCGCCCGTGTGCCCGGTCTCTTCTTCGATCTCCCGAAGGGCGGCCGCGAGATCCGATTCTCCCGGGTTCAACTTGCCCTTGGGCAGCGTCCAATCGTCGTATCGAGGGCGATGCACCAGCGCGACTTCGATGCCCTCAGCCTGGCTCCCCTCCGGCAGGGAGCGGCGCCAGAGCACTCCTCCTGCGGCTCGCTGGACCTCTGCGTCGGTCACATGCGCATCCATTTGGTGCGCTTGGGACGGTCGAGCTTCCTCCACACCTCGGGGTAGCGGTGCCGGTATTCGATGGCGAGCTCCTGCTGTCGCTCGAACAGGGTCGTGGCCGCAGCGAGGAAGGCGGGGTCGCCCGCGCGTCGGCCGGCCGCCTGTGCCGTTGCCCGGCGGGCGACCACGGTGTCCTGGTTGGCGCCGAGCACGTCCTGAAGTGCGGCCGCCTTGGCGGCAAATCCTCGTGCTCCTTTCGCCTTCTTGCCCCGAAGTGACGGCTCCACCGTTTCCGCGGCGTAACGGACTCGTTTGACGTGGATGCGGACCTCGTGCAGATCCTCGGCCGGGGCGGTGGGCGGAGTTGCCTCCACCCTCTTCGCGAGCTTCTTCCACGCCTTTTTGGCGAGGGGAGGGAGAACCTCGCCGCACGGCCGGTCCGCCGACTCGGTCAGTGGCGGGGCGAGGGCGGCCTCGGTCAGGGTGTCGATCAGCCGCCCATAGCGCTTCGAGCTCAGCGCATCGAGCAGCTCGCTGTGTTTCGCTCTGCGGGACTCTTCGAGGCTCTCGAAGAGGGGGGCGAGATCGGCTTCGAGCTCGGCAGCAGACGCCCTGAGCCGCTCGAGCAGGACATCCTGATCGCGCACCGCCCCGAGCGCCCGGCCCAGCCAGCGCAGCTCGGGGACCACATCCTCCGCCCCCCCCTGCTCTATGAGCGGCCCAAACGTCCGGATGTTGCTCCGGAGGCGGCGAAGAGCGACGCGCATCTGATGAAGCGGTTCGACCTGGCCCAGCCGCGTGCCGGGGTCGTTGGCCACCAACCGGGCCGTCCCCGCAACGAGGGAGCTGCGCACGGCCTCGCCGGCCGGAGCCTTGGGGCCGGGGGCGCCGGACGGGACCAGGTCCGGCGGGGCTGCGGCCTGTTGCCCGAGAACGCGTACCAGCTTGGGGGCCGGGTCGCTCACCGCCGCTCCCGCCTTGGTCAGCTCGCCGGCAATTCGGTCGAGGCCGTTACGATCGAGCGTCCGCGCCTCGAGCTCGAGCTCCCGGAACAAGACCACCTTGCGCCTCTTGTCCAGGACCGACACCTCATCGGACGCCAGCTCCGCAAGCTCGTCACCGCCCTCGCCGGTCAGGGCCCATCTCCGTCGTTGGGTCTGGATCTTGGCAACCGGCAGGAGGGATGAGCCTCGGACGTAGGCGGTCACGAGGTCCACCGCTTCCGGAGGCGGAGCGGTCTTGCGCCCGGGGAAGAAGTGCTCCTCACGTACGGCTGCTCCCTTGCCGTTCGCCCCATCCACCGGGAGCTTTAGCGTCCAGCCGTTGCGCTCGTCTTCACCGGTTCGGTGTCGCAGCGTGATGCCGCTGCGGGCAAGACGGAGATCGGCCGTATCGAAGTAGGTCGCCCTGAGGTCGGCGGGGGGATGCTCTCGAACGGCGGTTACCCCGGTGGCAGCCGGTTCGAGCACCGGAAGCTCGAACGAATCATCCACGGTCAGCTTCAGCTCGATCTCTTTCACTGCGCTCCACCTCTCTATTAGGTTGCGCCGGCCCCGGGAAGGCCTGGGGCGGGCGCGTGCGTAATCATAGGCTCGGCACCCCAACCTCAGTTGGGGCGCGCCTACTCCTCTTGGGTGCCCACCACCGTTCAGACCTAACCCCCGAGGGTAGGGTCAGCCTATGGTGCGAATCCCGCTTCATGAAGAGCTCGAGACGGTCGAGACCAGCCTCCTGGCCGAGGGCGCGCTTGTTCGCAGGCAGCTCGAGGGCGTCCTGAAGGCTCTTCGGGCCCGCGACGCGGAGTTGGCCGACGCCGTAATACAAGAAGACAACCTGGTCGATGACACCTATCTCGAGATCGAATCTCGGATTCTTACACTGCTGGCGCTTCAAGCCCCGGTGGCGGCGGATCTGAGGCTGGCGAGTGCGATCATGCACTCGAACCTGCACATCGAACGCATGGGCGACCTGTGCGTCAATATCGCCAAGTTCGTGATGAATCGGCAGCCTTATCCTCCCGATTCCCCGATGGTCACGCGTCTCAACGAGATGGGGGGCCGGGCCGCCGAGATGCTCGACACGGCGCTGTCCGCATTCGCTCAACGAAGCATCAATCTGGCAGAGCTGTTGCCCGTCAAGGACAATGTCCTCGATCGCCTCAATCGAGGCATGCTCGGTGATCTCCAGCAGTACGCAGGGGACAGCCGGAGCTTCGAGTGGGCGACGAATCTCGTCCTGGTGGCCCGCTACCTCGAACGGATCGGGGACCACGCGGTCGATATCGGAGAGCAGATCTCCTTTCTCGTCACAGGCGTCTTCCGGGAGTTCACGGACGCCTCTCGGCCCGACTGAAGCCTGGCCACCCCGCCTGGCTCGGTTTGTGGATGGGGAGGCAGGGTAAGGGGTGGGGGACGCAATCGTCCCTACGGTTCTCAAAGGAGTCAAATATGGCAGAAACAAACACAGTCGCCCGATCGCTTCACGATGTTGGGCTGGCAGCATGGTTTGGTGGCTCCCTCATGGGTGCAACCGGCTTGAACGGGGCCGCATCCGAAGTCAGCGACCTGGCGCAGCGCTCGCGCGTTGCAAATGCGGGCTGGAACCGGTGGACGCCGCTGAACCTCGCCGCCATCGGCTCGCACGTGCTCGGTGGAGCGATCCTCGTGGTCGGCAATCGTGGACGCCTGGCCGGACAGCGTGGAGTCGCCTCTCAGAGCATGGCCAAGACGGTCCTGACCGGCGTGGCGCTCGGAGCAACTGCCTACTCGAGAGTTCTGGGGAAGAAGATCGACAACGCCGGAGACGTTCCAGTCGCCGGTGGCACCGAGCCTTCCTCGCAGACACCGACGGAGGTAGCGCAGGCTCAGAAGCAGCTGAAGACGTTGCAGTGGGTCATCCCGGGCATCACGGGTGCGATGTTGATCCACAACGCTTACATGGGGGAGCTTCAGCGTCCGCAGGCGGTTGCCTCGGGCTTCGTTTCCCGCCTGTTCGGCAACTAAGGATCCACACCGTTATTCAGAGAGGCGCCTTCGGGCGCCTCTCTGTCGTCCGGCCCCTGTCGCCTACGGTCCCGGCTTCAGATCGGGAAGATCCTCAAAGGGGGTGGATGGCTCGGCGTAAAGCCGTCGTGGGATGCGGCCGGCGCTCCGGGCCAGCCTGCCTGCCTCGACGGCCTTGCGAACGGCTTCCGCCATCGTCGCAGGCTCTCGTGCACGTGTGACCGCGCTGGCCGCCAGCACAGCGTCACAGCCGAGCTCCATAGCGATTGCAGCATCCGATGCGGTACCTACTCCCGCATCGAGAATCACAGGGACGTCCAGAGCCTCCACGATCAGCGACAGATTGAAGGGGTTGAGGATCCCCATGCCGCTGCCGATGGGGGAGCCAAGTGGCATCACCGCGGCACAGCCGGCCGTCTGCAGGCGCAGCGCCAGCACCGGGTCGTCGTTGGTATATGCGAGGACTTGGAAACCGTCATCGACCAGCGTCTCTGCTGCGTCGAGGAGCTCGACGGCTTCGGGCAGGAGTGTGCGTTCGTCTGCTATGACTTCGAGCTTGATCCAATCTGTCCCGAATGCCTCGCGCGCCAGTTGAGCGGTGGTAACGGCGTCGCGCGCCGTGAAGCATCCGGCGGTGTTGGGCAGCAGCCTGCACCCGGTGCGCTCGAGCACATCGAGAACCGAGTCTTGCGCCTCCGGGCTGACGCGTCTCAACGCGACTGTGGCCATCTCGGCGCCGGAGGCGACCAAAGACCTTTCGAGAGCGTCGAGGTTCGGCGCTCCGCCTGTGCCCATGATCAGGCGGGAGCTGAACGAGACTCCGGCGATGACCAACGGGTCGTCCACAGTCAGCCCCCTCCTCTTGCAGCGAGCACTTCGACGCGATCTTGTGGTTGAAGACGACGGGACCCCCACTCCGCGCGCACCACGACTTCGCCGTTGAGCGCGACCGCCACGCCGGAGGTTGCGGGCGAGGGCCCGAGGTATCTGGCCAGAACCTGGGCAACGGTGGCGTCGTCGGCCAGCTTGGTTGTCTTGCCATTCACGGTCACGGTCACAGAGCGGCTCCCGCTTCAGCAAACCGCGTCGGGGAGAACGCGCGCAGTTGCGCCGGAGTCTCATCCGTGACGAGCAGCTCGGCAATCAAATCGCCTGTCGCAGGCGTGAGCAGTATTCCGTTGCGGTAGTGCCCGGTCGCAATCACGAGCCCCTCCGGTTCGACAGGGCCCAGCAGGGGACAGTTGTCGCGCGATCCTGGACGAAGGCCTGCAACGCATTCGCTCAACTCCTGCTCGGCCACGTCCGGGAGCACACGGATTGCGTCGCGCAACAGCGACTGGATTCCGCCCGCGGTTACGGTGGTGTCGAAGCCAAGCTCCTCCACCGTCGCACCCACCACCGACCTGCCGTCGCCGCGTGCCACCACATAGACGTCCATCGTGCGCACGTTTCGTTGAGCCAGGGGAGGTTGACCCGGCCGGCTCGCGAGGTAGAGAAGCTGCCCTTTGACCGGGCGGACGCCGGCGGTAACCGAAGGCGGGACGCCTTCGATCCCCCCCGACCAGCATCCCGCGGCCAGGACGACCTTGTCGCAGGCAATGCCGTCTCCCGAGACGAGCCGGACACCGGTGACTCGATCTTCTTCGACCGTCAGAGAAGAGACGCTTCCGTGGACGAAGTCCACATCCACGCGGGTGCAAGCCGTTTCCAGCGCGTCGACGAGCTTGCGGTTGTCTATCTGGTGGTCACCGCCGACATGCAGCCCTGCCCTTATCCCGGGGCTGAGGCCAGGCTCCAGCTCCCGGCATTCGCGTGCACGCAGGCGCTCCACAGGCAGACCGAGCTCGGTCTGCCATCGGTGGAGATGACCGAGTTGCTCGTTGTCATCGCCGTCCAGAGCAATGACGAGCGTGCCGCAGGGGGTGTAGCCCGTGTCCCGGCCGGCGGCCTCCTCGAGCTCTTCGATCCATTCGGGATAGCGGCGCGCCGACAGGAGGTTCAGATCGAGGAGGGCTTCCTCCCCATAGTGGGCCTCGGACACCGGGGCGATCATGCCGGCTGCAGCCCACGATGCCCGGGCCGGGTGATGGTCGTCCACCAGCGTCACTCGCAAGCCCGCGACGGCGCTCCTCCATGCAATGGAGAGGCCGATTGCGCCTCCGCCGATCACCACGACATCAGGAAAGCCCGTCATAGGCCGAATATAGACGGGGCCGCGACGGCTCTAGGTTTCGTTCTCCGCGGCGCGAAGCTCCTCGGGGAGGGTGCTCCAGAATCGTCCCCGCGGCAAAGCGCGGCATCCCGCCGCCATCGCCTGGGCGCGCAATGAGCTGTCGACATGGGAGAAGTAACCCACCACCCGGCCGGTGGGCAGGCCCCGGGCATTGGCTTCGGCCAGACCCTCGAGCACGCCCGAGCGCCCGCTGTCGAGATCGAGGACGAGCAGGTCTGGGCGCTCCGATCCGATCGCGTCGAGCATCTTCTCGGGTGAGGTGCTCCGGAGCTCCGCTCCGGCGTCGACGGCGGCCCGCTCGAGGCGCGCCCTGGCCAAGAGGTCGCCTCCGACCAGCAACACCACCCGCGACGGTCCCGGGCTCAAAGGTGTTCTTTCATCTCGTGTCCTCCAGTGTAGTCAGTGCGAGGGTGGCCGGTGGCCCCACACGGCACATTGTCCCTCCACCCCGTTAGGGTTGTCCCAACCTGTGAAAAGACGAAACCTGTGAAAGACGGAAATGGAGTGAGGAGCGAGCCGTGGCACCCAAGGTAACCAAACCGTCGCCGCCCGGCCGGCCAAGTGAGGGCCCTGATCGGAAGCGGTGGATCACGGGTGCCTGGATCGCCGGGGGAGTTCTCCTTCTGCTGTTGATCCAAGGTCCCTTCTTCGGCGACGTAACCGAGATTCAATTCTCACGCTTTCTCACCCTGGTTGAGGACGGCCGCGTGAAGGAAGCCGACATCTCGACGGTGTCGGTCGATGGCGTCTACGACGATGACGGCGCCGAAACTCGCTTCTCTGCGACCATCCCCCCCAACTTCGAGTCCAATCCTCTGGTCGAACAGCTTCGGGAGGCGGGGGTCGAGGTCACTGCCTCGCAGCCAAGCCCGTGGAGCGGTCTCCTGTTCTCGTTCATCCTGCCCTTCGCGTTGATCGGGGGCCTCTACTACCTCTTCATGCGTCGCATGGGCAGGCAGATGGGGGGAGGTGGTGGACCGATGTCGTTCGGCAAGAACAAGGCGAAGCTGTATGACCGCACGGATCTCAAGACGACCTTCAATGACGTGGCCGGGGTTGACGAGGTCGAGGCCGAGCTAGTCGAGCTCGTCGACTATCTGAAGAACTCGGACAAGTATCGGCGGCTGGGCGCCCGAATACCGAAGGGGGTTCTGCTTGTGGGGCCCCCCGGGACCGGCAAGACACTTCTGGCGCGGGCCATCGCAGGTGAGGCCGATGTGCCCTTCTTCTACATCTCGGCATCCGAGTTCATCGAGCTCTTCGTGGGTTTGGGCGCGGCACGGGTCCGGGACATGTTCCAGCAAGCGCGCGAGCGAGCGCCGGCAATCGTATTCATCGACGAGATCGATGCTATCGGGCAAGCCAGGTCCGGTGCGGTCGGTGGCCAGATGGGCTCGCACCAGGAGCAGGAGCAGACGCTGCAGCAATTGCTGACCGAGATGGACGGCTTCGAGCCGAACTCGGGCGTCATCATCGTGGCGGCCTCCAACCGTCCCGAGGTCCTCGACCAGGCGCTGCTCCGCCCCGGCCGCTTCGATCGCCAGATTCAGGTCAACTTGCCGGACATCGGCGGTCGCGAGCAGATACTCGCCATTCATGCACGCAGCGTGAAGCTGGGAACCGGGGCCGACCTGAAGCTCCTGGCGCGGCGCACACCAGGCTTCTCCGGCGCGCAACTTGCGAACGTCATCAATGAAGGCGCGCTGCTGGCGGCGCGGCGGGGCAAGGACCAGGTGGACATGGTCGACCTCGAAGAGGCAATCGACAGGGTGGTGGCCGGCCTCGAACGGCGCTCACAGGTGCTCTCCGAATCGGAGCGCCGGCTGGTGGCTTATCACGAGCTTGGCCACGCGCTGGTTGCCCTGTTCGTGGACCACGCCGATCCGGTGCACCGCATATCGATCATCCCGAGAGGCATCGGCGCACTGGGCTTCACCCAACAGCTCCCCGACGAAGAGCGCTACCTGATGTCCGAGCCGGAGCTGCGGGACCGCATCGCGGTGTTGCTGGGTGGCCGCTCGGCCGAAGAGATCGTGTTTGAGTTCGCCACCACCGGCGCCCAGGACGACCTGCAGAAGGCGACCGAAATAGCGCGCCGCATGGTGATGGAGTTCGGAATGTCGCCCAAGGTCGGCCCCATCAACATCTCCGAGCAGGGCCCCCGGTTCCTGGGCCCCTCGTTCCGCCGAAGCGAGAGCATTTCTGAGGAAACCGAGGTCGCCATAGACCGCGAGGTGATGGCGCTTCTGACCTCTGGACACGAGCGGGCCCGAACGATTCTCGCCGAGCATCGCTTGGACCTCGACCGGCTGGCGACGATTCTTCTGGAGAAGGAGAACCTCAGCCGCAAGGATCTCGACGAATACTTCGGCGCGGCCGACACCGGCCCCGACGACGGCGTGGGGTTGCGGCCGGGCGCCGTGTCCGGGTGGCGGACGGGAGCGACAAGCAGCGGGTAGCTCTAGCCCGAAGACGTGAGGCGGATTCGGACACCCTGGCTCCGATCATGTGGTGCCGGTGCGGTCGAAGCGGTCCAACGCCTGCATCGACCACACCATGCGATGAATCGCGGTGACGGCGCTCAGTACCGCCACGGTCCAGAGCGCCACCGAGATCAGTCCGAGTACCGCGCCGACCATAAGGATCAGCATGCGGGCGTCCCGCCCGGCGATCCCATGCCGTGGGTCCACCCCCAGGCTCTGGGCGCGGCTGCGCGTGTAGCTGACCAGGAAGGATCCCACCAGGGCGAGGGCGGCAGCCGGCCCGAAACGCTCGATGTCGGACCACCCCAGGCCCACGATGAGAGCGGCGTCGGTCCATCGGTCGAGGACGCTATCGAGGTACGCGCCGGCGCGCGACGTCTTTCCCGTAACCCGGGCAAGGTCGCCGTCCACACAGTCGGTTATCGCGCCCACGAGGGTAAGGAAGACCCCGAGCAGGTATTGCTCGAAGCCGACCGCAACCGCTCCGGCGAGGGCAAACACCGCGCTGATCAGGGTCACCTGGACGGGCGTCACCGATGTGCGCGCCAGCCGGGAGGCCACCGGCACGGACAACGGGCGGTAGACGTACCGGGTCAACGGGTACCTGAAGTCCATTTCATCTCCTCGCAGTTGACCGGGTTCGGCGGAGCGGGCTCAAAAGCAGGTGACCGGCTGCCCGCTCGTCGTCAGCCGGACCCGAATCCTACCCGCAACCGAGCCGAGCCAGGGGACCGTTCACCTTGCCGGGAAGGGCTGAAAGGGCTACAATGTTGATAACGTCGTACTCAACTTTTATACTGTCGAAATATATAGGACGCCACAAAAGGACGGTCGCAGAGACATGAACGCAGACAAGCTGACAGTCAAATCGCAGGAGGCCCTCGCTGCCGCCCAGAGACAGGCCCGTGAGTGCAACCACGGCCAGATCGAAGACGTGCATCTCCTGACTGCGCTGCTGGGCCAGGCAGACGGAGTCGTGTATCCGCTATTGCAGAAGATGGAGGCCCAGCCTCGCTCACTCCGAACTGCAGCCGAGGGGGTGGTCGACGGGCTCCCAAAGGTCTACGGGGGGGTCGAGCCATATGTGTCCAAGGGGCTTTCGGGCACGATTGGGCGCGCCGGGGACGCCGCTGCCGCCCTCGGGGACGCGTACGTATCGACCGAGCATCTACTGCTGGCGCTGCTCGAAGGTGATCTAGCCTCCCTGCTCGCCGGCGCCGGCATCGACAGGGCGAAAGTCCTCGATGCCCTGAAGGAGATCCGCGGCTCTCAACGAGTCACCGACCAGACACCCGAAGACAAGTACCAGGCGCTGGAGCGCTTCGGGCGCGATCTCACGGAGGCTGCCCGACGCGGCCGGCTCGACCCGGTCATCGGGCGCGATGAGGAGATACGTCGCGTCGTCCAGGTTCTCTCGCGTCGAACGAAGAACAACCCGGTTCTGATAGGAGAGCCGGGGGTTGGAAAGACCGCAATCGTCGAGGGGCTCGCAAATCGAATCGTGGCGGGCGATGTGCCCGAGTCGCTCAAGAACAAGCGCCTCGTGGCCCTGGATATCGGCGGAATGATCGCCGGCTCGAAATACCGGGGCGAATTCGAGGAGCGGCTCAAGTCGGTGCTCAAAGAGATAGCCGATGCCCAAGGAGAAGTCATTTCGTTCGTGGATGAGCTCCACACGGTTGTCGGGGCAGGAGCGGCCGAGGGCGCCATGGACGCAGGGAACATGATCAAGCCGATGCTGGCGCGCGGCGAGCTTCGAATGGTCGGGGCAACGACGCCCGACGAGTACCGAAAGCACATCGAAAAGGACCCGGCCCTCGAGCGCCGCTTTCAGCCGGTGGTCGTGGGAGAACCATCGGTTCCCGATGCCATCGCAATCTTGAGAGGGCTGAAGGAGCGTTACGAGGTGCACCATGGCGTACGCATTCAAGATGCAGCGCTGGTCGCAGCAGCGGTGTTGTCCAACCGGTACGTGACCGGACGGTTCCTTCCCGACAAGGCGATCGATCTTGTCGACGAGGCGGCGTCACGGCTGCGCATCGAAATCGATTCGATGCCGCTCGAGATCGATGTTCTGGATCGGCGCGCCAAGCAACTCGAGATCGAAAGAGCCGCATTGGCCAAGGAAACCGATGTAGCTTCCGAGGCCCGTCTGGACGCCATCGAAGAACAGCTGGCCGGCCTACATGAAGAGATGGACGGAATGAAGGCGCACTGGGCGCAGGAGAAGGAAGCTATCGATGGGATCCGTGAGCTCAAGGCAGGCATCGAGGCCGCCAGAGGCGAAGCGGAGCGCGCCGAGCGCGACGGCGACCTGGGCCGGGCGGCCGAGCTCCGCTACGGCAGGTTGGTCGAGCTCGAGCGAAACATCGAAGCTTCCAACGCAAAGCTCATCGACCTGCAGAGCGTTCGCAAATTCCTCAAGGAAGAGGTCGATGAGGAAGACGTGGCGGAGGTGGTTGCGGCCTGGACTGGTGTACCGGTCGCCCGGCTTATGGAGGGCGAGATCGAGAAGCTGATCAAGATGGAAGACATGCTGCACGAGCGTGTAGTCGGGCAGACGGAGGCGGTGACCGCGGTATCCAACGCCATACGCCGTGCCCGCAGCGGCCTCGCCGACCCCGATCGACCGAATGGTTCGTTCATCCTCCTGGGGCCGACGGGCGTCGGAAAGACCGAGCTTGCTCGCACTTTGGCCGATTTCCTGTTCGACGATGAACGGGCAATGATCCGCCTCGACATGAGCGAGTACATGGAGAAGCATTCGGTCAGCCGGCTCGTCGGCGCGCCGCCCGGATATGTCGGATACGACGAGGGCGGACAACTGACCGAGGCAATCAGACGGCGTCCCTACGCGGTGGTGCTCCTCGACGAGATCGAGAAAGCACATCCGGATGTATTCAACCTCCTGCTCCAGATTCTCGACGACGGACGTCTGACCGACAACCAAGGTCGGACGGTCGACTTCAAGAACACAGTGATCATTATGACCTCGAACCTTGGCTCCCAATGGGTTCTGTCCGAAAACGAGACGAGTGCGTCGATAGACGAAAAAGTGATGGCGTCGGTGCGCGATCATTTCAAGCCCGAGTTCTTGAATCGAGTGGACGAGATCATCGTCTTCCACCGGCTCGAGAAGGCAGACCTGAAGAAGATCGTCGAGGTACAACTGAGCGGACTGGCGTCGAGGTTGGAGGCGCGCAACATCACCGTGGAGGTCACTCCCGACGCGCAGACATATCTTGCGGATGCCGGCTACGACCCCGCCTATGGGGCCAGACCTCTCAAGCGTTTGATCCAACGCGAGATCGAGAACGAGTTGGCGATGAGGTTGCTCGCCGGCGCCTTCACCGACGGTGACACCATCAGGATCGATGCAGGGGACGGGGGTCTCGCTTTTTCCAAGTCCAGTGAGCGAGCCGCCGCGTGAGGGATAAGCTCGACCGCTGGTGATACCAGGTAAGCGGGACCGAGAACGGAGCGAGCGGATGGAGCGGCGACCGGGAACGCACGAGCAAGAGCGACCGGGAAAGCACGAGCGAGAGCGATCGGGAAGACACGAGCCGGCTTTCGCGGTGGTGCGATGCTCGGCATGCGGGGATACCTTCCCGGTCGACGAAGATGTGCAGGCCGGTTGCCGCACCTGCGGGTCGAAAGATGTAGCCCGGGCCGCGGAGCCGCTTCTGTGAAGACCTCCCCTTCCGTCGCAATCGCTCCTCCGGGTGAAGACGAGCTTCGGTCCGCCGTCGAAGAGGCGGGGGGGCGGGTGGTAGAGCCTGGCGAGGCCGACGCCCTGGTGTGGACAGATCCGCAGGATCCGGACGGCTTGCGGGATTTGCTTGAGAAAACCTCGATTGAGTGGGTGCAGCTGCCCTTCGCCGGGATCGAGAAGTTCGCCGACGCAGGGGTCCTGGGCCCCGGTTTGACGTGGACCTGCACCAAAGGGGCTTACGGCCCGTCCTGCGCCGAGCACGCGGTGGCGTTCATGCTCGCGGCGGCGCGACGGCTCCATGTCCACGTACCAGCACGGTCGTGGGCCGGGCAGGGTCCCGAGCGCCGATTGAAAGGGTGCACGGTCCTCATCGTTGGCACCGGCGGAATCGGCCGCTCGTTGGTGGACATGTTGGGGCCGTTCGAGGCGCGCATTCTCGCGTCGAACCGTTCGGGCCGCCCTCTGGCCGGCGCCGAGAGGACCGAGACGAGCGACCGGATCCCCGAGCTGGTGACCGAGGCGGATTACGTTGTGATTGCCGCGTCGCTCACGCCCGAGACCAAGGGAATGTTTAACCGAGAGGTCCTCGAGGCGATGCGTCCGGACGCCTGGATCATCAACGTGGCACGCGGTGGGCTGATCGACACCGAGGCGCTCGTGGACGTTCTCCGGAACGGGGGCATCGGCGGCGCTGCCCTGGATGTAACCGACCCGGAGCCTCTCCCCGAGGGGCATCCCCTCTGGGCAATGGGAAACGTGATGATCACCCCGCATGTCGCCAACACCTGGAACATGGCCCTTCCCGAGCTGGTCGAGATGGTGCGCCGGAACGTGGCGAACTACGCCCAGGGCAAGGAGCTCGAGGGTCTCGTGGACCCGTCGCTGGGCTATTGAGCCCCCAGGCGAGGCCTTACCGCCGCGCGTGAGCGGGACCGTCCTGGTTGGACGACCCCCGTCCCTCCGGCACGACCCCGCCCCTCCGGCACGACCCCGTCCCTCCGGCACGACCCCCGTCCCTCCGGCACGACCTCCGGCATCATAAGATGATGTTTTCGATGCCGAGAGAACGGAGCTAACGATGCGGACGACCCTTGCCCTGGACGACGAGCTGGTAGCGGAGGCGCAGCGCCTCACCGGGACAAGCGAGAAGAGCGCCCTGGTCCGTGAGGCGTTGCGAGCCCTCATCCAGCGCGAGAGCGCCCGCCGTCTGGCCAGGATGGGCGGGAGCGAACCCGGCCTCGACCCGGCCCCCAGGCGCCGGGCAGAGCCCTCGTGATCCTGGTCGATACCTCGATCTGGATCGCCCATCTGAGCGGCGGTAACTCTGCCCTTGTACGGCTGCTCGAGGGGGGCCGGGCCTTGGGGCATCCCTGGGTGGTCGGCGAGCTTGCGCTCGGCCGGCTCTCGCAGCGCAGCACAATCCTGGGCCTGGTCAGCAGCCTGCCACAGGCGACGGTGGCCACCACCGCTGAGGTCCTGAACCTTGTCGAGGACCACGCAATGTTCGGACGGGGCATCGGATATGTCGATACGCAGCTCCTTGCGGCGACGCTCCTCACGCCTGAAGCAGTGCTCTGGACCGCCGACAAGCCCCTGCAGGCTGCCGCTTCGAGCCTGGGCTGCGCGTTTGATCCGGCGGGCTCCCTGGCTGAATAGATTCGGTGCACGGGTGAGCCCGGAAACCGGGCCCCCGGGTGCAATGAAGCCAGGGGACTGTTTCGAATCAGGTCTTGAGCCAGAGGGGGGGGCTGATCCCCTTGATGCCGGTCATGACGCCCAGGCCACCCAGGCCACCTCGGTCCACGAGCGCACCCAATGCCCCGCGCCTTGACAGCGCCGATACCGCCTCAGCCCCCCGGCCCGCCGCGGCGGCGGAGCTGTGTGCCCGCCGCAGCTCGGCGTCGAGCTCCCAGAGGCCAAGTGAACGGAGCACTTCCCCCTGAGGTCGCGGCCCGAGCATCGAGAGCCCCGCCCTCGTCCCGGCGTCTCGGACCGCCGTCCAGTTGACGTGGGCGGTTATGTCTTTTGAGCCGGGCCGCTCGAGGACCCGATCGTCGGCTCCCGACGACGAATAGGCCACGAGCGTGCCGGCGGCGCGCTGTGACAGGCCCTCCGCCTCGGCTCCGTAATCGATGGTGAAAGTGGCCCCCCGCTCGATCGCGCCCGCGGCATGTCTGATAAAGGACTCCGCCGCCAGCCCTACCTCGGCGCGGTGCCCCTCGGTGAGCTCGAGCCCGCTTCGATCGAGATACCGCTGCAGCTCCGGATTTGCCGGGGGGAGGAGCACGAAGACGAGCTCGTCGCCGGCCTCCCCGACGCAGACCTCCATGAGCCGGCCCCCGCGACGCTCGACGAGATGGACCGGCAGATTGTCCAGCACCTCGTTCGCGAACACGCACCCTGCTTTGGCCACCGGCGTTTCCCGGAGTGATGGGCTCCACGAAACGTTTTCGTGCGGGGCCAGCAGCCTGCGTTGCCTGGCTTCGAGCACGGCCAGCCGCTCGACCAGATGGAGGCTGAGAGCGTGCGCGAAGGGACCGGTCGCCGCTTCGAGGATGCCGGCCGCAAAAGCACCCTCACCGGGGCCAACTTCGATGACGCAGAACTTCGCCGGGCGGCCACACATCTCCCACGTCTGCCTGAAACCGGTCACCAGCAGCTCCGCGAAGGCGGGGTCGAGCTCGGGGGAGGTGATGAAATCTCCCCGCCGGCCGCTTCTGGGACGGCCGGCCGAGTAGTAGCCGAGGCGGGGATGATAGAGGGCGGCCGACATGAACGCCGCAAAGGGCATGGGGCCGTTGCGGCGGATGCGTTCGATCAGATGCTGTTCGAGGGAGGTCAAGCCTGGGTGGCGGCGCCTCCGTCGGGCGCTCCGGGACCAGGGGCGGGTCGCGCCGGTTTGGGAGCCGCCTTCGGAGTCTTCGCCATGGCCTTTCGGGCAGCCTCGCGCATGCGTTCGTACCAGGCCACCTTCTCGCCGTGGGTGTGGACGTTGACGAGCGCCTCCTCTGCGATCCGGATGACCTCGCCGTGGCGTCCCCCCTCAGAGTAGATGGCGATGAGGCGGTCGTACGGCCCGGTCGAATCGAAGCGCCCCTTGACTCCCCGCTCGTAGAGCTCCACTGCTTCGTCGAGACGCCCGAGCTGCTCGAGGTTCTGGGCGCGCAGATAGACTTTCACCAGCGCGACGTTCGCCGACTCGGGCGAGGTCACCGCCTCATCCACATACCGTGTCGCCCCTTAGTCTCGATCACATGTTCAATCGAACCACAGTCGCAGTGGCCGGCGCGATAGCCCTGGTCATCGTCGCGGCCCTCGCTCCTCCCCCGGCACCCGCTCGGCCCACGGAGAAGGCAGCGGCAATCGGCCTGCTGCTGGAGCGGCGCGCCGAGGCCGTGCGCGCACGCGACAAAGGCGCGTTCATGGCGACGGTCGACCCGGCGTCATCTGAGTTCGTCAACCGCCAGAGCCGGCTCTTCGATGCCATGCAGTCCATCGATTTCGCGTCTTACAGGCTGGACGCGAACTGGGAGCGACTCGGCGACCTGGTGCGGCCCCTCGACAGGGCGAAGTACCCGGGCGTTGAGGATGTCGTGATCCCCCTGACCGAGGAGCGCTATCGGATCGACGGCTTCGATCCGGAGGAGGCTGCCGAGGACCTCTTCTACACCTTCGTGAAGCGTGACGGGGAGTGGTTGATTGCGGAGGACACCGATCTCGACGACCTCGCCTTGTTCTCCACGAGGCACCTCTGGGACCGGGGCCGGCTCGAGACCCGCCGCAGCGGTCATTTCCTACAGTGGCAGCATCCCTGCGCCGGTTCGGATTGCCTGACGCTCGGCGCCGAGTTTCTGCCCCTCGCAGAAAGAGGCCTCGCGCGCGTGGACGAGTACTGGCACGGCCCATGGACGAGGCAAGTCATCGTTCTCGTTCCCGCGTCCCAGGGCGAGCTGCGAAGAATGCTGCAGACGTCGATCGACCTCGACAACTTCGTTGCCTTTGCATACTCGACCATCGAGCTCGAGCACGGCATCGACTTCACCGGCCACCGAATCATCTTGAATCCGAACGCGTTCGAGGTGCAGACAAGCGAACGGGTGTTCACGATCCTCAGCCACGAGCTCGCCCATATAGCGACTCGCAACTCCTCGGGGGTGTTCATACCCACCTGGGTCGAGGAGGGGTTCGCCGAGGTGATCGCTTACGACCGGAATCCTTCGGCTCTCGGGTTCTTTCGGACGCGGGTGGAGGCCGGGCAGTTCGACGAACGCCTCCCGGACGACTTCGAGTTCACCACCGGCGACGGCACCGATATCTATATGAGCTATCAGGAGGCTCAATCTGCGGTCTCGTACTTCATCCAACGGTGGGGACTCGACCGCTTCGAGGTTTTTTATGTGCGTCTGGGGAGTGTTGGCATCTCGCCCGGGACAACGCGCTATCACGTTGATCGTGCGCTGAGGGAGACCGTCGGTGTGAGCCTGAAGGAATTCGGGTCCGCGTGGGCCCAGGCCGCTACGCGTGGGTAGCGTTTGCCTGGATGGGTACGCCACCGGATGACCGGTAATGTCGGCAACGACGCGCCTGTAGCATCGAGGTCTTGAGAGACCTGCAGTCCAGCTCGGCGACAAGGAGGCCGGCCATCACCACCACCGCAGCGCCGGACGGCGCAAAGGACGGGTTTCAGCTCGCCAGGGAAGCGAAGGCCCAAGGCGCCCTTGCGCTGATGGTAGACGGCGAGCAACGCGACCTTGCGTGCGTTCCCCCGACCGGCTCCAGTGTCTCGGTTATCACTCAGACCGATGAGCTTGGTCGTTCGATCCTGCGACACTCAACCGCCCACGTGCTTGCACAGGCCGTTCTTCGGCTGTGGCCTGACGCCGGGTATGCAATCGGCCCTCCCATCGAGGACGGCTTCTATTACGACTTCGATGTGGCCCGGCCGTTCACTCCGGAGGACATCGAGGGGATCGAGTCCGAGATGTCGGCCATCGTCAAAGAGAATCAACGCTTCGAGCGCGCAGAGGTCGAACGGGACGAGGCGCTGGATCTGTTCAGCTCACAGCCTTACAAAGTCGAGATCATCGAGGGCGTGCGTGGGGGCGAGCCCCAAGCGGGCGACGGACTTGCCACAGAGGCCGCAGACGACGAGGTCATCTCGATCTACCGCAACCGGCGCGCCCCGGAGCCGGCCGAAGCTGGAGGGCAGGCAGGCACCGAGACCGCCTTCGTGGACTTGTGCCGGGGACCGCACGTGCCGGCGACCGGACGCATCAAAGCGTTCAAGCTCCTGCGGACCTCCGGCGCCTACTGGCGCGGTGACGAGCACCGCCCGATGCTTCAGCGCATCTACGGCACCGCATGGGAATCAAAGGACGCCCTGAAGGCCTACCTGGTCCGCCTCGAAGAAGCCGAACGGCGAGACCACCGTCGTCTCGGCCGGGAGCTGGAGCTCTACTCGTGGCCCGACGAGGTCGGGCCAGGCCTTGCGGTGTGGCATCCAAACGGAGCAATCATCCGCTCGAAGCTCGAAGAGCTATCGCGCGAGATGCATCTCGAGCATGGATATCTGCCGGTCTACACACCCCATATGGGCAAAGGCGCGTTGTGGTCCACCAGCGGCCACCTCGACTATTACCGGGAGAATATGTTCCCGGCGATGAATATAGAGGGAGCCGAGTACTTCAACAAGCCGATGAACTGCCCGTTCCACATCCTCGTCTACCGTTCCAGAACGCGCTCGTACAGGGAGCTCCCCATCAGGCTGTCGGAGCTTGGAACCGTTTACCGCTACGAACGTTCGGGAACCGTCCACGGCCTGCTGCGCGCGCGCGGGTTGACACAGGATGACTCGCACATCTTCTGCCGCCCCGATCAGGTTGTGGACGAGATGGTAGGGGTCATCGACTTGCTTCGGGAGCTGTACGGAACCGTGGGTTTGGGCCCCGACCGTGTTCGCTTCTCGACCAAGCCTGAGAAGTCGGTAGGGGCACCACAGATGTGGGAGCGCGCCGAGAGCGCGATCCCCGAGGCGCTCGACCGGGCGGGGCTTCCATTCCAGATCGATGCGGGTGACGGCGCCTTCTATGGGCCCAAGATCGACGTCGACGTACGCGACGCTATCGGCCGTTACTGGCAGTTGGCCACCATTCAGGTCGATTTTCACCTGCCCGAGCTCTTCGGGCTCGAGTACGTCGATGCCAATGGCGAGCGCGTCCGTCCGGCGATGATTCATCGGGCCCTATACGGATCGGTCGAGCGCTTCACCGCCGTGCTCGTCGAGCATTTCGCAGGCGCTTTTCCAGTATGGCTTGCGCCTCTCCAGGTGGCGGTGATCCCAATCGCCGATCGCCACACGGCCTACGCCAAGGACGTGCTCGCACGGCTCCAGGTGCGCGCCGTGCGAGCGATCGTTGATGACTCCGATGACACACTGGGCGCCAGGATCAGAAGACACCAGTTGCAGAAAGTCCCCTACATGCTGATCGTGGGGGACAACGAAGCGTCGTCTGAGACGGTGTCGGTTCGGCCGCGTTCGGGGGCCGAGAGACGCGATGTCGGCGCCGACGACTTCGTCGAACAGGTGAGCGACGAGATCGATCAGAAGCGCCTCTAAGTCGTCCGGCTGAGGTGCCGAGTGGGTGGTGAGTGTGAATAGTCCACACCTGTCACCCACTCGGCGCTTTGGCCGCCTCCAGCACCTTCTGCGCGTGGTCATGAGGTACTTCCTGATAGTGCGAGAAGCTCCACGAGAACGTCCCCTGCCCACCGGTCAATGACCGCAGGTCGGTTGCGTAGTGCGTGACCTCTGCAAACGGGACCTTGGCGCGCACGATCTGGCGACCGCTGCCCAAGGGGTCGATGCCCTCTGGAATGCCGCGCCGTTTCTGGAGGTCGCCCATTATGTCCCCGGTGAACTCTTCGGGGACCAGAACCTCGACGGTCCAGATCGGTTCGAGCAATGTCACGCCCGCCTTATCGACGGCGTCCCTCATGGCTTGCGAGCCTGCCAATTGAAAAGCCATATCCGAGGAGTCGACGCTGTGGAACTTGCCGTCGTAGAGCTCTACTTTGACGTCGATCATGTTGAAGCCCGTCCCGACGCCGTTCTCCATAGCGGCGCGAACTCCCTTTTCGACCGAGGGGATCCATTGATTGGGGATCGATCCACCGAAGATCTTGTCTTCGAAGATGAATCCCTCACCACGCGCCACGGGCTCGACGCGCAGGTTGCAGATGCCGTATTGACCGTGGCCCCCCGACTGCTTGACGTGGCGGCCCAGGGCGTCGGCTTTGCTTCGCAGCGTGGAGCGATAGGGCACTTTGAACGGCACCTCTTCGACCTCGACGTTGAACTTCCGCTTGAGACGCTCGAGGATTCCGGACAGATGAGCGTCGCCCATGCCCCAAAGGATCGTCTGATGGGTCTCGTCGTTTCGCTCGAGGCGCAGCGCCGGGTCCTCTTCGATCAGCCGTTGGAGACCGAACATGAGCTTGTCCTCGTCTCCCTTTGTCTTCGGTGCGATCGCCTTGGGCAGGAGGGGCTCGGGAGGCTCGATGGGGGACAGGACGACGGGAGCGCTCTTGTCGGCAAGCGTATCCCCCGTGACGGTGTGGACGAGCTTGGCCGCCGCACCTAAGTCCCCTGCAACGACCTCATCGAGTTGCTCTTGATTCTTGCCCCGCATGGTGAAGACATGTCCGACACGCTCGTCGATCCTCTTGGAGGAGTTGTGCAGTGTTCCTTCACCTTTGAGGACGCCCGAATAGACGCGAAAGTAGCTGACCCGGCCCACGTAAGGATCACTTGTGGTCTTGAACACCAGCGCGGACATTGGCTCATGGGGCTTGGGTGAACGAGTGTCCCCGCCTTCGGATTCGACCGGAGGACGGTCGAGCGGAGACGGCCCCGCCGCGACGATTGCATCCAGCATGCGGTCGAGGCCGATCAGCTTCGTGGCGGCGCCCACGAAGACGGGAAAGATCGTCGCCTGCGAGAGCCCGTCGTGCAGTGAATGGACTATCTCCTCACGGGTGAGCTCGCCGGACTCGAGATAGCGTTCCAATAGCTCGTCGTTGGTCTCGGCGACAGAATCGAGCAACGACGTCCGCACCTCTTCGAGCCGTTCCTGTCGGTCCTCTGGAACAGGCTCTTCCTTCACGGCGCCGGTTTCGTCGTAGGAGAAAGCACCTGCATCTATGACCGAGATGACACCTCGAAAGTCGTGCTCCCGCCCGAGCGGGAGTGAAAGTGGAGCGATGCCCATGCCGAAGGCCTCACGGAGTTGATCGAGCGTACGCCGGAATGATGAGTTTTCCCGATCGAGCTTGTTGACGAAGATCACGCGCGGAAGTCCAAGCTCGATTGCGTAGTTCCATGCGACTTGCGTCTGAACCTCGAGTCCCTCGACACCCGACACAACGAACACCGCAAGATCCGCTACCCGCATCGCAGCGCGAAGCTCGCCGATGTAGTCGGCGTAGCCCGGCGCGTCGAGGATGTTGATCTTGTGGTCTTGCCACTCGATGGGAGCGAGAGCGGTGGAGATCGACACCCCCTTGCGGATCTCCTCCTCGTCGAAGTCGGAAACCGTGTTGCCCTCGGTTATCTTGCCCAGCCGGGTTGTGACTCCGGAGCAGAACAACATGGCCTCTGTGAGCGATGTCTTGCCAGACCCCCCGTGGCCGACCAGGACGATGTTGCGGATGTTCTCAGTCGGGTAGCTCTTCATCCACTCCCCCTTGCACGTCGTTGTCCGGGCCATGGTGCCTTGGCCTCTGTTTCGGGCGGGTCACCATGGAGGTCGAAGAATCCTACTTGTCCTCAATTGGGGCCTGAGGACCCCCAGATGGGGGAACATGGTGAGCACGACCATGTCCCTCGATCGAGAGCGCTGTGCTAGACGCCAAGATTCGCGAGTTCTACGACCACAAGATGAGGCCCGTGGGGGACTGGCTGGCCCGGAGCGGGCTCAACCCCGACGTCATCTCGGTGACCGGACTGGGACTCCAGGTCATGGTAGCCGTGGCGATCGTGAAGGGGAATCTACTTCTCGCCGGGCTGGTCGCCATCCTTGCGGGGGTGGCCGATTCCCTCGACGGCGCGGTGGCCAAAGCCCGGGGGATAACGAGCCCGTTTGGCGCGCTGCTCGATTCGACTCTGGACCGGCTCTCGGATGCGCTCCTGTTCGCCCCCATCGCATGGCTGTACGCATTTCCCCAAGATGGTCCCGGCACCGCCGGCTCGTGGGTGACGGCGTTGGCGCTGGTTGCGCTGGTGGCTTCTTTTCTGGTGTCCTATGTCAAGGCGCGCGCCGAGGGCTTGGGTCTGACCTGCAATGTCGGCATCGCCGAGCGCGCCGAACGGTTGATCCTGGTCGTGGCGGGCCTGCTGTTCGACGCCGTGCCGCTGATGCTGGCGATCCTTGCGATCCTGTCGATCATCACCTTCTTACAGCGCCTTCTCTACGTTCGGGCGCAGATCAAAAGCGCTCTTTAGGCCGGCGCTTCGAAGGGGTGAATGGAGCCGGTTCGATGACCTACTACGCCTGTGTGGCGGGGGCGCGTCTGGCCAGGATCCTGCCCGAGCGCCTGGCCTACGGACTGGCTGATGCAGGAGGCGTCTTGTGGGAACGTCGTGGCGGCGCCAGACGGGCGACCGTGAGGACGAACCTTGCACGCATCACGGGAGAGCGCCCTGGCTCACCCAGGCTCGAACGGCTGGTGCGGGAGGCGTACAAGTCGTACGCCCGCTACTGGCTGGAAACCTTCAGTGTTGTCGAACGGGATCGGCGATTCTTCCTCGAGCGCTTTCACTGTGCCGGTGAGGGCTACCTGGAAGAGGTCCTGGCCCGGGGCGGCGGCGCAATAATCGTGGTGGGCCATCTCGGTAACTGGGATGCAGCAGCGGGTTGGGTCGGGGCGAGCGGG
>JALZIC010000111.1 GCA_030860455.1 Actinomycetota bacterium
GATCAGGAAATCCCTCGACCGCCGGGTGTGGCTACCCTCCGGCGGGCATATCGTCATCGAGCGAACCGAGGCCATGACGGTCGTCGACGTCAACACCGGAAAGTTCGTCGGCAAGTCCTATCTCGAACAGACGGTGCTCCGCACGAACAAGGAGGCGGCGGTCGAGATTGTCCGCCAGCTGCGCCTTCGCGATATCGGCGGGATCATCGTCATCGACTTCATCGACATGGAGGGTGCGGAGAACCGCGCCGAGCTCGAGCAGGTCTTCAGGGAGGAGCTGGAACGGGACCGCACCAGGACCCAGGTCTTCGACATGTCGGCTCTGGGGCTCATTCAGATGACGCGCAAGAACGTCTCGACCGGGATAGTGGAGGCCTTCTCGGACCCTTGCCCCATGTGTGAGGGGCGGGGGATCCTGATCCACGACGTCGACTGACCGCCTGGCGGCCGGGGGCCCGCACTCATTTGGTATTCTGAAGCGTCCCTTTGGCCCCATGGGCTTCGTGCAGTGCGGAGGAGTCGGTTGTGTACGCCGTAATCAAGTCGGGTGGAAAGCAGCATCAGGTCGCCGAGGGCGACGTCATCGACGTCGAGCTGCTCGATGACGACGGAGAGGTGCGCTTCGAGCCGCTGCTCGTGGTGGATGACGACGGCAAGCTCCACCACTCCGGAGGCAGCGTGACGGCCCGAGTGGTGGGCGCAACCAAGGGACCCAAAGTGCAGGTGAGGAAGTTTCGGAATAAGACCGGCTATCGCCGGCGTGCGGGGCACCGCCAGGCGTACACGAGCCTGCATATCTCGGCGATTTCCACGGGAAACCCAGGGCAGAAGGTGAGCTCCGATGGCACATAAGAAGGGTGCCGCGTCCTCGAGGAACGGCCGCGACTCGCACTCCAAACGCCTCGGCTACAAGGTGTATGGCGGTCAGGACGTCAAGGCGGGGATGATCATCGTCCGCCAAAGGGGCACGAAGGTGCACCCCGGCCACAACGTCGGCCGGGGCGGAGACGACACGCTCTTCGCGAAGACCCCCGGCCAGGTGACTTTCCACCGGATGCGGGGGCGCAAGGTGGTCAGCGTGGTGCCTGAGGAGACGGCTGTCTAAAGGGCGGGGCGCGTCTCAGGGCGGGTTCGTCGACGAGGTCCGCATCTTCGTCACCGCCGGCGCCGGAGGATCCGGCTCGGCCGCTTTCCACCATGAGCCCTACAAGCCCAAGGGGGGCCCCGACGGCGGGGACGGCGCCGACGGTGGCAACGTCATCCTCCGGGCCGACCGCTCGGTCGGAACCCTTCTGGAGCTGAGGGATCATCCCCACGTAAAGGCCGGGGCGGGAGGCGCCGGCCGCTCGAAACGACGCCACGGCGCCCGCGGCAAGGAGCGCGTGGTCCTGGTGCCCCCGGGAACCGTCGTGCACGACGACGAAGATGTGCTGATCGCCGACCTCGCGAACCCCGGAGATGAGATGGTAGCGGCCGCCGGAGGGCGGGGCGGCCGGGGCAACGTCCGCTTCACCACCTCCACCCGGCGCGCCCCGAGTTGGGCGGAGAAGGGGGAGCCGGGGGAGGAGCGACGCCTGCACCTCGAGTTGCGTCTGCTGGCCGATGTCGGGCTCGTCGGCTGGCCCAATGCGGGAAAGTCAACCCTCATCTCCCGCATCTCGGCGGCGCGTCCCAAGATCGCGCCCTACCCCTTCACGACCTTGGCTCCCAACCTCGGCGTTGTCCGCGCCGGGGAGAGCACGTTCGTCGTGGCCGACATCCCGGGCCTGGTGCCGGGTGCGCACGCAGGCAAGGGCCTGGGACACCGCTTTCTGCGCCATGTGCGGCGTGCCGCCGTGCTGGTTTTCCTGATCGACCTGGCGGCGCAGGATCGAGATCCGCTGGACGACGTCGTCGTTCTGAAGGCGGAGCTGGCGGCCTTCGATCCGGCTCTGTCCGAGCGGCCGTCACTAGTTATCGCCACCAAGCTGGATGTGGGCGGGGAGCGGATCGCGCAGGTCGAGCGCCGGTGGCCTGATGCAGTCATCGTCTCCGCGGTCACCGGAGCGGGGATAGACCAGCTCATCGGGAGACTGGCGAAAGAGGTCGCGGAGGCACGCGCCGAGGCTCCGGCCGCCGTCGGGTACGTGCGGCACGTGGTACGCGAAGACCCGATAGAGGTGTTCCGGGAAGATGGGGGGTGGCGGGTGTCGGGCCGGCGAGCCGAGCGGGCCGTCCAGACCACCGACATGGCGCGTGAGGAGGCCGTCGTGAGGTTGCAGCGCCGGCTCATTTCGATGGGGGTGGAGCGAGCCCTGGAGGACGCGGGCGCCGTCAGAGGTGACGAGGTTCGCATAGCAGGGGAGGTCTTCGGATTCGAGCCCGAGGGCTCCGGGGGGGAGCCCGGGTCAGCCGGGCAGGCGCCGGGGGAGGGCTGAGGCGGAATGGCGAGGAGCGGGCTCGGGCCCGGAGACCGCCTGGTGGTAAAGGTTGGTACCACATCTCTGCTTGGGCCCTCCGGAGAGCCAGACGTGGCCCGCATGAAAACGCTCTGCGAAGGGATTGCTGAGGTCAGGGCTGCGGGGATCGACGTCGTCCTCGTGTCTTCGGGCGCGATAGCCGCCGGTATGAGTCCACTCGGACTGACGGACCGGCCCGTTGATGTGCCATCACTCCAAGCGCTGGCCGCCGTCGGTCAGGGACGGCTCCAGGCAAGCTACTCGAGCCTCCTGTCCGGCCTCGGGCTGGTTGCGGCCCAACTGTTGTTGACGCGTTACGACTTCATGCACCGGAGCCAGTATCTCAACGCCCGCAATACGCTCGACCGGCTGCTCTCCCTCGGCTCGGTGCCGGTCGTGAACGAGAACGACACCGTTGCGGTCGATGAGATCTCCTTCGGAGACAACGACCGCCTTGCCGCCCTCGTCGCAAACCTTGCCCGGGCCAGGATGCTGGTGTTGCTAACCGACGCGCAGGGCCTTCACCGCGCCGATCCCCGCCGCTCGCCGGGTGCTCCGCTCATTGACGAGGTCGAACGCATCACACCCGAGATCGAGCAAGCCGCCGGTGGACGCGGCTCTACTCTTGCCACGGGAGGGATGTCGTCAAAGGTCGCCGCTGCATGGGTCGCCACCTTCTCGGGGGTGAGCGTGGTCGTGGCAGAGGCGTCCTCGCCCTCGGTTCTGGCGCGGGCCGCCGCCGGCGAGCCGGTTGGTACCTACTTCCATCCCCGGCTCCGCAGCGCCTCGGCGCGCCGATTGTGGATCGCGTTCGCCCAGCCCCCGCGGGGGACCGTCGTCGTCGACACCGGCGCTCGAGAAGCGGTGGTGGAGCGTGGGCGCAGTCTGCTCCCCGCAGGTGTCCTGGATCTCCACGGGCGCTTCGGCCCCGGCGACACCGTCGATGTAATCGAGGCGGGCAAGGATCCTTCAAGGCCGTTCGCTCGCGGATTGGTACGCTACGGGGCCGACGACCTGGCCGCTGCGCGCGGCCGCTCGACCGCAGGGCTGGCGCAGAGCGAGGTAATCCATCGCGATCAGCTCGTGATCCTGGAGACCGCTGAAGTGGACCGATCCAAGTGACGCAGACGACCGCCGTGTGCCGGCGCGCCGCCCAGGCCGCCCCCGAGCTTGCCCTTCTTGACTCGGGAACGAAAGACGCGGCTCTCGAAGCCATGGCGGAGGCGTTGGAGAGCTCGGCGCGGAGCTTGGCTCAGGCAAACGAGGCCGACCTGGCAGAGGCGCGGGCGGGCGGCGTCTCGGAGACCATTGTCGACCGACTGACCCTGACATCCGGTCGTATTGCCTCCATGGCGGCGGATATCCGCGCCGTCGCAGCCCAGCCCGACCCCATCGGGTTGGTGGAGGGGGGTTGGCGTCGCCCGAACGGCCTGTTGATCGAAGAGGTGCGGGTTCCTCTCGGGGTGGTGGCAGTGATCTACGAAGCACGCCCGAATGTGACCGCCGACGTAGCCGGCTTGTGCCTCAAGTCGGGAAACGCCTGCGTGCTGAGGGGGTCGTCGACGGCGTCGAGCTCGAATCGGGCAATCGCCGACGTGTTGACCCGGGCGTTGGTCGGTGCAGGGGTGCCCGAGGGCGCCATCTGCCTCCTCGATGACCCGGATCGCTCCAGCGCGGTGGAGCTGATGCAGGCCAAGGGCCTGGTCGACCTCCTGGTGCCGCGGGGAGGGCGGCAACTGATCGAAGCCGTCGAGGCCGATGCAACCGTTCCGGTGATCATTGACGGCGACGGAAACTGTCACGTCTACGTCGACCGCAGCGCGGAGGCCCGGATGGCGACGAGCATCGTGGTGAATGCGAAGACCCAGCGGCCGAGCGTGTGCAACGCGGCCGAAACCCTCCTGGTCCACGATGACATCGCGGAAAGGTGGCTGCCCGAGGTGCTCAGCGCGCTCGATGGCGCCGGGGTAGACATCAGGGGGGACGGGCGGGTGTGCGGCCTGTGGCCCGGCGCCCAGCCCGCCACCGAAAGCGACTGGGCCACTGAGTTTCTCGGTCCCACGCTGGCCGTCAGGGTCGTGGGTTCGCTGGACGAGGCCATTGCCCACGTCAACCACTACGGAACCTCGAATGCGGAGGCGATCGTGACGGAGGACATCGCCGCGGCTCGCCGCTTCGCCGCCGAAGTCGACTCAGGATCGGTGTTCGTCAATGCCTCGACCCGGTTCTCCGACGGCGGGGAGTTCGGGTACGGGGCCGAGATCGGCATCTCCACCCAGAAGCTCCATGCGCGCGGTCCGATGGGCCTGCGGGCTCTCACGACCACGAAGTACGTGGCCTGGGGTGACGGGCAGGTCCGTGGCTGACCCCGGCTACCCTCGAACCTCCGATTTCACCAGTATGTTCGCGCCGAGACACATTCGCGCCACAGTGCCTGGCTAGAGTGCCTATCGTCCGGACCGTCCTCGGGACGATAGGAGGGGGATTCGTCCCCCCGATTCCCCTCCAGGGCGTGGTTGAGGAGGGAGGCCCCCCCACTCAGGCCTCCTTTCTCGGCCCGTCGCCCGGACCCTCGCTGTGACCGGGCAAGAGCCCCTGCACCGGCTCGGCGTCATGGGCGGCACCTTCGACCCCATTCACCTTGGCCATCTCATAGCAGCATCCGAAGCCCTGTTCCGACTCGATCTCGACCGCGTGCTATTCGTTCCAACCGGGAGGCCATGGCAGAAGACCCGGTATTCGGACGCCGAGGACCGCTTCATAATGACTTCCCTGGCGGCCGCTTTACATCCGCGCTTCGCGGTCTCCAGGATGGAGCTCGATCGCACCGGTCCGACGTACTCGGCCGACACCCTCGACGAGCTTCGGCTCTTCCACGGCCCCGACATCAGGTTGTTCTTCATTATCGGCGCCGATGCGGCGCTGAAGCTCGGGACCTGGCACGGGCTCGAGCGACTCCGGGGACTCACCGAAGTCGTGGCTCTGGCGCGGCCCGGCTTCAGCCTCGAGTCGTTAAAGCCGGAGGCTCACTGGCCGAAGGTTGAGATGATGCAGATGCCCGAGATCGATATCTCATCGAGTGACATCCGGGGCCGGGTGAGCGCCGGGCAACCCATCGACTACCTTGTCCCCGCCGACGTGATGGCCTACATACGAGATCACGGGCTCTACGCCACGGAACTCGGCAGAGCGCTTGCCTGAAGGCAGGAAAGTGGGCATGCGCAGCGCGCTCGAAGACGCGCGGGCTGATGCCCGCCGTCGCCGGGCGCTCCGAGCCCGCAAGGCGGCCGCAATCGGGACGATTGGCTGCCTGGTGCTCGGCGGCGCTACCGTCTTTTTCGGCCGGGGTGTGCTCCTGGATCGATCCCGGGACCGGGCATTCGGCGAGGACCGGGTGTTGCAGTCTGCCTCAGCCCCCCCCGCCGACATCAGAACTGCCCTGTGGTTCGGGACCGCCCAAGGCGGTGAAGAGGCCAGGGCACGGGTGTCCTGGCTGCTCCTCTTGGCGCTCAATGACGCCACCGGCAAAGCCGCCGCGGTCTACATTCCGGCCCATGCTGCGGTGGAGATCCCAGGGCGCGGCCTCCACGCCCTGGGGGACGCTTTCGGCTCCGGCGGGGCTTCCCTCCTGCATATGAGCGCCGAGAACCTGCTGGGGATCCACCTCGACGACCACGTGGCGATGAGCGGCCGAAGGGCAAAGGCGCTGTTCGGCCCGCTTGGCCCGCTGAAGGTGGATGTACCCGGGGAAGTGAGACGCGCCGGGGCAGCGGGCGGGTTGCTTTTTTCGCCGGGCCCTCAGAGGCTCGAGGCGCGCTGGCTGTCACGCCTGCTCTTTACCCCCGGCGCCGGTGGAGATGATGTCGAGCTCGGCCCGCGGCACCTGGCGGTGTGGGAGTCGATGCTCCGAGGGTTGCGGGCGCGCGAGGCTCGGCTGCAGCCCTCGGTCTTTTCCGGCATGTTGACCGATGCGGCAGCTTCCCGTCAGGCCAGGCTGGTGAGCGGAATCGCAGCGGTGGGGCGAGACGACCTGACCCTCGCCAGCTTGCCGGTGAGCCAGTTGAGCACCGGCAGCGATGAGCTCTACTCTCTCCACTCCGAGGCGTCAATAGAGTTGCTCGAACGAGCTCTCGGTACGCCGGAGCTCCATGACGACGACGTTCTGGTACAGGTTCTGAACGGGAACGGTGTCCCCGGTGTGGGGGCCGAGGTTGCCGGGAGGTTGGTCGGCAAGGGCTACAGGATCGCCCTGTCGGGCAACGCTTCGAGACTCGATTACCGGAGGACGCTCATAGTGGCTTACGATCGCTCGGTACGGGGCCAGAGATCGGCCGCCCGTGCGAGGAGGCTGTTGGGCACCGGGGAGGTTCAGGTGGCGGCACAGCCGCAGGGTATCGTTGACCTGACCATAGTCATAGGAAAGGATTTCTCCCAACGCTGAGCTCAACCCACCTTGTAAGCGGGGCGGCCGGTGCCGCCGCGTCTAAAAAGGCGGACCACATCCTGGTCCTCGATGTTTCCGAGCAGCTTGGGATCACCGACTACTTCATGATCTGCAGCGCTAACAGCGAACGTCAGGTGCGGGCGATCGCCGAGGCTGTGGAGCGAGCGCTGGCGGTTAGCGATGGTGTGAAGCCATACCGCAGGGAGGGCGAGCGCGAAGGCCGCTGGGTTCTTCTCGACTATGTGGACTTCGTGGTGCATGTGTTCCATCAAGAGGACAGGGACTACTACTCGCTCGAGCGTCTCTGGTCGGACGCGCCGCAGGTGACCTTGGACGTCGATCTCGAGGGGAGCGATGAGCCAGCCACGGCGGAAGCGACGTAGGCGTCGCAAACCGCGCAGAGAGGGGTCGATAAGCGGCCAGACGGCCGGTGAGTCGGCGCCGCAGGCGCAACGAGGTGATCCGGCCGATGCTGGAAGATCGCGCAGGCGAAGGCGAGGAGCGGCGACCTCCGGTGGGAGACCGGCTAAGCAGGTCTCCTCGGAAGATCTCGTCCGGAAGGCCCACGCACCCCGGCCGAAGACACTCACGGCGCCTCCAGACGGGCAGAAGCTCGAGGAGATCATCCGCGAACTCCAATCGGTGTGGGGGGTTCCCCAGTATCCGCAGGAGTACCGACTCACGCTCAAAGTCGCAGACGACCGCGATGCCCGCTGGGCGCGCCGCACCGCGAACGGCGGCGGCAAACCCCAGACCGGTGCGGTTGCCGCAGGCCCGGTCCCCACGCCCGAGGATGGCCCCAAGCGAGAGAGGGCCCCGGCCGCCCCTCGTATAGAGGCCGGCGCAACCGATGGCGCAGATGCGTCCGGGGGGGCGCCGGCCCGCCGCAAACGGTCGCGGAGGCGCCGTCGCGGCCGGAAGAATCCCTAGTCTCAGTCGTCCGTGTCGCGGCCGGCGGCCGAGTCGCGCAGCCTGTCGAACAGGCCGAGCAGATAGACCGAGTCAACTGGGGTGTGCCTGAGCTGGACTTCGCCCCTTAGCGCGGCGCCAAAGTGCTCAACCATTGCCAGGTAAGGGTCGCTGCCCTCCACTTCGAGGCTAGATCGCTCTCCGCCGTGCCCCAAGAGCTCGATCTTCTTGTCGCTGGGCCCGGGGCTGTAGGGCTGGTCGACACGGGCTATGAGCTCGGTCCCCACGATCTCGAGCTCCTGTAGGAACGGAGCTTCGAAGGAGCAGAAGAAAGCCGCCGCCAGACCGTCTCCGAAGCGCAGCCGGCCGTCGAAGGAGATGTCGACCCCGGACTCGCTTGACATTTGTGAGCCGGCGACCTCCACCACGGGTCTGCCGGCGGCCAACAGCAGCGGCGACAGGCAGTAGATGCCGAGGTCGAGCAGCGCTCCGCCGCCCATCTCCGGCCGCCAACGGTGGTCGCGAGGATCGATCGGGACCGTGAAGTTCGAGCGTGCGTACTGGAGGCGCCCGAGGCGGCCGGAGGTGAGCAGCTCCTCCAGGGCGCGTGCCCGCGGATGGAACGGGGATACGTAGGCCTCCATCAGCCTGACGCCTGCGGAGGCACAGGCCTCGGCCATGGTGGCGCCCTCCGGGGCGGAGAGCGCCAGCGTCTTCTCGCACAGCACATGCTTTCCCGCCCGGGCGCATTCCATCGTCCACGGGGCGTGCAGATTGTTCGGGAGCGGGATGTAGACCGCCTCGACCTCGTCATTGTCGATGAGCGCCTCGTAGCCGTCGTAGGTGTGCGGCGCTCCGAAGGTGTTGTAGTCGCCGGCCGAGCTCGACTGGCTGGCCACGGCTACAAGCCGGGCGGCGTCGCTTCGTTCGATGGCGGGCAGCACGGCCTTCTGAGCGATGCGAGAAGTGGCGCCGAGGGCCCCCCAGGCGACGGGTTCGATCATCGGGGACACCGGGCGCGCCCGGCTGGAACGGCTGCAGTTGAATCCATCGCGCGCTCCTTCCGGCTGGACCGATTCGGGCGTCATCAAACCACGCTGATGGGGTCGAGCTCTCCCGCTTTGCTACCCTGGAAATCCTTCAGGGCCCGTAGCTCACTTGGTAGAGCGCCGCCATGGCATGGCGGAGGTAGCCGGTTCGATCCCGGCCGGGTCCACTACAAACCGCCGAATACCGACTCACGGGAGGCTGACGCCATGCGGAAACTGACCTTTGGCATGAACCTGACCCTGGACGGCTACATCGCCGCGCCCGGCGACGACCTCGGCTGGAGCGTGCCGAGCGA
>JALZIC010000114.1 GCA_030860455.1 Actinomycetota bacterium
ATGCGGGTGTTGTTTTACCCTCGGGGTGCTGCAGCCCGTCTATGTCCTTGCTTTGGGTGGGAAGGAGGCCATGCGGTCGAACGCAGCTAAGGTCCCAACACCTCCTCTGCTCGCGTGATTGTCTGCAACCCGTCCCGCCAGAGACCGTCTCCCACCGTCCGCTTACCGTTGTTCGGATCCCGCGCCGATTCAGGATTGGTCGGTTGCGATTTTGGGAAGCGACCAACCGGGTGGGTAAGGTCTATGGGCCCCTAAGTTTGGGGGTCGAAGGGTGGGATGCCCCGGACGCGTTCGGGGCCCAAGCCCTGGTACTTGGCTCTGAATTCGTCCACGACCTCCTGCGAAACGCGGTCGCACGATTGCGATGCACCCCAGGCAGTGATCGCGAAGCTGTCTGACGCCGGGACCTCATCGTAGGGGGCTGCCAGCAGGGCAGTTTCCTGGGCCGGTGGCTCCCGGTCCAAGAGTGCCTCGATTTGGGTGATGGTTTCCTCCGACGCATCCGGCCGGTACCAGAATACGATCTGGCCGTGCTCGAGGTTGTGGACGAGTTGCTCGGCCTGGAGTGGGGCGGGATAGAAACCGGGTGACGCGGGCTCCACATAGTGCGGTCCCGAAGTTGGGGGGACCGAATTGTAGGGCGGGTGAGTGGCGCCAACTTCGATGTGGGTGCCCTTCAGGGCCTCATAGGTCTGGATTGGGTCGCAGGAAGCCTCGGAGGCATCAACTCCGACGGGCGCCGACTCCTGGGCCCGCTCGGAGATGATGAGCGCCACCGCCCCGGCGAGCACCGCGACTGCAATGCCAGTGGTGATGAGGTTGCGCCGACGGACGGCGCGCCGCTCCTCTTCCTGCCGGCGCTTCTGGGCTTCTCGCCGGTCCCGCTTTTCGGCCAGTTTCCTGCTCATAGGTCGAAAGCTAACAGCGCCGCGTGCCAAAGTCGCGGCAGATCTCCTCTAAGAGAAGTGTCCGTCGCGAACACTGGAGATGGGGGCCGGCGACCTTTGGGGAGTGACACCGGTATGCCGCAGCTCATCCCCAAAGGTAAGTGTTCGCTTCAATTGCCCTACCTACGGTGAGTGTCGAGGACTGCCGGGCCGAGACCCGGTGCCTTACCCCTTGGGCAGCGCCACGCCTTAGAGGATGTAGGCGCGCGGATCGGGTTTAGGGCGCGGACGGGGACGATAGTCCGGAGAGGCATAGCCAACCAGGGCGAGCGCGTGTGGCTCCACTCTCGGCGGCAGGCTCAATGTCTTCTTGACGCGCTCACCACAAAACACCGGGGCGGAGATCCAGCAGGAGGCCACTCCGGACTCGGCGAGCGCAGTCATGTAGATCTGCAGCGCGGCGCCGACCGAATGGGCGAAAAGGCTCCACTCTGCGAGCCTGCGCCGGTCGTCGGGGTAGGCGTGCGATCGGGACAGATCGGCGCAACAGACCGTGAGCAGCGGGGTCGACCCGAGCAGTCGCTCGGACCGGCTCAGGATCGCCTCTATCCGGTTGCTCGGAAGCCCGTCGGCAGTGAGATCGTCCCGCCAGGCCGCTCCCATGTCCATGGCAAGCCGTCGTTTCTCCGCGGGGGCCTCGAGGAGGGCGAAGCGCCACGGGGCCGAATGATGGGGTGCGGGCGCCTGAACCGCCAACGAGATCGCTCGCTCGATGAGGTCCCGGGGCACCGCTCGATCTTGGAAGGCGCGCACGCTGCGACGCGCCGCCACCGCCTCGGCCAGGTTCACCGGAAGAGATCCTCGCCCGCCGGTCTGATGATTTCCGTCGCCGCCCCGTCGCCAAACGCCACGGGTGCGCCTCTGACCACGGCGGCGCAGACGCCGAGACTCTTTCCCATGACCATCTCGGCGGCTCCGGCGATCTCGTCGGCGACGGCAATCACGGTGGCGGTCAGAGGCCGGCCGTAGGCGTCGGTCGATCCCCGGTAATCCGTCAGCGGCGCGATGCCTGCAACGCCGATGGCGACGTCGGTTTGCCCCACCCGCCAGGCGCGCCCGAAGGTGTCGCTGATGATCACCGCCAGCCGTGCCCCGGTCAGGTGCTCGAGCCTGGCCCTGATCCGGCGCGCCGAACGGTCGGGATCGACCGGAAGCAACGCAAGAGAATCACCTGGGACGTTGGAATCATCCACACCGGCGTTGGCGCACACCAGCCCGTGGCGTGTTTGCGAGATAACAGCGTCACCCATACGACGCAGAATTCGTGCGGATTCCGCAAGGGCTGCTTCCCGCCGCGTGACTCCGCGCACCAGCCGGCCTTCTGCTTTCGAGACGACCTTCTGGGTGACGACCACCACGTCCCCGTCGGTCCAGATGATGACACCCTCGTCCCCGGTGGGCAAGCCCTCCCTCTCGCTCACCGCTCGGCCCTCCCGCTCGCTCACCGCTCGGCCCGCGTCCGCTATCCGGGCGGCGACGTCGTCTCCGGGGGCGATCTCGCCGATCCCTCCAATGGGAATTATCCGGATCTCCGTCACAGCACTAGGAGGGACTCCGCCAGCCTCGCCGAGGCGGCTCGGTCCGACATGATCGTGTCCAGCACGACGGCCCTCATCCCCGCCCCCTCCGTAGCCGAGGCTTCGGAAGCGTCGGAGTTGTCCACCACGAAGACGTTGCACCATCCCGAATAGAGCTGGGCCACGCTGGACGCGCTGACCTCGACCCCCAGCCCATTCAAGAGCCGGTCCGCCGGCCCCTTCAGCGGGGCGCCTCTGACGATGGGTGTCACCGCCACAACGGAAGGATGAGTTCTCAATGCGTCCCGCACCCCGGGCAGGGCGAGAATCGGCGCAACCGAGACGACCGGGTTGGAGGGGCACACGATGACCCGATCGGCGGCCGCGATGGCGTCGATGACTCCGGGGGCCGGCTTGGCATCGTCGATGCCGGAGAACTCGACTGCGGCCACTTCGACGTCCGCCCGCCTTCTGACGAAGTAGTCCTGGAAGGCCATTTTTTCGCCGTCTCGGCTCACGATCTGGGTGCGCACATCGTCGTCCGACATAGGAATCACCTGCGACCGGGCCCCGAGAGCCCTTCGGATCTCGTCCGTGACGTGCGAGAGAGCCGCCCCTTCGGTCAATCGTCTGGTGCGTTGGATGCAGGTGGCGAAGTCGCGGTCTCCGAGCCGAAACCAGGCCTGCGCGCCGAGTGCTGTGAGCGAATCCATCACCGTGAAGGAGTCTCCTTGGATCCCCCATCCCCTGCGCTCGTCTGCGATGCCAGCCAGCCAGTAGGTCACGATGTCCAGATCGGGGCATATCCGCACTCCGTAGAGGTCGTCGTCGTCACCGGTGTTGACCACGGTGGTCAGGTCCGGGCCAAGCGCGGCATCGAGCCCGACCAGAAGCTTGGCGCCGCCCACCCCGCCTGCGAGAGCCGCGACCTTCACGCCCCGGACCCATCGTTGTTCCCAGGGGGCCGCCGGCCGAGCCTGGCTACCCCCCCGGACCCCCCACCTTTCCCACGGGGTGGGTGCGCATCGGTCACTTCTCTCACAACCCGCCCCCTCCACACCGGCCCGTCCGCCTCGATTCGTCGCCCGGAGTCTATCGAGTAGCCTTCCGTCCGTGAATGGGCTGGGAGGGTTGTTGGAGCGCGCCGCAGATGGGCTGACGCTTACCGAAGACGAGGCCCACAGGATGGCCCGGCTGAGCCTTGGACAACCCGCCGCGACGATCGCTGCGGCGCGCTCGATGCGCGATCGCTTCGGTGGCTCCCGCATCACCTTTTCGAAGAAGGTATTCATCCCGCTCACCAAGCTGTGCAGGGATCTGTGCGGATACTGCACCTTCGTTCACCCCCCCCGTGAAGGCGAGCGGGCCTATCTGACCCTCGACGAGGTGCTTGCCATTGCCAGGGCCGGAGAGGCAGCGGGGTGCACCGAAGCCCTTTTCACCCTCGGAGACAAGCCCGAGCGCAAGTGGGAGCAGGCGCGCCGTGAGCTCGACGGCCTGGGGCATGCCACCACCATCGGATATCTCGCGGAGGCGTGCCGGTCCGTTCTGGAAAACACCTCCCTCCTACCGCACGTCAACCCCGGAGCGTTGACGCAGGAGGAGGTCGCCGCCCTGCGCCCCGTGTCGGTGAGCCAGGGAACCATGCTCGAGACTCTCTCCGAGCGTCTTCTCAAGCGCGGCATGGCCCATTTCGGAGCGCCGGACAAGAAGCCAAGCGTGCGCCTGGCAACGCTCGAGGCTGCGGGTGCCGCGCAGGTTCCGTTCACCACCGGGATCCTTCTTGGCATCGGCGAAACCTGGGCGGAGCGAATCGACGCCCTCCTTGCGATAAGGGCGTCACACCGGCGTCACGGCCACATCCAGGAGGTCATCGTCCAGAACTTCAGGGCCAAGCTCGATGTCGCCATGGCCGGTCATCCCGAGCCGGGGGTGGACGAGATCACTTTGGCGATCGCTCTTACCCGCCTGATCCTCGGGCCGGAAATCGGGGTGCAGGCGCCACCCAATCTCACCCCCGAGGAATACGGCGTCTATCTGGCCGCCGGTCTCTCGGACTGGGGCGGGGTCTCGCCGGTAACGCCCGACCACGTGAACCCCGAGGCACCCTGGCCGGAGCTCGATGCTCTCCGGAGCGTGACCGAAGGACGGGGTTTCCAGCTCGCTCAGCGGCTCCCGGTTTACCCCGGCTACTGCTCGACTCCGGAGGCGCGCGCCCGTTGGATCGACCGGTCCCTGCGCCCCAAGATTCTGGACCAGAGCGACGCCGAGGGCTTCGCCCGGACCGATACCTGGTATGCGGGAGCCAACCAGCCCCCTCCCTCCGAGTCGGAGCGCGCCGTCGAGGCGGCCAACGACGGCGCCTGGCGGGTGCCCGGGCGGGTGGTGCGGCCGGCGATCGCCGGACTGTTGGACCGGGCTGCCGGAGGCGATGAGCTCGGCGAAGACGAGCTCGCGGCGTTGTTTTCCGCGAGCGGAGCGGAGGCCGAGCAGCTCTACAGCGTCGCCGACGACCTCCGGAGGGCGACGGTTGGAGACGAGGTCACCTACGTCGTCAATCGGAACATCAACTACACGAACATCTGCTACTACAAGTGCGGGTTCTGCGCCTTCTCCAAGGGCCCCAAGTCTCTCAACCTCCGCGGTGCGCCATACCTCCTGACGCCCGAGGAAGTTGCCCGGCGCGCTGAGGAGGCATGGGAGCGCGGCGCAACCGAAGTGTGCATGCAGGGCGGCATCCACCATTCGTTCACGGGTGACGACTACGAGCGCTATCTGCGGGCCGTGAAGGAGGCGGTGCCGGAGATGCACGTCCACGCGTTCACTGCGCTGGAGGTATTCCAGGGAGCGGCCACGGCCGGCCAGAGCGTGCGGGATTTCCTCACCAGGCTCCGCGACGCGGGACTCGCCACGCTGCCCGGCACCGCAGCCGAAGTGCTGGACGACGACATCAGGGCCATCATCTGTCCCGACAAGGTGACCACCGAGCAATGGTGCGAGGTGCACCGTGTTGCACACTCCCTGGGATTGCGATCGAACGCGACGATCATGTTCGGGACGGTGGAATCGCCGCGCAGCTGGGCTCGTCACCTCGCCGTGGTGAGACGCCTCCACAAGGAGATCGCCGATGACACCGGCGGCCTGTTCGAGTTCGTCCCGCTCCCCTTCGTGCACATGGCCGCCCCCATCTACCTCAGGGGCAGGGCGCGCCGCGGTCCCACCTTCGAGGAAGCGCTCAAGATGCACGCGGTTGCCCGCATCGGCCTGGGGCGCCACATCCCCAACATCCAGGTCTCGTGGGTGAAGATGGGGGTGAGGGGGTCTCAACTTGCATTGCAGGCTGGGGCGAACGATCTGGGGGGCGTGCTGATGAACGAAAACATCTCACGTGCCGCAGGGGCCGACCACGGCCAGGAGCTCACGCCCCAGGAGATGGAGGGCCTCATCCGGGCAATCGGGCGTACGCCAAAGCGTCGGACGACGCTGTACGGAGTCCCCGCCTGACGCCTGTGGTCATTCAAACCCCAGACCTGCGACCGCGCGACCTCTCCGGCTCCCTTGCGGCGGCGACCTCATTCGCCCTTGCTCCAAGACAGCCCTCGGTTCTTGCGGTGGTGGTAACCCACGACGGGCGCCGGTGGCTTGGCGAATGCCTCAATTCGCTCGACCGCCAAACCTATCCAGTCATGGATGTAGTGGTGGTCGACGACTGTTCTCCGGCCGATCCCGGCGACGCGCCCCTTCCCAAGGTTGTCGCTGCCGCGCTGGGCCGTCGGCGCCATACGGTCTTGCGGACCCCAAGCCCGTTCGGCTTCGGGGGGGCGGTCAATTGGGCGCTCGACCGTCTTCGTCCGGACGCCGAACTGCTGCTGTTCGTCCACGACGATGTCGCCCTCGACCCGGACTCCGTGGAGCAACTGGTCCGCCGGATGTCCTCAGGCGCCGACACCGCGATCGTGGGGCCGAAGGTGGTTTCGTGGACCGAGCCGGCGCTTCTGGAGGAGGTGGGGTGGTCTACCGACCGGTTCGGACACGGCTACCACGGGCTCGAGCAAGGTGAAAAGGACAGCGGTCAGCGGGACCTGGCGCGCGAAGTATTCCACGTCACCTCGACCTGCATGCTCGTCCGGAGGCCGGTGTTCTATGACCTGAACGGGTGGGACACGAAGATGCGGGCGTTCTGCGAAGACCTCGATTTGTGCTGGCGGGCGCGGCTTGCGGGTCACAGCGTCGAGGTTGCCCCGGCAGCGCGGGTTCGGCACGCCGCCGCACTCACCCGCCAGTTGCGGCAGATCACCTGGGGGCCGACGCGATTTCTCTTGCGCCGCAACCGCTTTCGAGCCGTCGCAAAGAACAGCTCGGCCCTCAGGCTTCTCTGGCTTGTTCCTCAGCTCATTCTCCTTGCCCTTGTGGAGATGGCTGGGTATCTTGTCGTCCGCCGGCCGCGCGCCGCCCTTCAGGTTCTCGGCGCCCTCGGTTGGAACCTGGCTGCCCTGCCCTCCATGCTCCCGGCGCGCCGGCGCTCCCAACGGATACGGAAGGTCTCCGACGGCAGCCTCCGTCGCTTCAAGGTCCCGGCGACGATCAGGATGCGCTCCTACATTTCCAGGCGATCCGATCGACCCGAGGCGGTCTGGGGTCGCTCCACGAGGGCGCTGCTGGCAGGGACCAGGACGCCGGTGCGCATCGGCTCGAGGGTGCTCCCGGCCGTCGCCGTGATTGCCCTTCTCGTGGCGTTGGGATTGCGGGATTCGTTGCTGGTGTCTCCTGTGTCGGTGGGCGAGCTGCTTCCCTTCCCCGAGGGTGCGACCTCGATGTTCCATGCGTACGCGCAGCGGGGGAACGGGCCCGGTCCGACCGAGGCGGCTCCACCTGCGCTCCTGGTCCTCGGCGTCTTCCCCGTCCTGGCCCTCGGGGGAGCGGCCCTCGCCCAGAAGCTGCTCGTCATCAGCCTTGGCCTCGCTGCGGCCCTCGGCGCCTATCGGTTGACGGCGGGCTGGGTGGCCGAGGGACGCGCCGGCCGCCTTGGCGCCGGCACAGCCGCCATCGCCTACACGATTGGCCCCCTCGGCTATGCAGGTCTGCGAGCCGGCCGCCTCGGCGCCCTGGTCTTCGGCGCAGCGGCACCCTACGTCGTTGGCGCCCTGCTTCGGCTTCTCGGCCCAACTCGTCCGCCCGCGAGCGCGCCGCGCCGCTCGCCGTCGGTGCCGTGGGAGGTGGTGCGGATTGCACTCGGGTGCGGCGTGTCCGCCGCTTTCGTCCCTGCGTCTCTGGGAATCTTCGCCGGGGTCGGGCTGCTTGCAGCTCTCAGCGGGGCGCTGCTGGAGGGTGACCGGGCGGTCGATGCCCGGGGCCGGCCGGTCAACGTCGCCGCCGCGTTCGGCGGCATTGCAGCCGGTTGGATCCTTCTCCTCCCCTGGAGCGCGGCGTGGTTGAGTTCGGGCGGACCGCTTGTCCGGCTGCTCGAGGGCCCGTCGTCGCGCATCTACCTGGCCGCTTTCTCCGGCAAAGGGGCGGCCTCCGTTCTTCTGGGGGAGCTTCCCGACGGGCCCGGATTGATGGGGCCCACCCTGGTCGCCGCCGGCTTGGCCGCGTTGGTGGTGAGCCGGGCCCATGGGCGGAGACTGGCCCTGTTCCTGTGGGCGTGCCTCGGAGCGATCGGGTTTGCGGTGGCTCTGTGGGCGTCCGGGTTGGCTCCACCGCTGATGGCCTCACCCGTCGAAGCGGGGGTGCTTGCGGCGCTGGCGTGGGCGGTCCTGGCTGGTCTGGCGGTAGAGGGTGCACTCGAGAGGCTTTCGAGATCGGGACGGCAGGCAATCGCCGCTGGTGCACTCCTTTCCCTGTTGGCGGCGCTGGCTGCCGGCTCGATGATCCCCCCGCTCGCCGGGGGTGACTATGCGCCGCGCCGGGTGCAGGGGGAGGCGACCGGTCCGGTTGGCGACATCTCGGCATTGCTCGGATCGCAGGTGGTCCGCGCGGACGCCGGCAAGGTGCTGTGGGTGGGGGACGACTCGGAGAACGGCCCGAGCCTCCTCGGCCCCCCAGGCGACCTCCACACGAGCGGAGCACAGGGCCCGATTCTCACCGACATTTGGCCGCAGGAAGGCGTTGGGCCCGGGGTCACTCGCTCGGTCGCATCGGTGGCGTCCGGCGGCACCGATCGAGCCGGACGCGACCTGGCGTCGTGGGATATCCGCTACATCGTCGTGGGAGCCTCCGGGCCGGAGGGAGCCGATCTGAAGCGGGCCTGGCTGTCCCAACGCGACCTCGCCGTCGTACGCGATGAACCCGGGTACCTCTTGCTGGCCAACGCCGGCGTGGCGCCCGGGCCCCTCCCATGAGGGTCGTTCGCCCCAAAGAGGCCCTCTTCGTGGGCCTGGCACTGGCGCTGACGGCGGCGGGGCTCGGCGTTGACCTCCAGGGCCGTCGCTCCGCTTCCGCCGGGCCCGAGGCGCGAACTTCCACCGGCCCGAGGGGGCAGTTCATCGAGCGGTCGGTGTTCTGTCCGGGAGCAGTGGAGCGGGGGCGACCGGACCAGAAGGAGCGGGAGCGACCGGACCAGAAGGTGGGCCGGTTGGCGTCCAGAGTCCTGACGGTGCACGCTCCTCGTTCGAGGGGGGTCAGAATTGCCGCCCGGCCCTGGAACAGGCACCCCGCGCCGGTGGACGGCAAGATGGTGTGGCTGCCGGGGGCCGACCGACGGGCAGTCGACGTCGTCGGAGCCGGCGGCAGGGTTACGGCCGCCTCTCTGGTTGGCTGGCAGGGACCTGGCGACCAGGGGCGCCGGAACGCTTTGGCTTCTGGCGGGGCGGGCGCCTCCCGGTGTTCACCGGTCGCCTCGGACCGCTGGTATCTCCCTTTGGGGGCGTCGTCGGCGGGGTGGGATGAGCGAATAACCATGTTCAATCCCTTCCCCGATGAAGCCGTCGTCAGGTTGGACTTCGCCGCCGAGGGGCGCGCCCCGGCAGTGGGCCCCCGCGAGGTAGCCGTTCCGGCCCGAAGCTCGATTCAGGTGAAGGTCAACCGGGTGGCTCTCCCGGATCCTTCGCTGGCTGCAACCGTGACCGTCCGGCGGGGACGGGTCGTGGTTTGGAAAACGGTATTTCGGAGCCCCGATAGGCGCCTCGGCCGTGCCCCAGGCCGATCCCCCGGTACCGGGCCCGAATCCCGGGGGGCGCTCTTCTCGCTCGGCGCCAGGACCGCATCCACACAGTGGTATTTCCCCGAGGCGGGGGCAGGTCCCGGCCGCAGCACCACCTTCGCAGTGATGAACCCGGGAGCTGCCCCGGCGACGGTAACGATCTCGCTGCTCGGACGCCTGGCCATGGTCCAGCCTCCAAGCCTTGTCGACGTGACGGTTCCCGCCGGCGGCTCCAAGCTCATCCCGGTGCCGGCTCCGGCGGCCCGCAGCGGTCTGGTCAGGTCATTCAGCGCCGTCGTCACGTCGACGAGTAGCTCGGGGGTGGTGGCGGAGCGCTCCGTGAGCTACGGCACCGGCGATCTCGTGGGAGTGGCCTCGGAGATGGGCGCCACCAGGGCAGCGCGGCGATGGTCGCTCGCTCCTGCGGTTGCCCGTCCGGCCGCAGACGATGTCGTGGTGCTGAACCCCGGCTCGCAGGACGCGGTCGTGGACCTCACGGTGTTCCGCCCATCCAGCCGCGGGGTCACGCCGGCCCGTCTCCGGGACCTCATGGTGGAGGCGGGGGCTCGGAGGACGATCCCGGTCGGTGGGCTACGAGTCGGTCCGCCGGGTGTCGTGGTCGTGCGTTCCTCGGCTCCCGTCGTTGCCGAGCGGAGGGCCTATTCGCCCGAGTTCGGCGACGTTGCCTCGGTCATGGGCGAACCGCTCCCTCTAGGGGACGGCTAGGCCGAGCGCGCCTCGTCGTCGCTACGGGCCCTGAACTCCTCGGTGGCGTGAATGAAGGAACGGAACAGGTTTTCCTGGCCCTTGTCGACGGTGACCAGGCTCTCGGGGTGCCACTGCACTCCGACCACCCAATGGTGGTCGGTCGATACGGCGCCTTCCAAAACGCCGTCCTCGGACCAGGCGACCTCCTCGAGCGGTTTCCCCACGACATCCAAACCTTGGTGGTGATGTGAGTTGACCGTGGCCGACGAGCCCAACAGATCCGCCAGGAGGCTCTTGTCTTTGGTGTGGACACGGTGAACATGCTGACTGCGTGGGGTGTCGCGATCGTGATTCAGCCGCTTGGGGTCGTCGGCGAGATGCTGTACCAGGGTCCCGCCGAGATGGACGTTGAGCACTTGCATCCCATGACAGATGGCCAGCACGGGCAGGTCGCGTTCGAGTGCGGCGGCCAGAAGGGCCATCTCGAAGCGGTCCCGGCGATGACTGATGTTGCGCGACTTCGGATGGCGATCGGTTGCTCCGTACCAGTCGGGGTCGACGTCACCTCCCCCCGGGATCACCAGCCCCACGGCGCCCTCGAGCAACGACGCGTCGTCTGGGTCGAGGGCGGCGACGACCTCCACGTCCGCGGGCGCCACTTTCGGGGGCTTGAAGGTGGATAACACGATCGGGCGGCCTCCGGTTGCCTGGACCGCCTCCGTATAGGGCGCCGGGGTCACGGTGGCGCCGTCTCTGCGCCATTGCCCGACGACAACGACATGACCACGGGGCGCACGCGAACGGCGTGCCCGGTCAAGCGTCGAAGAAGCTATGTGGTTAGAGGTCGTGTTATCCAAGTTGATCGGTACTCTTCCTCCCAGGAGCCTTCTATGTCCGATGGTATGCGTTTTGAGACTCGGGCCATTCACGCAGGCCAGGAACCCGATCCCGCGACGGGCGCCGCTGTGGTTCCTATCTATCAAACATCGACCTTCGTGCAAGAAGCTGTAGCCAGGCACAAAGGCTACGAGTATTCGCGCACGGACAACCCGACCCGAAGGGCACTCGAAACCTGCCTTGCTGCATTGGAGGGCGCTCCGCACGCGATCAGTTTCGCCTCGGGCATGGCGGCAATTGCAACGCTGGCCCTGACACTCGAGCCCGGTGATCGCGTGATCCTGCCCGATGACGCCTATGGAGGAACCCACCGCCTCTTTTCCCAGGTAACCGAGGGCCTGGGCATCGGGCTGAGGACGGTGGACATGACGGACATGGAGCGCGTGACCGCGGTCACCGCCGAAGGGGCTGCGCTCGTTTTCGCCGAAACGCCGACCAACCCCCTGTTGAAGATCCTCGATCTGAGCGCCCTCGCGGGGGCCGCCCATGGCGCCGGCGCTCTGCTGGCGGTCGACAATACCTTTGCAACCCCATTTATCCAGCGCCCGCTCGAGCATGGTGCCGATGTCGTCGTCTATTCCGGAACCAAGTATCTGGGCGGCCATTCTGACCTCGTCGTTGGCTCGCTCGCCACCGCGGACGAAGATCTCGCAGCCAGGTTTCGTTGGCTGCAGAACTCGGTCGGCGCGATTCCCGGACCGTTCGATTCGTGGCTCCTCCTGAGAGGGTTGAAGACGCTGGCCGTGAGGATGAAGGCGCACTCGCTCGGCGCTCTGGAGATCGCCCGGTGGCTCGACGAGCAGGATTCGGTCGGGGTCGTCCACTATCCCGGGCTGCCGGGGTGGCCCGGCCACGAGCTCGCCTCGGCTCAGATGTCCGCGTCGGGGGAACCTCTATACGGCGGGATGGTGTCGTTTTCCTGTGACTCGGAAGAGCGCGCCCTGGCTATCTGCGAGCGGACCCGGCTGTTCTTCTTAGCCGAGTCGCTCGGCGGGGTCGAGTCGCTCATCGAGCACCCCGCCAGAATGACCCACGCCAGCGTAGCGGGAACCGCCCTGGCCGTCCCCGGCTCGCTGGTGCGCCTCTCCGTCGGCATCGAGCACCCGGACGACCTGATCGCCGACCTCGAGCGGGCGTTCGCCTGACCTCTTGCGCTCCCCAGAGCCTGTTCTCTAGGAGGTTGCGGTGGTGCGGCCCCGCAGGCGCGGGACCTTCATGTCTGCGTGCGCCCAGCACTTCTCCCGCCGGTTGTACTGCGAGAGCTGTTTGGAGCAGCCTGGCGCTTCACAGGTCCTTCCCTTGCTGAAGCTCTTCGAGGGTCGGGGGAGGTGGCCGGGTTTGCTTGCGCCCACCACAGCTTGCGATGTCATTTTTTGTCTCCAGCGGCCCTGTTGGCTAAGGCCATACGAGGAGAGCCGCCGCCTTTCGGATCCAACTACAACACGGTGGCGGTAAAGGTTCTGTAAAGGGTGTTCAAGGAAAGCGGTGGCCCCAGGCAAAGGCGAATGCACCTGCGCCGGCCGCAAGAACCAAAGCAATGCCCGCAAAGGCCGCGGTCATCTCCTGGTGCTCTCTCTCGAAGCCGACCCGCGAGCCGATCTCGCCGTAGATGCGTTGGAGCTCGGCTGCGCTCGGAGCGTAGAAGTACCTGCCATGCGTGATCCTTGCGATGCTCTTCAGTGTTTCGTAATCGGGGGGCACCCGCACCAAGCGGCTCTGTCCGAAGTCATCGGGGATCTCGACTACACCTTCCGGCGTGCCGAGGGCGATCGTGTACACCGGCACTCCGAGAGCACGGGCGCGCTCGGCGGCCTCGGACGGCTGGGTTTCACCCGAGGTGTTGGCGCCGTCGGATAGCAGAAGCACCGCGGCCGGGTGCTCCTCGTCCGGGCGGCGGTCGCGCGCGCCGGGAGCTGTTCTCGGGTCTTCGACGTCGGGACGCGCGCCGGTCAACCTGAGCGCCTCAACTATCGAGTCGCCCATCGCCGTAGATCCCGAGGCCACAAGTGAGGCAATAGATTCCCTCACCACGCGGCGATCCCGGCTTGGCTGCGCGAGGATCTCGGCCCCTTCGGCGAAGGTCACAAGGCCGACCGGAAACTTATCCGGCAAGCCATCCACAAAGGACGACGCCGCAGTTCGCGCCGCCTCCAGCCGCGAAGGAGCCACATCGGTGGCTCGCATCGAGCCAGAGACGTCTATCGACAGCACCAGGGTTGCCTGTTCGCGTGGGACCAGCACGGTCCCCTGGGGACGCGCCAGTCCGGCCAGTAGCGGGACGAGAGCCAAGAAGAAAAGAACCATGGGCACATGCCGGCGCCACGGGCGGGCCGATTCCCTTACCCCCTCCAACACCTGCAGGTTTGTGAAGCTCACCGCGTAGCGCATCCGGCGTCGCCCTGCTGCGATGTAGAGGGCCACCAATGCAGGGATGGCCAGAAGGCTCCAAAGCAGGGCCGGAGCGCCGAAGCTCATGGATGCTTGGGGGAGCGGCTCGCGGCGCGTGCCCCTCCCGTCACGCCCTTGTACCCGCGGGTGAGGAAACCGGCCAGGGTGTGCAACCAGTCCTCCGAGGTCGAGAGCACCACGTGACGAGCCCCACAGGCCATCAGATCCCGGTGGAGCTGAGCCCGCTCCCCGGCTGCGGCCGCGCTGAAGTCCCGTCTGAGCTTTCGGTCTCCCGTGTCGACCCTCATCTGCCGGCCCGTCTCCGGGTCCACCAACCAGAGATCGCCGACATTGGGAAGCTCCTGCTCCCGGGGATCTTGTATCTCAACGGCAATGACCTCGTGTCTGTGGACGAGCTGCCCCAGGGGCCGGCGCCAGTCCGTCTGCGACCGCCAGTCGGAGACGACCCAAACCGTGCCGCGGGTGCGCGCCATCCTGGTTGCGCGGCGCAGTGCCCTGCCAAGCGAATGCTGCAAGTCGGCGGTTGTAGTGGCGTCCGTCTGCTCGAGGCGGGCGAGGGTGTGAAGGAGTCCCAGCATTCCCCTGCGACCGTCGGAAGGGGTCACCACCCGGTCCCGCCCGGCCCCGAACGTCATCGTTCCGAGCCGGTTGCCCCTCCTGCTCGCGAGGTGTCCGAGTGCAAGGACGACGCCTTCGGCAACGTCCGCCTTGCGCCTCCTGGCGGTGCCGAAATTCATCGACGCAGAGACATCGAGCAGGAGCCACGCGGTGAGGGTTTTCTCCGCAACCTGCTCCCGCACATGCGGTTGCCCGGTCCGGGCGGTCACATTCCATTCCATCTGCCTGACGTCGTCCCCGGCGACGTACGGGCGCACCAGGGCCAGCTCGGTGCCGGTGCCCGTCGCAGCCGATGAGAAATCCCCAGGTAAGAGGCCTTCGATCCGACGGCGTACCTCGAGATCGAGTGCCCGCAGCAGGGGGAGGGGCATTGGCCCCGGGCCGGGCCGGGCCGGAGCCCGGAGCCGGGTCAGCCCGGTGGACACATTCTCGACTCGGGCGTGCGCCATCCCACGGTCACGCGCCCTCTTGGGACATTGGTTCGATCGCCGGGGTTGGCACCGTGGCCAGCACCTCGTCGAGGATCTTGTCGCTCGTCACGTCATCGGCGAGCGCCTCGTAGGTGAGCACGATCCTGTGTCGCAGCACGTCCTTGGCGACGGCTTTGACGTCCTGGGGGACCACGTACCTGCGTCCTCTCAACAGCGCGAGGGCCCGCACCGAGTGGATGAGGTTGATGGATCCCCTCGGGCTTGCCCCGTAGGCGATATAGGGAACCAGATGTGGGAGTGAGTAGGTATCGGGCTGGCGTGTTGCCATGGTGAGAGCCACGGCATATTCGGACACGAGGCGGTCCACATAGACCTGCGCAACAGCGCGTTGGAAAGTCAACAGATCCTGAGCCGTGAGAACCTGCTGGACGTCGGCAGGCTCGCCCAACGACCGCTGCACAACCTCCATCTCGTCCCCGAAGCTCGGGTAGTCGACCACAACCTTCATCATGAACCGGTCCACCTGTGCTTCGGGCAACGGATAGGTTCCCTCGGACTCGATCGGATTCTGTGTCGCCATGACCAGAAATGGACTTTCCACCGGATAGGTGTGGCTCCCGATCGTTACCTGCTGCTCCTGCATTACTTCCAAAAGGGCCGACTGCACTTTTGCGGGCGCACGGTTGATCTCGTCGGCAAGAAGGAAGTTGCAGAAGACCGGGCCCAGCTCGGTTTCGAACGTGGACGAGTTGGCTCGGTAGACGCGCGTTCCGACGAGGTCCGAGGGCACCAGGTCGGGAGTGAACTGGATCCGACTGAAGCCGCCGCCCAGGACCGAGGCCAGTGTCCTGACCGTGAGGGTCTTGGCAAGCCCGGGCACCCCCTCGATCAGGAGGTGGCCCCCTGCAAGAAGCGCCACAAGTACCCTTTCGAGCATCGCTTCCTGCCCGACGATGACGCGCTTCATCTCGAACAGCGCAGTTTCAAGCGTGTCGTGGACGACCCCTGGGTCTCCTATCGCATGGAGCCTGGCACCCGAGTCAGTCACAACCACCTCCCCTAGCCGTGTCGTGAGACGAGGTCATACAGCAGTCATTGGCTGCCTACCCGCAAGATGACGTTCAGAGCCCTGCCGTTGCGCACCACTTCGAGAGTGACTTCGGTGCCGGGTGGGGTTGGCCGCACGCGCGCTGCCAGCTCGGCCATGCTTTCGACCCGTTCTCCGTCGAATCCGGTTACCAGGTCGCCCGGGCGAAGGCCTGCCCGGCCGGCCGGAGTGCCGGGTTGCACATCCGTAATCTGAGCACCGGGTCTCCCCATGCCCGGTTCCGCTCCGCTCACGCCGAGGAAGCCGACCTCCGGGGCCCTGCCTCGAAGCAGGGCCTCGGCCACCGAGGCAGCGGTGTCTATCGGGATGGCGAAGCCGACGCCTGCGTTGACTCCGGAGTCGCTGCGGATGGCGTCGTTGATTCCTATGACCCGTCCTTTGCGGTCCACTAGAGCGCCGCCGGAGTTACCGGGGTTGATGGGAGCATCCGTCTGGATCATGCTCGCTGCATTGCCTTCGTTTGTTGTGATGGTTCGTTCCACCGCGCTCACGACGCCCGCCGTCACGGTTCCCTCGAGCCCGAATGGGCTTCCAATCGCGACTGCAAGCTGACCCACTCTTACCGGGATACCGATTGCGAGAGAGGCAGCCGGGAGGTCACGACGGCCGACGCTCACGACGGCAACATCCGTCGCTTCATCTGCCCCTTCGACCTCACCCGGCACGCGTCGGCCGTCGGCGAGGCGAACGGTCACCTCCGAGGAGCCTTCGACCACATGTGCTGCGGTGAGGATGAAACCGTTGGAGTTGTAGACGATCCCCGTGCCGAGCCCACCTTCTGTCTCGATCTGCACGACCGACGGCAGCACGGCTTTTGCAACCGCGGCAACCGGCTCCGGCCCCTGAGGCGTGACGAGCGCTCGCCCCGCCTGCCTCGGAGGAGCGCCTGCGTCCGGAGGCAGACCAGTGTCACGAACCGACGCCAAGCCGTACCCGCCACCGACCAGCAAAAGAGCGGCAACGGCCCCGGCCAGGCGGCGACGTGCGGGGCTTTGCAGGGATCCGGGCTTCGTCCTGTCGGGTTGTGACGGGCCGGCCGTAGGGGACGGCCGGGAACCGGAGGGCCCCCCCGGGCCCTCGAGGCGCTCCCTCATCCATTCAGGAGGGCCCTCGGCCCGATGCTGAGTGCCGGATCGAGTCGAAGTGTCGTCTAGTGATGCCATCTGATTCCTCACCCTCAGGTTTGTTTGATCTCCACATTACGGGTGGGGGGCTAAAGAGCACGTAAAGAGACGAACGGAGTTCCTACTGGGGTGTGCAGGAGCGTGCAGGGGCAACTCTGTGCCTACTATCTGACCATGCGCATTCTGGTGGTGGAGGACGAGCACGATCTTGCTTTCGCGATTGCAAAAGGTCTCCGCCGCGAAGGTTATGCGGTCGATCTTTCCTACGATGGTGATGACGCACTCGAAAAGGTCATGGTCAACTCCTACGACCTCGTGTGCCTGGACGTCAATCTCCCCAAGATGAATGGTCGTGCGCTCGCAAGGAGACTCCGTTCCGGGGATATCTCAACGCGAGAGGGGACGACCCCCCGGATCTTGATGCTGACTGCGCTCGGCGAACCCGAGGACAGGGTTGCGGGTTTGGACGATGGAGCAGACGACTACCTAACCAAGCCCTTTGACTTCTCCGAGCTCACGGCTCGAGTCCGGGCGTTGTTGCGCCGCGACGCAGGACGCTCCGGCGCGGTTCTTCAAAGCGGGACTCTCCAGTTGGACACACGCACGCGCAGCGCGATGAGGCGTGACGTTGCTCTCAGATTGAGTCCCAAGGAGTTCGCCTTGCTGCGCTACTTCATGAGCCATCCGGATGAAGTTCTTTCCCAGGAAGACCTGCTGGAGCATGTCTGGGACGAGAACGCAGATCCGTTCACGAAAACGGTCAGAGTCACCGTTATGACACTGCGACGCAAGCTCGAGCAGGACGGGCTGCCGCAACCTATCGAAACCATTGTCGGCAGCGGTTACAGGCTGCGCGGGGCAACATAGATGGCCGGGGGAGTGAGCATGCTTCCGGAATGGATGAGGTCGGTGAGGTTTCGCATCACCATTCTGTATTCCACGGTGCTGTTTGCCTTGGCTGCGGCGTTGGTGGCTGCGCTCTATCTCGCGCTGCTTTCGACTCTCCGGAATGAACCATCCTTCGCGCGCATCACGGACTTCTCCGCCGACATCAACGGCGACGGCGTGAGCCAGCCCTCCGAGAGGCTTTTGATCACGAACCTTCGTGGCTTCGAGCGTGCGGCCAACGGGAACACCGTCGAGAACATGCGGGAGTACGCTTTGAGCGCGTTGGGTGTGTTGTTCCTTGTGAGCTTCGGCGTGGGATGGGTCATATCCGGGAGAGTGCTGTCCCCGATCGGCCGGATAACGGATGTTGCCGACCATATCCAAGCTACAGATCTGTCACAAAGAATCGAGCTTCAAGGCCCGGAGGATGAGCTCAAACGCCTGGCGGATACCTTTGACGGGATGCTTGCTCGACTGGATGCAGCCTTTCAAGTTCAAAGCCGGTTCATTGCTGACGCCTCGCATGAGTTGCGCAACCCGCTGGCGGTCATACGTACGAATGTCGATGTGGTCCTCTCGGACCCGGATGCGACGGTGGATGACTGGCGTCAGACAGCGTTTGTCGTACGGCGTGCAACCGAACGCATGAGCCGATTGGTGGACGATCTGTTCGCCCTTGCGCGGCTCGATTCCCCCAATATGCGAAGCGACAAGCTCGATCTTTCGGCCATTGCAGCAGAGGTTGCGGGCGATTTCGGTGCGGTCGCGAGTGGAAAGAACGTAACGATCGACAAGAAGCTGGGCATGCCGCTGGAGGTTGCCGGTGACGGCGACGCCCTCAAGAGGGCGGTTGCCAACCTCCTGGACAATGCGCTGAAGTCGGCTCCTCCCGGCTCGTCGGTTGAAGCGGCCGCGGGCGACGTGGATGGATGGGCATGGGTGGCGTTGCGGGACCACGGCGAAGGCATCTCATTCGAGGATCAGGGCAAGATCTTTGACCGTTTCTGGCGCAAGGACCGCTCGCGCTCGCGCTTGAGTGGGGGCAGCGGCCTTGGCTTATCGATCGTGCGAGGCATCGC
>JALZIC010000119.1 GCA_030860455.1 Actinomycetota bacterium
AGTTCGTCACGCTCGTCTCCCTCGGAGAACCTTCGAACGACATCGGAGCAGTCGCCGCAATAGGCTTCGGCTCCTCGGGCCAGGTTCAGGCGGTTGCAGAACCCAAGCGTCGCGGTGGAGGCACCGCTTTCGTCGAACATCCCGATTGACAGCACCATCAAGGAACCCAACCGATTTGCACGAGAGCTCTTTTCGGGTTTATCCAGACGCTACGACCTTCTCGGCGAAGTACTCTCGTTCGGACAGAACGCCCGGTGGCGACGTGAGCTCGTAGATCACATCGCCGCTGAGCATCCCGAGTCGATCCTTGATGTTGCAACGGGAACCGGAGGAGTGGCGCTTCAGATGGCGCGCCGCACGGGGGCTCGGGTGACGGGGGTCGACATAACCGAACCGATGATGCGGCATGCCCAGGCAAAGGTATCCCGCGCCGCTCTTCCCGAACCGATCCGGTTCGTGGCCGGGCGCGCCGAGGAGCTCCCGTTCGAGGACAATAGCTTCGACGCGCTTGCCTTCACATATCTGTTTCGCTATGTCAGCGATCCCGCCGCCACCATGCGAGAGATGGTCCGAGTTGTCAGGCCGGGAGGTGTGATCGCGAGCCTCGAGTTCCACGTTCCCGACAAGCGGTTATTCCGGTTCGGTTGGTGGTTCTATACGCGTTTTGTCTTGCCGGTGGCCGGCTTGATTACAGGGGGTCGCGAGTGGTACCGCGTGGGGCGCTTTCTGGGCCCGAGTATCTCGAACCACTACAAGACCTATTCGGACGAGTGGACTGCGCAGACGTGGGCGCGAATGGGCATGCAGAATGTAGGGATGCACCGGATGAGCTTTGGAGTCGGGCTGGTGATGTGGGGCGTGAAGGACAACGGCTAAGCCTCAGCTCGGCCCCGCTTACTACGCAGCGGGGCGTGACTGGTGGACGCTGCTTCACCCTCCGTACACCCTGTGGCACCTTTCCTATGCAGTCATCGGCGGTTGTCTTGCGCCGCAGGTGGACTCTGGTCTCCTGCTCGAGACCGTCGTCGCGTTCTTCCTGGCCGTGGGCGTCGGCGCTCATGCTCTGGACGAACTGAACGGTCGTCCGCTCGGCACCAAGATAGCCGGATGGAAGCTGGTGGCCGCAGCCGCACTTGGTCTCACCGGAGCCGTTGTCCTGGGTGCGGACGGCGTTCGCTCCGTTGGACCGGAGCTCATTGCCTTCATCGTTTTGGGCGTCATCCTGGTGCTCGCATACGACCTCGAGCTCTGGGGAGGCCGTATACACAACGAAGTCGGTTTTGCCCTCGGTTGGGGCGCCTTCCCGGTTCTGGTTGCGTACTTCGTCCAGGCGCATCGCGTCGACGGTGTGGCGTTGCTGGCCGCCGCAGGGGCAGCGGCATTATCGGTTGCGCAACACGCCCTGAGCACCCCGGCGCGCCACCTCCGCCGCCAAGTCGCCCGCGTCGAAGGGACCGTGGAGCTCAATGATGGCAGGGTCAGAGGGATTCATATCGCAGACTTGCTGGAGCCGCTGGAACGCTCGTTGCGAGCCCTCAGTTGGGCGACGGTGGCACTCGCCCTGGCGATGCTTGCTGCACGGCTCGGGTGAGGCAAGCGATACCGCTCGCCCATTCCGGTGCACGTCTCGACGACACCGAGCGCGGGGCGCTGAAGGCGGGCCTTCAAAGGACGCTGGGGCGGAACGAGGGCGACTGAGCTCGCCCCGTCCGGGAACCGGACGGAGTTTGGCGGCGTAGAGGTTTCGAGGACAGTTGGACAACGTGGGGGACCGACCACTGGACGATGCCGAGCTCGTCGGGAGGGCGATCGAGGGTGATCTGCACGCGTACGAAGAGCTGGTGGGGAGCTATGGGAAGATTGCGCATCGCACGGCCTACCTGCTTACGGGCTCGGCCGCGGATGCGGAGGACGCCTCCCAGGAGGCCTTCGTGAAGGCGTTCTATGCCCTGCCGCGCTTTCGCCCGGGATCACCTTTCCGGCCGTGGCTTCTGAAGATCGTCGCCAACGAAGCAATCTCCCGGCGGCGGGCTGCCGGGAGGAGGGAGCGACTCAACCTGCGTCTGACTGAGGTTCGCCCTTCGGGGGGTGCGGTCCCATCCCCCGAAGCGGCGGCACTCGAGAGTGAGGGACGCACAGAGCTGCTGGCGGCAGTCGGCCGTCTGGGGGAGCGCGACCGGCTCGTCATCACCTGCCGGTACTGGCTCGAGCTGTCGGAGGCGGAGACGGCCCAGGTGCTCGGCTGCACCCGGGGAACCGTCAAGTCCCGTCTGTCCCGGGCGCTGCGTCGTCTTCGGGCAACTTTGCCGGCGGATCACATCGATACGTCGACACCCACCCAAGGCGGATCCAGACAGTGAACAATCGCCGGAGCGACCTCTCGTGGCACCTCGAGGGAAGATTGAGGGATCTGGGGACGTCATTCCAGGTGCCGCCTGTCCCCGACCTCGCCGAAACCGTGAGGGGGCGGATCGAGGGCCCCGCTCCCAGCCGGCTGAGACCGACTGCCCGCCTCGTTCTCGCCGCCGCGGTGCTTCTGGCTGCGGTGGGTGCCGGCGTTGTCCTGTTCTCCTCCTCGACGCGACAGGCGGTCGCGAACTGGTTGGGTATCAGGGGTGTCGAGATCGTCGAGGAGGCCCCGGGCCCGAGGCACGTAACCGATGGGCGCCTGCTCCTGGGGCGCAAGGCCTCACTGGAGGAGGCGCGTGGGATGGTCCCCTTCGGGATTCTGCTTCCCGCGGGCGTGGGCCGCCCGGACGAGGTCTACGTCGCCGTCACCGCCTACGGTGGCCGAGCCGTGTCGCTCGTCTATGGGGCCGGAGGGGCCCTGCCCCCGGCGGCCGGGACCCGCGTCGGGCTCCTGATCACCCAGTGGCAGGCCGGCATCAGGGATGACCTGATGCAAAAGGTCAGAACCCACGGCGTCGAGGTGGAAGCCGTGCCGATCGGGCGCTCCCCCGCCTACTGGATCTCCGGCGACCCCCATTATGTCTTTCTCCTGGATCCCAGCGGTGGCGTGATCGAGGACCGCACCCGGCTTGCGGGCGATACCCTGCTCTGGGAGCGCGGCCAGGTGAGCCTCCGGCTCGAGTCCGGCCTGGGGAAGGCGGACGCCCTGCGGATCGCCAGATCGATGCGCGCTCCGTAACGGTCTCGCTCTTCGGGCGAGGCGTGCCCGAGAGTCCGAGCCGGGATGGAACCGACGTGCCGCTACCGGCGTAGAAGGGGGCAAGCGTTGGATAGGGAGAGGAGCCGAAATGAGACGTCTGGCCGTGGTGACGGGAGTCGCCCTCGTACTTGCATCGACAATGTCACCAGCGTGGGGGAAGGGACCTGTGAAGGCATCGCTGAGGGGGCCAGGGCTCGAAGAGCCGGTCACCTTCGGAGGCGGCGAGAACGCCGGAAGCGACGTCATGATGCTTGCAGAGAGCGCCGGGTTGTTTCCGGCGTTGTTCTTCGAGAGCCCGAGTCCAATGGAGGAATACCGGCCCGAAGGAAGGCTGGGACTCAGGTACTCGGTCGACTACTCGATCCCTGCGCCAGTCGGAGGCTCCGCCACGGTCGTTCAACACGTCTATCCCTACGCCGCCGGGGGACCGGTGACCTATACGCCCCCCGGGCAACCCTTCCTCGAGGGCGAGGCCGGGGACGACAAATCGTTCTTCACGCACGGTGGCTGGTTCGAGGCGACCTCACTGTTGAAGTCGACCCTGGTCTCAGCCGGCCTTTCCTCGGAGCGACCTCTGCCTTCCAGGGAGCCTGCTGAGCCGACGCCGGGCACCCCCGCCGTTTGGCCGCTGCCGGGGGCGATCGTCCTCTTCGTCGTAGCGTTGACGATTGCATCCCTGCGCAGAAGTGCTCTGAGGTCCACGCAACATGGCGCTGTGTGACGGCGGGTTGAGCTAGATGCCCTCGAAGGATCTGGGGGACATCCGCGGGCCGCGCCTGGGTGGGTAACGGCCACTT
>JALZIC010000048.1 GCA_030860455.1 Actinomycetota bacterium
GCGTGGGACAGCTCGAACAGGGTTTTGGGCCGGAAGGCGTTGCGGACCTCGGGCCGGTCGATCGTGATCTTGGCGATGCCGCCCGAGGTCTCGTAGACGATGTCGTCGTAGTCACCCGAGCCGGTCCAGACGGCCTGATTCGAATTCATGAGCGTTTACTCCTAGAGTGTTTACTCACACGGTTAACTGTACGCTAGCAGCATGACAGACCAGGATCAGAGGCCGAGTGGGTGAGAGATGTGAATAATGCACACTCAGCACCCACTCGGCGCACCACCGGGCGACTCATCGCCCTGCAGCTCGAGGGTGCGGGTCTGGCCGAGGCGATCGCACAAACGTGGGCGCAGGGGGACGCGGTGCTCCCGCTGTCGCCGACTCTTCCGGACGAGAGCCTGCGGCCCTTGCTGGCGCGCCTGCACCCGGCTGCGCTGGTCTCGGCAGGCCACCGGCGGGAGCTGCCCGACCCCGAACCGGTCCCCGGGGAGGTAGCGGCGGTGATGCTCACGTCGGGGACCACCGGCGCGCCGAAAGGGGTCGAGCTGACCCACGCGGCGCTGCGGGCGTCGGCCGAGATGGTCTCGGCCCGCCTGGGGGTAGAGCCGGGCGATCGCTGGCTGGCCTGTGTCCCGCTCCATCGCATCGCCGGCGTCGCGATCCTGGCGCGTTCGGCCGTCATCGGCGCCCAGCCTGTGGTCCATTCCCGTTTCACGGTGGCGGGTGTGGCCAGGGAGGGAGAGGCAAACCTGGTCTCCGTGGTTCCGACGATGCTTGTCAGGCTGCTGGACGCCGGAGTCGACCTGGCCCGCTGGCGGAGGGTGCTGGTGGGAGGAGGAGCCCTTCGGCCGGACCTGCTCGAACGCGCCCGCGCCGCAGGGGCTCAAGTGGTGACCACCTACGGAATGACCGAAACCTGCGGTGGCTGTGTTTTCGACGGCCGGCCCCTGGATGGCGTGGAGGTGGCGGTCGGGCGGGCCGGTGACATCTCGATCGGGGGGCCGGTGCTGATGCGGGCGTACCGGAGCGATCCGGAGCTGACCGCGGCGACGCTGAGGGACGGCAGGCTCCGCACCGCCGATCTCGGCAGATGGGATGGGGACGGCCGGCTCGAGATCCTGGGGCGAGCCGACGACGCGATCGTCACGGGGGGCGCCAAGGTCTGGCCTGCCCCGGTGGCAAAGCGCCTGGCCGAGCACCCGCTCGTCGCCGAGGCGGCGGTGGTGGGGGAGCCGGACCCGGAGTGGGGCGAGCGGGTAGTTGCTCTCGTCGTCCCCGTAAATTTCGGCTCGCCGCCGAGCCTCCAGGAGCTACGGACTTGGGTGGCGGCGCGACTCGAGCGCTACAACGCTCCCCTGGCGATCGAAATCCTCGCGAGCCTGCCGGAGGCGGTCCCGGATGAAGCCGGCGCGCCCACAGAACCCAACTCGGGCGCGGGAGGGCAATCCCATTATCCGGGATCCGTCTCGCAGCTGAGGTAGCGTTCGCCTCCGACGCAGCCGTCGATTCCCCGGCCGCCTGCGAGGCGGTCGTCGCCGCGCCCCCCGTCGAGGCCGTCGTTGCCGGCGAAGCCGAACAGCTTGTCGTCCCCTGTGCGGCCGGCAATGAAGTCCGTGCCCTTGCCGCCTCCGGCGACGTCATTGCCGGTTCCTGCATCCACAATGTCGTCGCCCTGGCCGCCGTCCATGAAGTCGTTACCTTGGTTGCCCGAGAGAGCGTCGTCACCACCTCCGCCGAAGACCCCAGCGTTGACATCGGTGTCTCCATAGGTCTTGTCTCGTCCCGAGCCTCCGCGGGCTACGTCTTGACCGCCATTGCCATGGACGTAATCGCGGCCATCGCGCCCTTTCAACAAATCGTTGCCCCGATCACCCACGACGAAGTCCCGGCCCTCACCCCCATCCATGCGGTCGCGGCCGTCTCCGCCGAGCGCATTGTCATTGCCGGCACCGCCGCAGATCCGATCGCGGCCGCCATTCCCCGAGATCGAGTCTGCTCCGCCGCGCCCGACGATGACATCGGCCCGGGAGGTGCCGTCGATGTCGTCGCCCGCGGTTGTTCCTATGATTGTGGCCGTTTCGCCGAAGCACTTCGGAGGGGCTGCACCCGCGCTGAGTGGCCCCGCGTGGAGCATGCCGGCCGCTGCGGCGAGTGCTCCCATCATCACGACCTTGCTGAACACCGGCGACCCTCCTCTCATGTCGACGCTGCGCCCCGTTCACCTGCCCACTCGGAGCGCATAATTCCCATGTGGACCAGGTCCTTGTAGCGCCCGTCCACCCAGCTGTGCTCCCTGAGACGACCCTCTTCCACGAACCCGCAGGCCCTGTAGGAGCGGATCGCCCGTTCGTTGTCGTCGAAGGTGCCGAGGTAGACCTTGCGCTGGTTGCGAAAGCGGAACGCGTACTCGAGCAGGAGCCCAATCGCCTCTCGCCCATAGCCTCTCCCCCAGTAGGAGCGGTCGCCGATAAAGATACCCAACTCCACGTTGTGCGCCGTGACGTCGAAGTGGAAGAGGGAACAGGTGCCGATCAGCGAGCCGTCGGCTTCGATGGCGAACAACGCCACTTCTTCGGGCTTGGCCATGATCTTCTTGAGTTGTTCGCGGAAGCTCTCAAAAGACCTCGGCAGGGGGGGCTCGTCATCCGCAAGCGCAACCAGATCGATGTCCGAGTCCCACGGCCAAATGGTCTCGAGGTCGTCTTCGGTGACCGGGCGAAGCAGAACCTTGTTGCCTTTCAGCATGGTGCGAGCCTAAAGCACGATCAGGGGCCCGCCGAAGAAGGTGTCCCACACGAAGTTAATGAAGAAGAACCCGAAGAAAACGAAATTCAGCGCCAGCATCACGTACGTGTACTTGGGGGGGCGCGCCGGCTTCGGAAGCTTACTGTTCAAGTACATAAGAACGAACGGAAAGAACAGGGCGCCGAAGTTCGACATATTTGCGGTGATCAGGATCAGCGTAGTCGGGGCGCTTTGGAAGATGATGAACGAGATCACCACGATCAGAAAGACCATATAAGGGAAGTAGAAACGGCGTGCATCCCCTTGGATCAGCTTTCGGAATCTGCCGCTCATCCCATTCATCGCATCGACGAGATTGCGCACAAGCGCCTCGAAAATTGCAAGTTGAGTGTCGAACAGCAGCAGAAATCCAACTACGAGAACGAGGTAGAAGAGAAAGCGCCCGTATTGCTGGTTCATCACATCGGCGATGAACGTCGGCAAATTCTCCTCGGTGGGTTCACGGCCCGATACGAGCACGGCTTGACGCATCAGCAGCGTTGGGAGGAGCATTCCCAGTATGGCTCCGCCGAAGAAGACGCCCCACATCTCGATGTGGAGGAAGTGCATCCAGCGCTTCCATAGTGCGGCGTTCTTGGGGTTGTCGGGAAAGGTGGCGCCGACGGGCAGCACCTCCTTGCTCTCGCCGCGCATCCCGGCGATGAATCCGATTCGGTAACCCATCCCGTAGCCCTTGTCCCGATAGTGGTTGAAGATGTACCAGTTGAGCCCCGAGGCTAGAGCAGTGAAACCGGCCAGCCCACCGACCACCGTTGCGCTTACGCTTCCCGGCGGCAACGCAGGGGTGATGAAGCCAAGGACGCCCTCCATCCACACGCTGCCGGGCACGATGAAGAGGTCGATAAGAAACAACGTGATGAGCTGAAAGGCCACCAGCCCGAGGGCAATGAGCTCGAGCACCCGGGTGATCTTGTTCGCGACGAGTGCTATCAAGAGGACGAGTACCAGAAGTCCAATTGCTACGAGCTTGACGCGAACGTCGGTGGTCGGGACGGCCTCTCCTTCGACGATTGCCATCATGCCCTGGCCCGCCGCCGCCGCCCATCCGCCGAGGATGTTTGCGAAGTAGAGGCAGAACAGCGCGAACGGTACCCACAACAGGAAACCGGGGGGAACACGTCCGAAACCAACAACGGGCACCTCGCCGGTTGCCACGACGTAGCGCCCGATCTCGAGGCAGTAGAAGACCTGTAGCAAGGCCGAGAGGAGGATCACCCAGCCGAAGCCCCTGAAGCCCCCTGTTCCGATGGCGAGCGGGCCCAACAACCACTCGCCGCTGCCTACCGAGATGCCCAAGGCGATCATCGCCGGCCCGATCGCGTACTTCAGGGTCTCCTTGAGGCCAACCCTCTCGACCCCGAACACCTCTTCGGGCGACGGCAGGTCGAGGATCTCGAGGGGTGGGCGGCTTACGCCCAGCTCATATGTGCCCTGACTGGCGCCCGGCCCTTCGGCCGGCGAGTCGATCACCTTCGCCACGAGGTCCCCCCTCCGACGGTCGCTCCCGGCAAGCTATCAGGTGGCCTATCGCACCCGCAAGCGCCGGCATGAGTCACTCGACCAGGATCACGTGCTCCTCTCCTGGCCCGTGCACGCCGAGGGCGAGCTCCATCCCGATATCGGCGCTCTTGCTCGGGCCGGTCACGAGCACGATGTTCGAGGGCAGCTCGGGCAGATCCTCCATGCGACGGAAAAGCTCGGCCGTGGTGGCCAATAGCCGGTCCATGGGGACGAACGTCACGTGGACGGGGGGCAGAAGGCTGGGAGCGCGCCCCGACGGGGGCGCCGACGAGACGACCACCGTGCCCGTCTCGGCGACCGCCCAGAGCGCCGAGGTCACTCCGACGTGCGCCGACGCCGCTCCGGCGCGCCCCGCCTCCGGCCACCACAGGAACCGGCAGCCGGCGGCGGCCACGGCCTCTTCGAGCCCGGGCGGTAGGCCGTCCTCTCTCGTGACCAGCACGGTCTGTCCCGCGCGGTTCTCCAGGATCACGCCCAGTACCGCGGCAGCCTTCGCGCCCTCTGCCCGGTGGAAGGTGCCGTCCACGGCCGCAACCTCCTCCCGGAACCGATCCTCGGGTCGTTCGATGTCGACGGCCCAGTCGCCGGGAATGGAGGCGTCGAGACGCGGGGCATCGTCAAGTGCGCCCCTGATGCGTGCAAGAAACTGTGCCCTCTCCACTGGGCACTAATCCCGGTCCCGGAAGATCGACGGCGGCCACCCCGGGAAGGTGCGCCCGCGCGTCCAGCGTGACAGCGGGGGGATCGGTACGCGCCGCAGATGCCGCCCCCCCGTTATGCGGCCCATGAGCGTCCCGAGCCGGCCGAAGGCCCGGAATCTCGCCGGTGTTGCCCACGCATGCGACCAGCCCGAATAGGCAAGGTGCTCGGCGCGTCCCGCGCTCTCGCCCGCGTAGTCTTGGCGTAAGCGCAACAACAGGTCGTGCAGCGGGATCTTCACCGGACAAGCTTCGGTGCAGGCGCCGCACAACGTCGAGGCGTGGGCCAGCTCGCCGGCCTCCGGAATCCCCTTGATCAGTGGGTTGAGCACCGCGCCGATTGGCCCCGAGTACACCGGGTCGTAAGCATGGCCGCCGATCTGCCGGAACACGGGGCAGACGTTGAGACAGGCCCCGCACCTGATGCAGTGGAGTGCCTCCTGATAACGGGTTCCCAGAAGCTTGGAGCGGCCGTTGTCGAGGATCACGAGATGAGACTCCTCGGGGCCATCCGCCTCTCCGGGGTGGCGCGGTCCGTGCAGGAGGGAGGTGTACTGGGTGAGCTTCTGTCCGGTTGCGCTCCGGGCGAGCAGCGACAGCATCACCGCAAGCTGCTCCCAGTCTGCGACCACGCGCTCCATGCCCATGATCGCCACGTGAACGGGGGGCATCGAGGTGCACATGCGGCCGTTTCCTTCGTTGGTGACCATGCACACGGCGCCTGGGTCGGCGACCGCAAAGTTGACCCCTGAGACGCCCATCCCGGCGTCCAGGAACTTGTCGCGCAGGATGCCCCGCGCGAATTCCATGAGCGCGATCGTGTCGACCGGCAGCTTCTCGCCGGCGATGGCCGAGAACAGCTCGGCAACATCCTCCTTGGACTTGTGTATCGCGGGGGCGACGATGTGGCTGGGATGGCCTCCGTCCTGCTGGACGATGTACTCGCCTAGGTCGGTCTCGATTGCTTCGATTCCGGCTGCATTCAAGGCCGTATTCAGGCCGATCTCCTCCGACGCCATCGACTTGGACTTCACGACGGTCTTGACTCCGGCGCGGGCCGCGATCGAGCACACGTAGGAGCTCGCTTCTTTGTCGTCGGCGGCCCAGAAGACCTCCCCTCCGGCCCCGGTCCAGTTCTCGGCAAGGCGTTCGAGATGCTCGTCGAGGCGGGACATGACCGAGGCGCGAATCTGTGAGCCGAGTGTGCGCATCGCCTCGGGGTCCTTCAGGCTGGTGAGGCCCGCAAGCCGGTTGCCCGTCTGCAGCTCGGTGGCGGCGGCGATCGAGCTCCGGAGGCCGGGATTGGCGAGAGAGACTGCGGCGCGGTCGGCAAAGCCCCCCGAGTAGTTGTAGGCCTCGCTCATAGGGTCTGGGCACCGTCGTCCATGGCGGCGTCGATCACCTCGGCGATGTAACGGCCGCCAAGTGCGATTCCGCGCGCCTCTGCGCGCCCGCAAATCTGCATGAGGCAGCCGAGGTCGGCCGCCACGAGGGTGTCGACTCCCTTGCCGATGACGTCGTCGACTTTCTCGTCCGCCATCGCAGCCGAGAGCTCGGGATAACGCAGGCTGAAGGTGCCCCCGAAGCCACAGCATCGCTCCGGTGCGTCCAGAGGCCGCACCTCGGCCCCCTGGATCTTCTCTAGCAGGCTGCGGGGTGCGTCCTTGATCCCAAGCCCCCTCAACATGTGGCAGGAGTCGTGGTAGCAGAGAGCCCGCTCGCCGGCCGGGTCACCTCCCAGATGCTCGTCCTCCAGGCGACCGGCCACAAACGACGAGAATTCGTGGACTCGGGCCGCGACGGCCTCCGCCCGGTCCGCGTACTCGGTGCCCTCGAACAGCTCAGGCCAGTACTCGTGCATCATCGCCGTGCACGACCCCGAGCACAACACGATCGGCTCGGTCCCCTCGAGCGCCCGCAGCGCACCCTCGGCAACCCGGCGCGCCTCGGGAACGTGCCCCGAGTTCCATGCGGGCTGGCCGCAGCAGACGGCGCCGGGTCGCGTTGCCGTCTCACACCCCAGGCGCGCGAGAACGGACCGTGCGGCGCGGGCGGCATCCGGAAACAACAGATCGGCAAGACAGGTCGCGAACAGCACAACCCTTTCTCCCGTCGCCGTTCACCTCCCTGCCCGAGCCTGCCGGTTCTCGCGTCGTTCCCAGCATAGGGACTATTTGCTACAGCCATTTGGTTGTAAAGAGTAATGAGAACTTTTCGTGACGCAGACACCGATACCCAGCAGGTACGCCGCTCTCTTTCGGCGCCGGGTGATGCGCTTGCCCCAGCCGAAGGGAATGGATGACAAGACTGAACAAAGCGTTTCTGAGCACATTCACCTCTCTGCAGGTCCGTAACTACCGACTGTTCTTCTTCGGCACGCTCGTCTCGATGAGCGGCACCTGGATGCAAACCGTCGCCCTCGGGTGGCTTGTGCTGCGTCTGTCCGGCGATGGGGTCGCGGTCGGAGTCAACCTCGCGCTGCAGTTTCTTCCCATGCTGCTCTTCGCGATGTGGGGAGGGATCTTTGCCGATCGCTTCGACAAGCGTCGTCTTCTCATCAGCACGCAATCGGTTCTCACGCTCTTCGCCCTCGCGTTCTGGTTGTTGACTGTGACCGATGCCGCTCAGCTGTGGATGATCTTCGCGCTGACCTTCGCAATGGGGACCGTCAGTGCGCTTGAGATGCCGGCGCGGCAGTCATTCGTGACCGAGATGGTCGGACCTGAGCGGGTGACAAACGCCGTCAGCCTCAACAGCGCAGTCTTCAACGGCGCCCGGATATTCGGCCCTGCGCTCGCCGGCATAGTCATCGAGACCCTGGGGCTCTCGTGGGCGTTTCTGGGGAACGCAGTGACATACCCGGGTGTCATTGCAGCCTACGCATTGATGAGGACGTCCGAGCTGTACAGGCAGGCCCCTGTGCCAAGGGAGAAGGGCCAGATCCGGGCTGGGTTCCGTTACGTCTGGGATCAGCCCAGGCTGAGGTACACCCTTTTCCTCGTCGCAATCGTGTCCGGCTTGGGGCTCAACTTCAGCGTCGTGCTTCCGCTTATGTCTCGCTTTGTATTCCATCGCGGTGCAGACGCCTTCGGGCTGCTGACCTCGATTATGGCCGGAGGGTCCCTGTTGGGCGCGTTGTTCAGTGCAGCCCGCAAGCGTCCGACCATGGGTTTGCTGTTCGGAGCGGCCGCCACTTTCGGTGTCCTCGAGCTGCTCGCTGCGGCGGCCCCGTCCATCGAGCTCTTGGGGCTGGTGCTCCTGCCCACGGGTGTTTCGAGCATCCTGTTCATCGCCACGGCGAACTCCAATCTCCAGCTGAACTCGAGCCGGGAGATGCGCGGCCGCGTCATGGCGGTGTATGCCCTTCTCTTCCTCGGCACCGCCCCGATCGGAGCGCCGCTTGTCGGTTGGGTGGCGGAGAGATGGGGCCCCCAGGCCGGTTTCGTTCTGGGAGGGGCGGTAACCCTGGTGACGGTCGCCGTGGTGTACGCGCTGTGGCGCCGGGAGCGGGCGGCCCTCTCGGCTCGAAGAGACGCACTGCACGCAGGCCCTGTGGCGGGATCGGCCACGCCCGCAAGGCATCCGAAGCCATCGCGTCCGGGTGGATCGGGGCGGACATTCAGGCGAGAGACCGCCAGGGCGGAGCAGAAGCTCAGGCCATAGCGCCGGCGCGAGGTTGTCGCGGCAGGGGTCATAGGCTGAGCTCATGAGATTGCGGATCAACGGCTGGGCACGCGCTTGGCTTGGGGCCTTGGCCTTCTCGGGAGCGGTGGGTGGCCACATGTTGGCGTATGCCCTCGTCGAGCCGGATGAGCACCAACGGGCCGAGCTCTTGGGGGGGACCGGTCACAAGTTGTGGTCCGTGGTCGTAGCACTCGCTCTTGCCGCACTTGTGGGAGGACTCGCCGGGTGTCTGCGGGATGGCGCTGAGCGCCTGCGGAGAACCGTTTCGGACGGCGGCCTTTACACCACGACAGCCACCAGGCTGGCGGTCGTGCAGGTGTCTTCCTTCTTGCTTCTGGAGACCGCCGAGAGAACGCTTGCACACGGGCACTTTCACCTCGTCACGGGGGAGCCGGCGGTCGCCGCAGGGGTGGTCGTCCAGGTGGTCACAGCGCTGATAGGGGCTGCGCTACTCGTGCTGTTCGAGCGTGTCGTCGTACATCTAAGAGACCGAGGATCTCGTGCGGTCTCCCGATCCAGACCGGTGCCGCCCGTTCTTTGCCTCCTCCCCAACCCGCGCAGGCTACTCATCGGCTGCTCCAACCCACGGGGACCTCCCCTTTCCCTTCGGCTTTCTGCTTAGGGCGCGCGCCTGAAGGCAGCGCGCAACGACACCTGAGGAAAGAGGAACGATGGGATCGACGATGAGATCCGGCACAGTCGCGCTTTCGGCGGCTCTGGCGCTGATATTGATGGGTGCGTGTGGTGCCGGTGATGAAGAGGCGCCAACGGTGCCGGCGGGATCAGAGAACGAAGACACCGAGCCACGAGAGAGCAACGGGTCTGGCCACTCGGGGACCCACGGGGAGAAGGACAAGGACAAGGACGAGGACGAAGGCGAGGAAGGATTGCAGCAGCGAGACGACTCCCAAGTCATCAAAGTCGAGGTTGCGGGCGGCGAGGTGAACGGGGTCGGCTCCACGGTCGAGGTTGCCGTCGGCGAGCGCGTCGCTCTCGAGGTAGCCGCCGACACCGACGATGAGGTGCACGTGCACGGATACGACGTGATGGCGGCCGTGTCCCCCTCCAAGCCTGCACGCCTCGGCTTCGTCGCCGACCTGCCGGGGGCGTGGGAGGTCGAGCTCGAGAACGCAGGCATCCTGTTGTTCGAGCTAAGGGTGCAATGAACCTGATACTTGTCCATGGGCTGGGCGGGCGATCCGACCTGCCGGTCCCGTTGTGGCTTGCCCTCTACGGTGGAGGAGCCGCGATCGTCCTGTCGTTCGCGATCCTTGCGGTGTTCTGGAAATCGCCGAAGCTCCATGGGGACACCGCGGGGAGGCCTCTGCCGCAAGTTCTGGAGCGACTTGCCGGTGCACGCGCTACAAGACTGGCTCTGCGGGCCCTTGGGCTGGTCTTGACGATCAGCCTGATCGGTGTCGCGGCGTTCGGGAGCACCGATGCCTTCGCCAATCCGGCCCCCGTCTGGTTCTACGTGTGGTTCTGGGTAGGTCTCGTGCCGGCGTCTCTGTTGTTCGGGCCCGTCTGGCGTCTGTTGAACCCCCTGCGGACTCTGAGTGTGCTGCTCGCCCGCGTCTCGGGAAGCCGGGGAGGCGAAGGCCACCTGGAGATCCCGGCAAGGGTTGGTGTCTGGCCGGCGGCGGTGGGGCTGACGGTCTTTGTCTGGCTGGAGCTGGTGTTCCAGGATCCGTCGCGCCCGATGATCGTCCTGCTATTCCTTGTCCTGTACGGCGGGCCGAATCTGGTAGCGGCCAGTCTGTACGGCGAGCGTTGGTTCGCGCAGGGGGATGGATTCGAGGTGTACTCGACTCTGCTCGCGTCGATGTCACCGCTGGGCCGGCGCGCCGACGGCCGCCTGGTGGTGCGCAATCCGCTGGATGGCCTCGCCGCGGTGAGGCCGGTTCCCGGATTGGTTGCCGTCGTGGCGGTGTTGCTTGGTTCGACCGCCTTCGACGGTCTTACACGGACCGCACCGTGGACCTCCTTGACGCAATCCCAGTCGACCCTGTCCAACCTCCTGATCGGAACGACCGGTCTCGCCGGTTCGATCGTCTTTGTGGCCGTGACGTTCGTAGCCGCCTCCCGGTTCAGCCGGCGCTTTGTGGCGGATTCGTCCCCCGGTCTCGAGCAGAGCTTCGTCCATTCGTTGATGCCCATCGTCGTCGGCTACACGCTCGCCCACTATTTCTCTTTGCTGATGTTCGAGGGGCAGAACGGCTACATTCTGGCGTCCGATCCGTTCGCACGAGGTCAGAACCTTTTCGGCACCGCCGACTGGGCTATCAACTACACGTGGGTGTCGACCTCTGCGATTGCACTTGTGCAGGTCGCGGCGATTGTCATCGGACACGTGGTCGCTGTGATCTCGGCACACGACCGTGCCGCCGTCATCTTCCCCCGGCGGGATATCACCAGAGCGCAGTATTCACTCCTGGCGGCGATGGTCGCCTACAGCGTCGGGGGGATCGCCCTATTGGTGGGAACATGACGTGATGATTCTCGCTCATGGAGGCACGACGGGGGCAATTGCGGAGTTCTTCATTCTGTTCATGCCTATGGCAGTGGTCTTCTACCTCGCGCGAAAAAAATCGAAAGACGACGCCGACCAGGACGCAGACGACGCCGAACAGCGCAAGCTCGAGGACTACTAAGTCGGTGAGCCAGAGCAGCACGGCTGCGAGGACGAGGCCGGCGCGGTAGACGATGGCGTGCTTGTCGTATCTGGTACGCAGGTGCGTGAGCAGCGGCGACATCATCGGCGCGTCACCGGCCTGGTTGGGGGTGAGCAGGATGGCCCTACCCGGCGCCACGCGGCGCGCGCGACCGCGGGGATGCTGTCGTGCGAGGCGAAACAGGTGACCAGACCGATCAGGAATCGAGAAGCGCCGGTCACCGAGCCGCACCTAGACTGACCGCCATGGACATCACCATTCACGCGAGCTTCCTCCCGCACGACGACCGGACGCCTCCCTGGCCTTCTACTGCGACGCCCTCGGCTTCGAGGTCCGAACGACGTCGAATACGGCGGGATGCGCTGGATCACGATCGGCCCCCCACCAACCTGGCACGTCGATCGTGCTGAAGCCGCCGGCCGCCGACCCCGTGGGGTGCAGACTTGTGGTGCCGACTGTCGATTTAGCGCCTCGCCGTTCGTCTTAACAGGACCGCACACACCGGGTCGATGTGACCCACGACTTCAGGAGTGACCATGACCGGCTCTTCCACCACCCAGGGAACTAAAACCGTGCTGCATCCCGTGTCCGATCTGGCGACGGCCAAGGCGGTGTACGCCGCCTTGCTCGGCGTACCGCCGCAGACCGACGAGTCCTACTA
>JALZIC010000061.1 GCA_030860455.1 Actinomycetota bacterium
GCCGTTGCGTTCGCGAAAGTGCCGTAGGCATTCCCGCGGAACGATCCCTTGAGTCCCCGCGCGAGCGCGGCTGTTGGAGTCAGCAAACTCATCAGGACGGCTGTTGCGAGCAACGCACTTGACAAAGTGCGCAGCCTCTTCTTGGGACGGTTGTTCATGACCCCTCCTTCGTGGTCCACCAAATTGTGGTCGTACTTTTGACGTTGTCGGCAAAATCCGTTTCGGGCTTGAGGGGAAATGGAAGTTATTCCTGAAAATTCCCAGTCTCTTCCACAGGCGAGATTTGTTGTAACCGACCAGCAACTCCTCTACTGCGAGGAGTTTCCCTGTGCGGCCAATCCAGAGGCAGTGGCGGGCCCGTATGGTGGACGTAGGTATCCGAGTGTCGATTGTTGGGAGGTTGAGTTTGAGCAAGAGAGTCATTGCAGTTCTCAGCGTTGCAGCGCTGGTGGCGTCGATCACAGTCCTCAGCGCGTTAGACGCGTCCGCCGGGGCCCCCCATCGAGAGGCGAGGCTCACAGGCGAGAAGGAAGTACCAGGGCCCGGTGACCCGAATGGCGCCGGTCGTGCGTCGATCAAGCTCAACGCACAAGACAGGAAGGTTTGCTACAAGCTGTCGTTCCACCGCATCGGAGGTCCCGTGGCGGCGCACATCCATGAGGCGCCCAGAGACGAGGCGGGCGACGTCGTGGTCGAGCTGTTCACCGCCTCGAAGCCGCTGCCCGGCAGCTTCACCGCGGTGAAAGGTTGTGTCGGCGGAATTCCACGAGGTGAGATCCGCGACATCAAGGAGCACCCGGGTCGCTACTATGTGAACATCCACAACGTGAAGTACCCCGATGGGGCGATTCGAGGCCAGCTCCACAGATAGTCCCGCTTTTCGCTCCACAAAAGGGCCCTTTCGGGGGCCTTTTTGTTTGCCCGCCCCCGTGGGAGCCTGCACCGGTTCTTGTGGGGGTGGCTCAGCGGCGGGTTGTGCTCACGTGAATCCCCTCAATTGCCCTATTGTGAATGGTCGCGACGGTGGCTCGCTCGACGGTTTTCAATCGCCCGGCGAATGGGCGTCCAGCGTCCCCGCCGGCCCCCGTATACTTCTCCGGCCCCCAGGGGCGAATCTTTTCGAGGAGGAACACAGTCCATATGACCCAAGACATCACCGAGGCTCCGGCCTCACCGGCCCCGACGGCGGCGCCGGGCCAAGAGCAGACCCTCCCGGATGGGCAGGGTGGAAGCATCACGCGTACGGCCCCTTCGACCTCCGGTGAGACCTTCGCCGGCGGAGTGATTGTCGAGAACGACGTCTATGCCACCGAGGAGGAGCTCATCGCCGCCATCGAGGCGACGATCAAGCCCTTCGAGGAGGGCGACCTCGTGACCGGCACGATCGTCAAGCTGGACAAAGACGAAACTCTGGTCGACATCGGCTACAAGTCGGAAGGCGTCATACCCGCGCGCGAGCTGTCCATCCGCAACGACGTCGATCCGTCCCAGATCGTGTCGGTGGGCGAGACCGTTGAGACACTCGTGCTCCAGAAAGAGGACAAGGACGGCCGCCTCATCCTGTCGAAGAAGCGGGCTCAGTACGAGCGGGCTTGGGGCCGGATCGAGGAGATCAAGTCGGTGGACGGGACCGTAACCGGCCCTGTCATCGAAGTCGTGAAGGGCGGGTTGATCCTGGATGTGGGCCTGCGTGGATTCTTGCCGGCATCCCTCGTCGAGATGCGCCGCGTCCGGGACCTGCAACCCTATGTGGGCACCGAGCTCGAGTGCCGCATCATCGAGCTCGACAAGAACCGCAACAACGTGGTCCTGTCGCGTCGCAAATTCCTCGAGGAGTCCCAGGCGGAGCAGCGCCAGGATTTCCTCACCTCTCTCGCCAAGGGCGAGGTCCGCACCGGTACGGTGTCTTCGATCGTGAACTTCGGTGCGTTCGTCGATCTCGGTGGTGTGGACGGACTCGTCCATGTCTCCGAGCTGTCATGGAAGCACGTCGATCACCCCAGCGAGGTCGTCGACGTTGGCGCGAACGTCCAGGTCCAGGTGCTCGATGTGGATCTGGAGCGCGAGCGGGTGTCTCTGAGCCTTAAGGCGACGCAGGAGGATCCGTGGCTCCAGTTCGCACGGGCGCATTCGGTCGGCGATGTCATCGAGGGGCGCGTCACCAAGCTGGTGCCCTTCGGCGCGTTCGTGGAGGTCGACGAGGCGATCGAAGGTCTGGTTCATATCTCCGAGCTCGCCGAGCATCACGTCGAGAGGGCCGAGGACGAGGTCGGCGTGCAGGACCGGATCCCCATAAAGATCATCGACGTCGATCTCGACCGGCGGCGAATCAGCCTCTCCCGAAAGCAGGCGTTGAGGGAGGAGGGCGCCCCGGTGGGCGAGCCATACGCAGATGTTCCGGCGCCAGTCGACGAGGGTGACGACATGGAGCTCGAGGACGCCGCGGTTGAGGTCGAGACCAGAGCGGCCTCCGAGCACGTCGGCATGCCGGCCGAGGACACCATCGACCGCCCCGAGAGCGAGGCCGAGCTCGAATCGGCTGCAGAGGCGATGCCCGAGCTTGCCGGCCCGGGCGCGCCGGAGACCATCGGCGACGCGGAGCTGGCGGGGCTTGCCGCCCCGCCCGAGGAGCGCGAGGAGGCAGAGCAGACGGCCGCCCTGTCGCCCGACCGCTCGCCCGAGGGCCGGGAGCATCTGACCGCGTCCGAAAGAGACACCGATAACCTCGACACCCGCCTCCTGCGAGAGGAACCGGATGCCGGGGCAGCGCCGGGAGAGACGGTCGACGAGGTCGCTTCCGAGCTCGAACCGACACCGGTTGCCGAGGGAGATGAAGCCGAACTGCCGCCGGATGCCGGCGACCAGCCTCTCGAGCCGGCGGACTCCGGGGACGCCGAATCGATCGAGACGATCATGGATGACCTCCGACGCGAGCGCGGCCAGACCTGACTTCCTAGAGAGAGCGCGTCTGGATGCTGGTCGTCGGTCTAACCGGAGGGATCGGGTCGGGTAAATCGACCGTGGGAGTTCTTCTCGAGCGACGAGGCGCGCAGCTCGTGGATGCGGACGAGCTCGGGCGCCTGGCGCTTGAGCCGGGGCAGCCCGCGTGGCATGCGGTCGTCGGTCAGTTCGGGCAGGAGATCCTCATCCCCGGCACTATGGACATAGACCGCAGGCGCCTCGCCGATATGGTCTTCACCGATCCTCACAAGCTCGCAGTGCTCAACGAGATCGTCCACCCCGTCATCCTGTCCGGGATCGCCGATGTCCTGGAGTCGCTGGCGGGGACGGACTCCATCGTCGTTATCGACGCGGCGTTGCTCTACGAGATCGGACTGGCCGATGGGGTCGGCAAGCTCATAGTCGTGATCGCCGAGTCCGACCTCCGGATCGAGCGGCTCATGCGCGATCGAAACATGTCCTACGAGGAGGTCCAAGCGCGGATCGATGCTCAGGCGGAACCATCCGAGGCTGCGGCCAAGGCCGACTTCGTCGTGCGCAACGACTGGAGCGTCGCCAAGCTCGAGGCAGAGGCCGACCGGCTCTGGGACCAGCTCCGCGCTCTCCCGCAACCGTGATCGAGATGGTGTTCCTAGACGCGGGTGAGACCATCTTGCGGCCCTATCCTTCGTTCGCCGAGCTGTTCGCTCGGGTCTGTCGCGAGGAGGGGGCCAACGTGACCCCGGCCGAGGTGTCGGCCGTCAGAGAGAGGCTGGCCCCCCACCTCATCGATCTGGCCCACGAGGCGGGGGCCGATCCGCCGGCTCTGGGGACGAGCGTCTCGGCCACCGAGTCCCGGAACTTCTGGACCTATCTCTATCGCCGCTTTCTCGCCGATCTCGGCATCCACGACGACTCACTGGCAGACACGTTGTTCGCCACCTTCACCAACACCGCCTCCTACCGGTTGTACGACGACGTCCTCGACACCCTCGACGCTCTGCTCGGCGCCGGGCTCCGGCTCGGGCTGATTTCGAACTTCGAGACCTGGCTGCAGGAGATGTTGGTCGAGCTCGAGGTCGGCCATATCTTCGAGGTGACGGTCATCTCCGGGGTCGAGGGCGTGGAGAAGCCGGACCCGGGCATCTATCTATTGGCGCTCGAGCGCGGCGGCGTCGACGCGGCCAATGCGGTTCACGTGGGCGACTCGGAGTCGCTCGACGTCATCCCGGCACGCGCGGCGGGCATGTACACAGTGTTGCTTGACCGAGCCGGCCGTTATCGGAATCCGGTCGGCCCGGCTATCACCTCGCTGAGGCAGCTGCCCGAGGCGATCGCAGCGCTCTAAGTCCCGCCGAGTGGGTGGTGAGTGTGCATTATTGACATCTCTCACCCACTCGGTCCGCTTTGGGGTGTCACACCCCCCGTCTAGACTTGACCCATGCCCCCGTTCAAACTCGAAGCGGAATTCGACCCCGCCGGCGACCAGCCGGACGCGATCACACAGATAGTCGAGCGAGTTCAGCGCGGCGACCGCTTCGTGACCCTGCTGGGGGCGACCGGAACCGGCAAAACGGCGACCATCGCCTGGGCGCTCGAACAGATCCAACGGCCCACGCTGGTGCTCGTGCCGAACAAGTCGCTTGCGGCGCAACTCTGCAACGAGTTCAAGCAGTTCTTTCCGAATAACGCGGTCGAGTACTTCGTCTCTTACTACGACTACTACCAGCCCGAGGCATACGTCCCGTCATCGGATACCTACATCGAGAAGGATTCGTCGATCAACGACGAAATCGAACGGTTGCGCCACTCCGCCACCAGCGCGCTGCTGCAGCGGGATGACGTGCTCATCGTCGCCAGTGTGTCGGCGATCTTCGGGCTTGGTTCACCCGAGCAGTATCTGAATCAGGTCGTAAGCGTTGCCCGTGGTGGGACCGCGGATCGCGATTTCATCATTCAAAAGTTCGTCGAGATCCAGTACGAACGAAATGACGTGAACTTCATCCGCGGCAAGTTCAGAGTGCGCGGTGACACCATCGAGGTCTTCCCCGCTTACGAGGAGAAGGCGATACGCATCGAGCTGTTCGGGGACGAGGTCGACCGGATCATCGAGCTCGACACCCTCACCGGCGAGATCATCCGCGAGCTCGACCACGTCACGATCTATCCGGCGTCGCACTACGTCGTTTCCAAGGAGCGGTTGGAGCACGCCGTCAACGGCATTGAGTCAGAGCTGGCCGGCCGCCTCGAGGAGCTCGAGCAGAGCAATAAACTGCTCGAGGCACAGCGCCTGCGGATGCGTACGCAGTACGACCTCGAGATGATGCGCGAGATCGGCTTTTGTTCGGGCATCGAGAACTACTCCCGCCACCTCGAGGGGCGCGCCGCCGGCTCGCGCCCAAACACGCTGCTCGACTATTTTCCGAACGACTATCTCGTGGTGGTGGACGAGTCCCATGTGGGGATACCCCAGCTGAACGGCATGTACGAGGGCGACATGAGCCGCAAACGCACCCTCGTCGAGCACGGCTTCAGGCTCCCGAGCGCACTCGACAACCGCCCGCTGCGCTTCGACGAGTTCATGGACAAGGTGAACCAGCTGGTGATGATGAGCGCCACCCCCGGGCCCTTCGAGCTGCGGATGTCGGGGCAGCCGGTCGAGCAGTTGGTGCGCCCAACCGGCCTGATCGATCCAAAGGTCGAGATCCAACCTACGCGCGGGCAGATCGACCACCTCATGGAGGAGATCAGGCAGCGCACCGACGCGGGGGGCCGCATCCTCGTAACGACCTTGACCAAGAAGATGGCCGAGGATCTGACCGACTACCTGCTCGAGTCAGGGGTGCGGGTCCGCTACCTTCACTCCGACATCAACACGGTGGAACGGATCGAGATACTCCGCGACCTGCGCCTGGGCGAGTTCGACGTCCTGGTCGGCATCAACTTATTGCGCGAGGGCCTCGATCTTCCCGAGGTCTCCCTCGTCGCCATCCTGGATGCCGACAAAGAGGGCTATCTCCGCTCGCAAACTTCGCTCATTCAGACGATCGGGCGCGCCGCTCGCAACGTCGACGGTGAGGTCATCCTGTACGCCGACGAGGTCACCGATTCAATGCGCAGGGCGATCTCGGAGACGGAACGGCGCCGCAAGATACAGCTCGATTACAACGAGGAGCACGGAATCGATCCCGTCTCGATCCGCAAGGCCGTCAGCGACATCCTCATCTCCGGTTTCGGCAGAGGCCGGGACGCGACGGTCCCGGACAAGTCCAAGAGCCGCCGGCGTGAGCCGGTAGGGGGCAGCCCCGACGAGCTCAAGCGACTCATCCTCCAGCTCGAGGAGGAAATGCACGAGGCGGCGACCGACCTCCGCTTCGAGTATGCGGCGCGCATCCGTGACGAGGTCCACGATCTCCGCAGGGAGCTGCGCGACGTCGGTTGACTCTCCGAGAATCCGGCCATTGGCTGACATGTTCTTGAGGGCCCGCCCGGCCGGCCCTCATAGGAGGCTTTGCAGCTCCGTAAAGCAACGGTCGATGTCGGAGTCGTCGTTGAAGAAATGGGGTGAGATCCTCAGGGCGTCGCCTCTGGCGTCGAGCACCACATCGCGTTCCAACAGAGCGTGCAAAATGCGCTGCGCACCGGCTTGCCCGCCTGGCATCCTGAGACGGACGAGTCCGCCCCGGCGTTCGTCTGCACGCGGCGACAGCACGTCGAGCCCCAAGGAGTCGGCGCGCCGAATGATCTCACCGGTGAGCGCCTGGCTGTGCGCCCGGATGGACTCGACGCCAACCTCGAGGATCAGCTCCAACCCGCCGAGGGCCGTCCACGCCTGCGGAAGTGGATAGGTTCCGGTCTCGAAGCGCCCGGCGTCGGGGCGAAGGCGAAGCTCCGAGCCACCGAAGCTGAACGGGTCCTGGGTCCCGAACCATCCCACCACCGTCGGTTCCAGCGATTCGATCAACCCCTCGCGCACGTAGAGGAAGGCGATGCCCTGGCCGCCGCAGAGCCATTTGAGTGCGCCGGAGAGCAGGAAGTCGACGCCGAGCCGGTGCACGTCTATGGGAACCGTCCCTGTGCCGTGGAAATCATCGAGGACGACGAGAGCGCCGTCCCGATGGGCGGCTTCGACGACGGGCGGGACATCCATGATCCACGATGACCCGTACAGGACGCGGTTGAGGTTGACGATTGCGGTCGAGCCGTCGATCCTGGCGGTGAGCTGACCGGCCTCGACGCCGATGCCGTCGGGGGAGGGCGCCATGTCGAGCCGTGCCCCCCGCCGGCGCTGCGCCAACCAGACATGGTGATTGGTCGGAAAGTCCAGAGCCGACAGCACGACCTTGGGACGAAGGCGGAAGTCGAGGCAGCTTGCGATCGACGACAGCCCCGCAGACACCGAGGAGACGATGGCGATCTCGTGGGGAGCGGCACCGATGAGGGTTGCAAACGACGACCGGCACTCGTCCAGGCGGGGAAAGCCGTGGTCGAACCAGAGCTCTTCCGGACCGAGACGCTCCCAGAGGTCGAGGTGCTCCTCGGCCAGCAGACGGCTGCGCCTGGAGAGGGGGCCGAGCGAGGCCGAGATCAGGTAGGTGCGCCGCCCGGTGACGGGAAACTCGTCCCGGAAAGCCACCACACTCGTCACGCCTCCCAGACTAGCGGCCCTGCCCGCGGGCCTCGGCTCTCTCGGGGGCCGCGGTCGGCGGGGGCTCTGAGTTACACGGGCGTCGTTTAGCATGAGGGTCGATGCCAGCAGCGACCTTCCCCGAGGCCTCCGGACAGCTCGTTATCCGGGGCGCCCGTGAGCACAATCTCAAGAACGTCCACCTCGAGCTCCCGCGCGACTCCCTGATCGTGTTCACGGGGATCTCGGGCTCGGGAAAGTCGTCGCTTGCCTTCGACACGATCTATGCGGAGGGCCAGAGGCGCTACGTCGAGTCCCTGTCGTCCTACGCCAGGCAATTCCTCGGGCAGATGGACAAGCCCGACGTCGACTTCATCGAGGGGTTGTCCCCGGCGATCTCGATCGACCAGAAGTCGGCTTCCCGAAACCCGAGATCGACCGTGGGAACCATCACCGAGATCTACGACTACCTCAGATTGCTGTTCGCCAGGATCGGCCGGCCCCACTGCCACAACTGCGGCCGGCCCATCGCAAGGCAGACCCCCGAGCAGATAGTCGATCAGGTCCTTGCACTCCCCGAGGGCACCCGCTTCCAGGTGCTGGCGCCGATCGTACGGGGGCGGAAGGGCGAATTCACCAGCCTGTTCGAGGACCTGGCGCGTAGGGGGTACGCTCGGGCCCGGGTCGACTCTGAGGTCCGCGATCTGTCCGACAAGATCCGCCTCGACCGTTACTTTCAGCACGACATCGACGTGATCGTCGATCGTCTCGTGATCCGCGAGGGCATTCAGAGCAGACTCACAGATTCCATCGAAACCGCCCTCAGGCTCGCCGACGGGACTGCCTCCATCGATCTTGTCGAGGACTCGGCCGAAGACATCCTGTTCTCGCAGCATTTCGCGTGTAGCTTCTGCGGCATCTCTTTCGATGAGCTCGCGCCCAGAAACTTTTCGTTCAACTCACCCTATGGCGCGTGTGAGCGCTGCGACGGGCTGGGTACTCACCTCGAGGTCGACCTCGATCTTGTGATCCCGAATCCCGATCTCACCATCGACGAAGGAGCGATCGCACCCTGGTCGGGGCGGACGCTCGAGTACTTCGACCGTCTCATAAAGGCCGCCGCAGAGGCTCACCGCTTCCGCACCAATGTCCCGTTCAAGAGGCTGTCGAAGAAGGCACGCGAGATCATCCTGTACGGATCGGACACCGAGATCCACGTACGGTACCGGAATCGTTTCAACCGCATACGTGCCTATTGGACCCCGTTCGAGGGCGTTATCCCGTGGCTCGAACGCCGGCATTCGGAAACCGATTCCGACCACGCGCGCGAGCGCTACGAGCAGTACTTCCGCGAGGTGCCCTGCCCCGAATGCAAGGGTGCTCGTCTGCGGCCCGAGTCGCTGGCCGTCACCATCGGGGACAAGAATATCTTCGAGGTATGCGACCTGTGCATCGGCGACACCGATGCGTTCGTCCACAAGCTGGAGCTCGACGACCGCGAGACCGCGATCGCCGAGCGCGTCCTCAAAGAGATCCATGCCCGGCTCGGTTTTCTTCTCGATGTCGGCCTCGACTATCTGACACTGGCTCGCGGTGCGGCCACACTCGCCGGAGGAGAGGCGCAGCGCATCCGGCTCGCAACTCAAATCGGGTCCGGGCTCGTGGGTGTTCTCTACATCTTGGACGAGCCATCGATCGGGTTGCACCAGAGGGATAATCGGAGGTTGATCGACACGCTCGTGCGGCTGCGGGATCTGGGCAACACGCTCATCGTTGTGGAGCACGACGAGGATACGATCCGGGCCGCCGATCATGTCGTGGACATAGGGCCAGGCGCAGGCGAGCGCGGCGGCGAGATCGTCTATTCGGGTGTGCTCGAGGGGCTGGAGGGAGAGCGGTTCTCCCTCACAGGGCAATACCTGACCGGCCGCAAGTCCATTGCCGTCCCGGAGTCGCGCCGTCGGCCGGGACGCGGCCGGCTCACGGTTCGAGGGGCTCGCCAGCACAACCTCAAGAACATCGACGTTGCGTTTCCTCTCGGCACCTTCGTTGCAGTGACCGGCGTTTCGGGTTCCGGAAAATCCACTCTCATTAACGACGTGCTCTACCGCTCGGTGCAACAGGTGTTGTACACGAACTCGCGGCTGGTGCCGGGCAAGCACAAGCGCATAGACGGCCTTGACCTGGTCGACAAGGTGATCGACATCGACCAATCGCCCATCGGGCGGACTCCGCGCTCGAACGCAGCGACCTATACGGGGGTGTTCGATCACATACGCAAGCTGTTCTCGCGCACGCCCGATGCAAAGCGGCGCGGTTATCAGCCCGGGAGATTCTCGTTCAATGTCCGAGGAGGACGTTGTGAAGCGTGCGCGGGCGAGGGCACGATCAAGATCGAGATGCACTTCTTGCCAGACGTCTACGTTCCGTGTGAGGTGTGTAAGGGGAAGCGCTACAACCGGGAGACACTCCAGGTCCGCTACAAGGGCAAAAACATCTCCGATGTGCTGGCGATGAGTGTCGCCGAGGCGGCTGATTTCTTTGCACCGATTCCACCCATCGCCCGCCATATGGAGACGCTCAGAGACGTCGGCCTCGGCTACATCAAGCTCGGGCAGCCGGCCCCGACCCTGTCGGGTGGTGAGGCTCAGCGCGTGAAACTCTCGACCGAGCTGTCGAAGCGCTCCACCGGCAAGACGCTTTACATCCTCGACGAGCCCACCACGGGTCTCCACTTCGACGACGTGGCGAAGCTTCTCGGTGTGCTCCATCGGCTGGTCGATGGTGGTAACACCGTGGTCGTGATCGAGCACAACCTCGACGTCATCAAGACGGCAGACCACATAGTCGATCTGGGGCCCGAGGGCGGCGCAGGGGGCGGACAGGTGATCGCCGAGGGCACCCCGGAGGAGGTCGCAGCGGCTTCCGGTTCCTATACGGGGCAGTTTCTGGCGCCTCTGCTCGACGAACCCCACCGCAGAGGAGATGCGCGCCGCGGCCCGCGCGCGCTGGCCGGTTCGTTGGTCTGAGCCGAGGCAAGGGCGGCGCCGTTAGACTTGGATGCCCGGGGCGGTTAGCTCAGCGGGAGAGCGCTGTCTTCACACGGCAGAGGTCACTGGTTCGATCCCAGTACCGCCCACCTCTAAAAGTGCTGGTCAACGGCCCGTTTCCTCCGCTGCGGCCGCAAGGTCAATGACCTCTCCGGAAGCCTCGTGCAGTGTATGTGCAGTCGAACGGAGATCATCGAGCCGACC
>JALZIC010000081.1 GCA_030860455.1 Actinomycetota bacterium
CGGACATGCACACATCGGTCAGGATCACCTCGGCCCGCTGCCTGAGCGAACGGGTCTCCGGATCGATGATCTGGTATTCCTCTTCGACCCCGACGGTGAAGCTCTGCTGCACGGACGTCTCCGGACCTCCCTAGTTGCGTGGACAATCGACGCGGACACGGGGGCCGAGCGGCGAGTCGGCGCTGACCAACAGATTGACCCCGAGGGCGACGATTCTACGCCCGCGCCCAGGCGTCCGAAATGCCCGCCCCTCAGGCGATGAGCCCCAGGGCCCATCGGAGGACGGTTATGGCGCCGATGATCACGAACAGGGAGCCGAAGAGCACCAGGGGCCCCACCCACCAGTCGGTGGAGCGTTCGATGGGGTCGCCGTCGTCACCGTGGCGCACCACGAGCTGCGGCCCCCCCGGCTGGCTGAAATGCAGGTGCGCCCGCTTGCCCTCGACCAGGTCGGCCAAACCCTGCAGGAGGTCGATGAGCTCGGCGTCATCGACCACCACTGTCGTTTCCTCCAACGCCTCTCCGCTGCGGTTCTCGATCCTCACGACGTTGGGACGACGGCTCTGTGCTCGAACGGTGTGGAGAGCACCACCGTCGAGCTGGTGACCACCTCGAGCTTGCCTCTGAGGCTATCGAGCAGCTCTTCGAGTGCACGGGTGCTGGGTGCCCTCACGACGAGAACGTAGGAGCGCTCGCCGGCCACCGAATAGCAGGACTCGACCAGCGGGAACTCGGCCACCCGGCCGGGGATGTCGGTGGGGGAGGAGGCTCTGAGGGCCAGGCTCACGAAAGCGGTGATCGGCCACCCCACCTGGTCAAGCTGAACCTCCGCCCGGTACCCCCGGATGACGCCCGCCCGCTCGAGCTTGCGCACCCGGTCGTGGACCGAGGACGCAGCGAGACCGACCGCTGCGCCCACATCCGCATAGGTGAGCCGGGCGTCACGCTGGAGCTGTCCGATGATCCTACGGTCGATCGAATCCATTCCGAATATCCTTCCGTGAAAGCAGCCTTTAGCCTAATCGAATTCGGTTAGACTGTGCACCCACCCCGCAGCACCCAGAAAGGGAGGATGCCCCATGGCGATCGACACCGTCGAGCAGGTCGCAACGGGCCGGCCGGCGCGCCGGATGCCGAAGGCGCACGCCTCCGATCAGCCCTACACCTACCCACTGCAGCGGCCCTTTGTCGAGCCCGACTGGAGGCGCCTGCCCGGCTACCGGGATATCACGGAGTTCGAATGGAACAGCGCGAAATGGCAGCGCCAGCACAGCGTCAAGAACCTCGACGGCCTCCGGCGCGCTCTCGGCGAGCTGCTTCCCGAAGACCTCGCCGCATCGATCGAGCGGGACCAGCGCGAGCGGGCCACGATGTCGATGCTGGTGCCGCCCCAGATGCTCAACACCATGGAGGAGCACGACCTCTGGAGCGATCCAATCCGCCGCTACATGATCCCGGCCTTTGCCGATCGCGATCCGGAATGGCCCAGCCATCCCACCGCCGAGCGTGACAGCCTGCACGAGGCCGACATGTGGGCGGCCGAGGGGCTGACGCACCGCTATCCCACCAAGGTGCTTGCCGAGCTTCTCTCGACCTGCCCCCAGTACTGCGGCCACTGCACGCGCATGGACCTCGTCGGCAACAACGTCCCGCAGTTCATCAAGTACCGCTTCGAGCTCAAGCAGAAGGAGCGCTATTCCGCGATCATCGACTACCTTCGCGCCACCCCATCGGTGCGCGACGTCGTGGTCTCGGGCGGGGACGTAGCCAACCTCCCCATCGGCCATCTCGAGTCCTTTGTCGGGTCGCTCATAGAGATGGATCACATCCGCGACATCAGGCTTGCGACCAAGGGGCTCATGGGGCTGCCACAGCACTTCTTGCAGGACGACGTTCTGTTCGGCATCGAACGCCTCGCCCACAAAGCCATCGAGCACGGCACCGACTTGGCGATCCACACACACGTCAACCATGCAAATTCCGTAACCCCCCTGGTCGCCAAAGCCACCAAAAAGCTCCTCGAAACGGGAGTACGGGACGTCCGCAACCAGGGCGTCCTGCTACGTGGTGTCAATACGACCCCTCGTGCGCTCCTGGACCTCTGCTTCCGCCTGCTCGACGATGCCAAGGTGATGCCTTACTACTTCTACATGTGCGACCTGATCCCCAACTCCGAACACTGGAGGATTCCGGTCCACGAAGCGCAGGCCCTTCAGCACGCAATCATGGGCTACCTTCCCGGGTTCGCCACTCCGCGCATAGTGTGCGACGTTCCGTTCGTCGGCAAGCGCTGGGTCCATCAGGTCGATTCGTACGATCGATCCAAAGGGATCTCCTATTGGACCAAGAACTACCGAACGGGCATCGAGTGGGACGATTCCGAGGCAATGACTCGAACCCACGAGTATTACGATCCGATCTCCGGGCTCCCGGAAGAGGGCAAAGCGTACTGGCGCGATAGGGTCGCGGGGGCGGGCAAGCGCTTGATCCCCGGATGATCGGCACCCTGTTCAGGGGCGGCCCGGTAAAGTCTCTGGGCGCCTCCGGCGACGCAGACTGGGGGCTCGTGGTTGACGGGCTTGTCGAAGCCACCGGCATGCGAAGTGACGAGCCGGAAAGCGATCGCACGATCGACCTGGACGGCGCGACTCTTCTTCCCGCGTTCTGCGACGCCCATGTGCATCTCCCTGCAACGGGGCTGTATCAGAAGGGAATGGACTTCAGAGGCTGGAATCGCTCGGCGGACATCCTGGAGGCTTTCAGAGAGCGAACCCGCTCCGGTGTGGGCTTGTTGTTCGGAGGCAACTTCGAAGATCCCCTCGATGAACCGTTGACGCGCCATGACATCGACGCTGCAGTGGGGGAGCAGTCGGCGCTTCTGGCGCGCGCCGACATGCACTCCTGCATCGTGTCCTCGACGCTGCTCGATCATCTGAAGATCACCGAGCTCGAAGGCGTTGATCGCGACGAGGACGGCAGGCCGACGGGTTACCTCCGCGAGCAAGCGGCCGCCGAAGCGTGGCGGTGGTTCGACGCCAATCTGCCCGAAGCACAACAACGGAATGCAATCGCTGCAGCGGTGCAGCTCGCATACTCGAAAGGCGTCGCAAGCGTGCACGAGATGTACGTAGCCGAGTGGCGCGGCTGGTCGTCGCTGTCGGTCCTGCGCGACGCCATCGAAGAGGTCGCTCTGGACGTCTTGATCTACGTCGCCTCGGGCGATGTCGAACGCGTGCGAGCTATGGGGCTCGGGCGGATCGGGGGCGACTTCTTTCTCGACGGGTCCTTCGGATCTCACACGGCCTGGATGTCGGATGGATATCTGACGGGCCCTCCGGCCGGGACCCCTCGCGCCGGCATCGCCTACCGCACCGACGAGGAGTTGCTCGACTTCTTCACCGGGGCCCAGGCGGCCGGCCTCCAGACCGGCGTCCACGCAATCGGAGACGCCGCCATAGGACAGGCCTTGACCGTATGGGAGAAGGTGGCCGCGGAGGCGGGGGGCGCCGCCGTCGCGGCGCTGGGTCATCGCATCGAGCACTTCGAATGTGCGAGCGACGACCATATCGCCAGGGCGAAGCGCCTCGGTCTCAAGGCAAGCGTGCAGCCGGCTTTCGATGCATTCTGGGGCGGGGCCGGCGGCCTCTACGCAACTCGCATCGGCGCGCAGCGAGCCTCCGACATGAATCGCTTCGGGACGATGCTCCGGTCGGGACTTAGCCTGGGCGCCGGATCGGACTCGACCGTCACTCCGCTCGACCCGTTCCTTCAGGTGCAGGCACTCTGTACCCACCATGTCGAAAGGGAACGGATAACCGCCGGTCAGGCGTTGAGGATGCATACCCTGGGCTCCCGCGATCTCGGGGGCCAGGGGGACCTTGCCGGCACCCTTGAGCCGGGCCGGTGGGCGGATCTGATCGTCGTCGACCGCGACCCGGAAGCAAGCAACCCGGATTCCATCGCTTCGACGCAGGTGCTCGGAACCTGGATCAAGGGCAAACGTGTTTGGCCCGAAGCAGAAGCAGAGACAGAATAGGGGCTCCAAGAGTAAAGGAGGCTGGCGTGGCTGAAGACGGGTTCAAGGTGACCTATGCGACCATCTCGGCGGACAACGAGGAGATGGCCAAGAGATACGAAGAGGGGATCGAGAAGGCCAAGTCGTGGATGGGCAAGGACTATCCGTTCTATGTGAACGGACAGGAGCGCAACGGCGCAGAGCGCGCTGAAGAGCGTTCCCCGATCGACAACGACATCATCATCGGCCACTTCGCCCAGGCAACGAGGCAAGACGCACGCGACGCGGTAGCCGCTGCCAAAGACTCCTATCCAAACTGGTCTCAGAAGCCATGGCGGGAGAGGGTCGAGATCCTCCGGCACGCGGCGGACCTGATCTCCGAACGCGTCTTCGAGCTCGGCGCCCTGACCGCTCTCGAGGTCGGCAAGAACCAGCTCGAAGCGTTGGGCGAGGTCGAGGAAGCCGCCGATCTGATCCGCTATTACTGCCACCAGATGGAGGAGCACGACGGCTTCTCGGTTCCGATGGGACAGCTCAGCGAGGAGGAAAAGACGCGCAGCGTGTTGCGTCCGTACGGCGTATGGGCCGTGATCTCGCCTTTCAACTTCCCGATTGCCCTGTCGGCGGGACCCGTCGGGGGAGCGCTTGCCGCCGGCAACACCGTCGTTCTCAAGCCATCCGAACAGGGCTTCCTGATCGCCCTCAAGCTCTACGAGATCCTGCATGAGGCGGGCGTTCCCGCCGGTGTGGTCCACGTCCTCACCGGTCCGGGTGAGACAGTCGGCCAAGAGCTGCACGAGAATCCTGATGTCGCAGGCCTGACCTTCACGGGATCGTATGACGTTGGGATGAAGATCTACAAGAACATAGCGAAGGACTGGCCCAAGCCGGTGATCGTGGAGATGGGCGGGAAGAACCCGGCAATCGTCAGTGCGAAGGCCGACATCGACAAGGCGACCGATGGGGTGCTCCGCTCGGCATTCGGTTACAGCGGACAGAAGTGCTCGGCATGCTCGAGAGTGCTGGTCCAACGTTCCGTCTACGACGATTTCGTCAAGCAGCTGGTGGCCAAGACGGCGGAGACCAATGTGGGCAACCCGCTGGAAGCGGGCGTCTATGTGGGCCCGGTCATCGACGGTGCGGCGGTCGAGCGCTTCGAGTCTGCTTCGGCCCAGGCGCGGCAGGAGGGCCGGGTACTTGCGGGAGGCGCGCGCGTCCAGGACGACGAGCTGTCGCGCGGCAACTTCGTTGAGCCAACCGTGGTCGAGGTGCCAATCGATTCCCGTGTGTGGCGCGACGAGCTGTTCGTGCCCCTGGTTGCGGTTCACCCGGTCGATTCCCTCGAACAGGCTCTCGAGCTCGCCAACGACACCCCCTACGGGTTGACGGCCGGTTTCTACTCCGAGGATCGGGCGGAGGTAGACACGTTCCTCAACAACATCGAGGCCGGTGTCGTCTACGTGAACCGGCGCGCCGGCGCGACCACGGGCGCATGGCCGGGCATTCAGCCGTTCGGTGGCTGGAAGGGCTCCGGGAACAGCGGTAAGGCAGGTGGTGGGCTTTACTACGTCCAGCTCTATATGCGGGAGCAGAGCCAGACCATCGTGGAGGATTGACGGCGATGGGCGAAGCGAACGCAGGGGACTACGAGAGTCTCGCAGGGCATACCGAACCGGTGATCTCAACCGACCTTCCCGGCCCCAAGGGCCGCTCCCTGATCGACGTCGATGCACAGGTCACGAGCCCTTCGCTTCCGCGCGCTTACTCCTTCGTCCCAGACAGGGGCGCCGGTGCCGTGATCACCGACGTGGACGGCAACGTTTTCTTGGACTTCAACGCCGGAATCGCGGTGTGTTCCACCGGGCACGCCCATCCGGCCGTTGTCGCCGCCATCAAGGAGCAGGCCGAGAAGCTCCTCCATTACTCGGCGTCTGACTTCTACCTCCCGATCTATGCGGAAATGTGCGCCCGCCTGGCGGCCATCTCGCCGATGGAGGGCCGGGCGAGGGTGTTTCTCACCAACTCGGGTACCGAGGCAGTCGAAGCCGCCATCAAGCTGGCGCGGCACCACACCGGGCGTCAGTACATCCTGTCGTTCTTCGGATCATTCCACGGACGTTCCTACGGAAGTGTCTCGTTGACCGCGTCGAAGGCCAACTACAGAGCCGATTTCGGGCCGTTGCTCCCGGGTGTGCTGCACGCCCCGTACGCCGGTCGTTTCGATTCCTTCACCGGCCTTGTGGGCTCCGGCGATTTCGGCGGCGAGTTGGCCGAGCCCGATCTCGACTACATCAACGACGTCATCTTCAAGCGTCTGGCAAAGCCACACGAAGTTGCCGCAGTGGTGGTCGAGCCCATCCTCGGGGAGGGCGGTTATGTCGTCCCTCCGCGCTCCTGGCTGCTCCAGCTTCGCAACATGTGCGATGCCCACGGCATCCTGTTCGTGGCGGACGAGGTGCAGAGCGGCATAGGGCGCACGGGAAGCATGTGGGCGATGGAGCATTTCGATATCGAGCCCGACATTGTCCTGGCCGGCAAAGGCATCGCGAGCGGGATGCCGTTGGGGGCAATGATCGCTCGAGCCGAGCTCATGACCTGGCCCCTGGGGACCCACGGATCGACGTACGGCGGCAACCCTGTGTCGTGCGCGTCTGGCCTTGCGACCCTCGACCTCGTCGCCGGCGAGCTCATGACCAACGCCCGGGCGGTCGGCGACTTCCTGATGGAAGGCCTCAAGGCCATAGCACAGCGTCAACCGGCCATCGAGGAGGTGCGCGGTCTTGGTCTCATGATCGGCGTCGAGCTCCCTTCACCGCAGGTGGCAGATGCGATCGAGATCGCCGCTTTCAAGAAGGGGTTGCTCGTCCTCAGGGCCGGTGACTCCACCATACGAATGGCGCCACCTCTGATAATCGATCGGCGGCAAGCGGCCACCGGCCTGCGGCTCTTCGAGGAAGCGTGTGCCGAAGGAGTTGCCGATTCCGCTGGACTGGTGACCGAACAGACCATGATTCGTGCATGAGTAATGGCGGCAGCAAGGCCACATCGATGCAGGATGCGGTCGCCGGCCTAGTCGAGGACGGCGACACGGTTGCTATCGAGGGTTTCACCCATCTCATCTGTTTCGCAGCGGGACATGAGATCATTCGCCAGCGCAAACGCGATCTGACACTGTGCCGCATGACTCCAGACGTCATCTACGATCAAATGATTGCAGCCGGAGTCGCCTCCAAGTTGGTGTTCTCGTGGCTGGGCAACCCGGGGGTTGGCTCTCTGCATGCCATTCGCCGCCGGGTCGAACGCTCGGATCCTGTCCCGCTCGAGCTAGAGGAATACAGCCACTTCGGTATGGTGTCCCGTTATACCGCCGGGGCTTCGGGTTTGCCGTTCATGCCACTGCGGAGCTATCATTCGAGCGACCTCCCGAGGGTCAATCCGCGGATAGTCGAGATGGAGTCGCCTTATGGGGACGGCGCGATCTACGCGGTGCCTCCTTTGAATCCGGACGTCTCGATCGTGCACGTCCAAAGAGCCGACAAAGACGGAAACTGCCACATATGGGGTTTTCTCGGTTGTCAGAAGGAGGCCGCCTTCGCGGCGCGCAAAGTCATCGTCGTGTGTGAGGAGCTCGTCGACGGCAGAGTGATCCGCAGCGACCCGAATCGCACGATCATCCCGGGCCTGGTGGTGGACGCGGTCGTGCCCGAGCCCAAGGCGTGCCATCCCTCTTTTGCGCAGGGCTACTACGACAGGGACAATCGCTTCTACGTGGCTTGGGATCCCATCAGCAGGGACCCGGCGAAGCTTGAGGCGTGGCTCGAGGAATGGGTTTACGGGCTGGAGACCCACAAGGACTACGTCGCAAAGATGGGGGCGCAAACGTGGGATCGCCTGACCCCCGAGCATTGCCTTTCCGAACCCGTAGACTACGGCGCCTACTCTCCGGGATGAGTGCGAGCCCGGGAGAGTACTCGGTCAACGAGATGATGATCGCTGCGTCCGCGCGCCAGCTCGAAGGCGAGAAGGTTTGCTTTGTCGGCATAGGCCCTCCCAACATCGCCTGCAACCTGGCTCGCAGAACCGTCACTCCAGACCTCGAGTTGGTTTACGAAGCCGGAGTGTACGGGGCCGATCCCCAACGTCTACCGCTTTCAATCGGCGATCCCACCTTGGTGACTGGGGCAGTGTCGGTCACATCTATGTTCGAGATCTTTTCCTTCTATCTGCAGCGCGGCCTAATAGACGTTGCTTTTTTGGGAGCCTCCCAAATCGACCGCTTCGGAAACATCAACACCACTGTCATCGGCGACTACGACAAGCCGAAGGTGCGGCTCCCCGGATCGGGGGGGGCCTGTGAGATATCGATAAACGCGAATCGCGTGTTCGTGATCATGCCCCAGTCGCACCGGTCGTTCGTAGAGGAGGTTGACTTCATAACCAGTCCAGGGCATCTCGCAGGTAGGAGGCCGGCGGAATGGCTGGGAGGGGGCCCCCACGTCGTAGTAACCGGACTCGGCATCTACAGGTTCGGAGATGACGGCGTTATGTATCTCTCCCGTATGCACCCCGGTGTGACCGTCGAACAAGTCAAGGCCAACACCGGCTGGGACATACGAATCTCTCCGGATCTCGCGAGCACAGATCCACCGAGCGAGCTCGAGCTGAACCTGATGCGCAACGAGCTCGACCCTGAAGGCATCTACACGCGCTAGTGAAGCACTGAATGGTTCGCCACAGCAACGTCTTTCCACGCCTTACCAACCGCGATCTGCCGTGTGCCACAAGGGGTCTCGGCGCGTCGATTTGGGACTCGTCCGGGAAGCGCTACCTCGACGGCTCGGGGGGCGCGATAGTCGTAGGCGTCGGCCATGGCGACCCCCTGGTCATCGAGGCGATGTCCCGGCAGGCGGGGGACATTGCCTACGCTCATGGAACCCAGTTCACCACCGAGGCACTCGAGCGCTACGCGGAAAGGGTGGCGTCGCTGCTGCCACTAGACAACGCGCGCATCTACCCGGTCTCGGGCGGAAGCGAGGCGGTCGAAACCGCGCTCAAGATGGCCCGCGCCTACCACGTCGCAACCGGACGATCGTCCAAGCACAAGGTGCTAGCGCGTCTTGGCTCCTACCACGGCAACACCCGTGGAGCCCTCGACGCTTCGGGCCGGGCGTCGCTGCGCCGCCCCTATTCCGCCTGGCTCGGGCCGGCAGTGCACGTACCTGCCGTGTACGAGTACCGCTGCCCCTGGGAAACGCACGACTCGGGCTGTGGGACTCGCCACGCCGAACTGCTCGATCAGGTCATCCGTGAACAGGGGCCGGACACGGTTGCTTGTTTCATAGCCGAGCCGGTTGTCGGCGCGGCTCTCGGCGCCGTCGTGCCCCCACCCGATCTCTGGGCCGCAGTGGGGGAGGTGTGCCGCGCCCACGACGTTCTCTTGATTGCGGACGAGGTCATGACGGGTTTCGGCCGGACCGGGCGATGGTTCGGCTCGGATCACTGGGGGCTGCGCCCCGACATCCTGACGGCGGGAAAGGGTGTGACGTCCGGCTACTGGCCGTTCGGATTTGCTGCGGCCACCGGTGCGATCTTCGACGCCATCGCCCCCGCCGGATTCGTTCACGGGTTCACCTACTCTCACTCCCCGGTCGGCGCCGCGGTCGCCGACGCAGTGCTAACCCGTCTGCAGACAGGGGACCTCGTCGAGGCGAGCAGGCGCAAGGGCGAGAGCCTCCTCGCGCAGCTTCGTGCCGCCCTTGACGATCACCCGTGCGTAGGCGACGTACGCGGGCTGGGGCTCATGGCTGGAGTCGAGCTGGTCGCCGACCGGAGCTCGAAGCGGCCCTTCGAGCGCGGTGAGCGGATCACCGAGCAGGTCGCGGCAGCGGCCAAGGCGGCCGGGCTGCTGGTCTACCCGGCGAGCGGGGGAGCGGACGGCAGCGATGGGGATGTGATCATGCTCGGCCCGCCTTTTGTGATCACCGACGACGAGATTGTCGAGCTCGTCGGGTTGCTGGTCCGGGCGCTCGGATCGGTGCCCGGGTTGCGAAGTTCGAGTTCGGAGTAACCTGGGCGCGAGCAGGCCACGAGTCGGACATCTCATCGCACAGAGGAGTGATTCCATGACGAAAAGGGTGGACGGCATCCGGGCAGTCACCTACGACTGCTGGGGCACTCTGCTCAAGGATCGGGATTTCGATGCGGCCATGGCGACGCGCGCCGAGTCTCTCGGGAAAGTGCTCGACCTCCCCGAAGGTGAGGCTCACGACCTGGTGCACGAGGCGTGGGTCAGGCACGACGACGCCTGGAAACAGGTCGAGACCTTCGGGCCCGGACGGATGGCGGCCTACTGCTTAGAGGCCAGGGGAGTGTCCGACGACGACTCCATTGCCTCCCTCACCAGGGAATTCGAAGAGGCCAGCCTGGCGAGCGGTGTCGATGCAGTGCCGGGGGCGCTCGAGACCCTCCAGGCCCTGGACAAGGCGGGCATCCGGCGCGGTCTCATATGCGACACGGGCTTTACCCCCGGGCGGGTGGTACGGGAGCTCCTCGACGACGCCGGCCTGCTCGAGCTCCTCGAGGTGCTGTGCTTCTCCGACGAGGTCGGCGTGCCCAAGCCGGGCAACGACATCTTCGCCAAGGCTCTCGCAGGGCTGGGAGTGCGCCCACCCGAGGCGGTGCACATCGGTGATCTCCGCCGCACCGATGTCGCCGGCGCCCGGGACATGGGCATGCACACCGCCCGCTTCCGGGGCGTCCACGACGACCTCTCCGGCGCCTCCGAGGCGTCCATCGTCATCGACCGCCACGAGCAGATCCTCGAGGTCCTCGCGCTCTCCTGAACCGTCTGCGCAGGCTCAGAGGCTCGAGTCTCCTGCGCATGGTCCTCTAGTAAGCGCGCCCCCAGGTCGCCCGTTCCGCGCCGGGCCGGCCGCACACCAGACACGGCGCGCCGGGATCCTCGGGCGTGAGGGGCAGCACCCGGATCGTCGCCTTGGTGTCGGCGGTGACCCGCTCTTCGCAAGCTGCGTCCCCGCACCAGGATCCGACCCACAGCCCGGCCTCCTCGAGGATGCCGGATCGCAGGTCCGCGTAGCTCGAGGCCGTGTGCGTGTTGGCGGCCCGGAAATCGAGCGCGCTGCGGTGGAGCCCGGCCTGTACCTCGTCGAGCGCATCGGGCATGGAAGTGGCGGCTCGCGCGGTGGACTTGGCGCGCTTGTCTCCCGTCAGGCGATCGACGGTCACGACCTGGTCCGCCTCCACGTCCTTGGGGCCGATCTCGATGCGGATAGGGACGCCCTTCAGCTCCCACTCGCTGAACTTGTAGCCGGGGCGGTACTGATCGCGGTCGTCGACCTTCACCCGTATCCCGTCCCCTGCGAGGGAGTCCCTGAGCTTGTGGGCGACGGCCAGAACCTCGGCCCTCTGGTCGTCGGATCGGTAGATCGGCACGACCACCACCTGGACGGGAGCGACCTTGGGGGGCAGACGGAGCCCGCGTCCATCCCCGTGGGTCATGACGATCCCGCCGACCAGACGCCAGGAAGACCCCCATGAAGTTCCCCAGACGTGCTCGAGCTCACCCGACTGGTCTAGAAAGGTGACGTCGTAGGCCCTGGCGAAATTCTGCCCGAGGAAGTGAGAGGTGCCGCATTGAAGCGCCTTGCCGTCCCGCATGAGCCCTTCGATCGTGAATGTCGTGACGGCGCCTGCGAATTTCTCGGCCTCCGACTTCCGTCCCGGGATCACGGGGATAGCGAGCACGTCCTCGGCCACTTCCCTGTACACCTCGAGCATCCGCAGCGCCTCTTCGTGCGCTTCGTCCGAGGTCGCGTGCGCCGTGTGGCCCTCCTGCCAGAGGAACTCGCTGGTGCGCAGGAAGAGGCGTGTGCGCAGCTCCCACCGGACGACGTTTCCCCACTGGTTGTAGAGGAGGGGAAGGTCGCGGTAGCTCTGGATCCAGTTTGCGTAGGTCGACCAGATGATCGCCTCGGAGGTCGGACGCACGACCAGCGGCTCCTCGAGCTCGGCGCCACCTCCATGTGTGATGACCGCCAGCTCTGGTGCGAAGCCCTCGACATGCTCCGCCTCCTTGGCGAGGAGCTTCTCCGGAAAGAACAGCGGGAAGTAAACGTTCTCGTGTCCCGTGAGCTTGAACCGATCGTCCATCGCACGCTGGATGAACTCCCAGATCCCGTAGCCATGCGGCTTGGCTACCATCGTGCCCCGGGCAAGGGAGTGCTCGGCCATGCCGGCCTGCTTGACGACTTCTCCGTACCACGCGGGAAAATCGATCGCCGGGTCCGGAAGTCTGCCTTTGTCCATAGCCACTGAGGGTAATTCGTTTGCAAGCTGTGGATGACATGGGGACGATCGAGAATCTTTCGCGTCCTCTTCGATCACCATTGACACCCCGCGCGCGACTCTTCTATCTTCGCTGAGTCCCAAGCAGTTGCGACCGGCTAACCGGAGCCGCTGGGGACGAGGTGGCCAGGACGGGGCGGAACGCTTTAGCGT
>JALZIC010000088.1 GCA_030860455.1 Actinomycetota bacterium
ATGGGCGGCAAGGCGATGTCGAAATCGCGCGGGAACATAGTGGAACCCGTAGAGGCCTTCGACCGCTACGGGTCGGACGCCCTGCGTCTTTACATGTTGTTCTCCGGCCCCCCCGAACAGGATTTCGATTGGCCGCTGGAGGGAGTGACCTCCATCGGCCGGGTTACGGCACCCTGGCTGCAGAGGATGTGGCGCCTGTGTGAGGAGGTCCGCTCACTTGAGCCTGCAGATGAGGCGGAGCTCGGTATGCAGGACAGCGCGCTTCGCAAGACCATTCACCGGACGGTCAAGGTTGTAACCCGCGATTACGAGAGCTTCTCGTTCAACACCGCGATCGCCCGCCTCCAGGAGCTGGTGAACGAGGCGTACCGTCTTCGGGCACAGGGCGGCGGACATCCCAAGGTGCTTCGAGAGCTGGTGGAAGCGCTGTTGAAGATGCTGGCTCCCATGGCGCCGTTCATCACCGAAGAGCAATGGCATCGGCTCGGCCACGACGGGTCGATTCACTTTGCACCCTGGCCGGTCTTCGACCAGGGCCTCGCCGCCGAGGACGAGGTGACCATGGTCGTTCAGGTGAACGGAAAGGTGCGTGACACGATCGCCGTGCCGGCAGAGGTGACCGAGGATCGGATGGTTGAGCTTGCGCTGGCCTCGCCCAACGTTCAGAGCTACCTGGGCGAGCAACCGCCGGTGAAGGTCATTGCCCGGCCGCCGAAGATCGTCTCCCTGGTGGCGGCGGGTAGTTGACCCGCGGGCGCACGGGCCCCACTCAGTTCCACTTCTTGGCCGGAGGAATGCCCGGTTCGCCTAGAACATCTCGCTCCACGGCGCCCGTTCGGTGACGAACATGGCGTCGGCACGACGGACCGCTCCTGGGGTTGCTTCCTGCAGCCTGCAGCTCATGAGCAAATGCTCGAACGTGAAAGCTCCAAGGTAGACGCTTCCGAGATCCTCGACGTCGAGAACGAGGTCGGCCTCTTCTGATGTCCGCGCTACGGTTGCGCCTTCGGGATGGACGCGCAGTTGCCAGCGACCCTCGTTCCATGGGCAAAAGAGGTCATGGATCTCGAAGGTCAACGTGTCTTCATGTCTGTACCCACGCGCTTCGAGGGCGCGCCCGACATCGACGAGCCGCAGGAACAGGGCGTCCTGAAGTCCGAACCTCAGCCGGCTTGGCTCCGTGACCATCAACAGCAGGGGATGGTCGGCCGGCAGCCAGTAGGCTTCGATCCGGGCGACGAGATCGACGCCGAGGAGATATCGCCATATCTCCTGCATGGCATCCGGTGCGGTCGCCATCACCTCGATGGCCTCCAAGCGGCCGATGGGTGATCCCTGGTTCCAGGCGGGGTGAACGCGGTAGAGCGCGTACGCCTCGGGGCGCCCTTCTATCTCGACCACCGCACGCCACATCGGGATCCCGCCGTTGCGGGTCATCCTCAGGTTGTGCAGGACGTGATCCTTCCACCACGCCGCCGAGCGGGTGAGCATGCCGGGCGTGGCCGGGCGGACGCGGTCGTACACCTCGGGGAGGACTCTGGTGGCCTCATCGATGTCCATCAGCCGAGTGCGCCCAACCGGCGGGAGCACCTTTCGGAATGCGGCGCGATCACGTTCTATCTCGAGCGTCGCCTGCAGAGAGGCCAGGCCGTAACCGAAGCGCCGGTAGATGCCCGCCTCCGATGCCCACAGGATCGCAACGGGCTCGCCCCGCTCGTGGATGTCGTCGAGCTGAGAGCGCATCATCTTCCTTAGCGCCCCACGCCGGCGGTGGGTCGGAAGTACGCCAACGCCGGTCACTCCGGCGGCAGGGACCGCTCCGCCCCCCGGAACAGTCATCCCGCAGGTATTCGCCGTGGCGGTTCCCACCATGGCATTCCCGTCGAAGGCGGCGATGCTGCGCTCGACCTCGGTGAGCCGGGCATGGCGTTTCAGGTCCTCATCCGGAGGCTCCTCGCCAAATGAGGTTGCCGTCGTCTTGAAGAAGGTCGGCAGCTGGTCTTCGCGGATGCGCCTGATGTCGAGTTCCATTTGTCTGCCGAGATTAGTGCTTCGTGAAGTCCAAGCCGGCTTGTGGCAGTCGCCACAGATATGCCGCGGGCGCAAGTGTTTGCTTCTGGACATGTCGGAGATCATTGTGCCGGGCGGATGGCGGGACCGGATAGAGGAGCTCGCGGGGCGACGCAGACAAGCGTGGCCCGTCGTGGCCATCGCCGCCGTGGCAGTCGTGGCGGGGTTGTGGCTGTGGATCCGCGGCGCACCACCCGCTATCGCTCCTCCGGCGAGAGACCCCCGCCCGGCGGCCGTGGCCGGGGAGGCGGACGCGACGGCCCGGCCGGCGCCGGCCACCGAACCAACCGTGCTCGGCGAAGGCGAACCCAACGGGGGCCGGGAGGTCATCCTCGTGCACGTCGCCGGGGCGGTTCGCCGGCCCGGTCTCTACGAGCTGCGCACGGGCGCACGGGTTGCCGAGGCAATCGACGCAGCGCGCGGTCCCCGTGCCGGCGCCGATCTCAATGCAATCAATCTGGCCGAATCACTGGTGGACGGGGCCAAATTGGATGTTCCTCGGTTCGGCGAGAGCCCGGTCCCGGTTCCGAGTGTCTCGGGCGCGTCCGGGTCCTACGGAACCGGAACCGATGGCGCGGCCCCGGCCGTTATTCCGCTCAACACCGCCGACCAGGCGGCGCTCGAAACGATCCCCGGCGTCGGACCGGTCACCGCCACGGCGATTCTCGAATATCGAACTCAGATCGGTGCCTTCGAATCCATCGATCAGCTACTGGAGGTGTCGGGAATCGGACCGGCCACGCTCGAGTCGATTCGCCCCTACGTCTCCATCTGAAGCCGGTGCGGGCGGCGCCTGGGCCCGCATCTGGATCACCGCCGGTGGCCTCTGGATGGGAACCGCCTACGGGTGGAGCCATTCGCCGGGCATGCCGGCGCTCGTCGCGGTGATCTCGGCTGCGGGGGCGATGTCCCTGCGGCGCCGGCCGTTGGCCCGGCTCGTGGCGATCTTCTGCGCAGCGGTCGCCCTTGGTGCTCTGGGGGCCGGGGTGCGCACGAGCCGCGCCTCACCGCTCGAGGCCATGGCGCACGACGTTCCCTCCTGCACCCTCACGGGGCGAGTGGTCGAGGTCACCGGTCTGGGAACCCTTGCGGCGGTCCTCCACCTCGTCTGCGAGGGCCGGGCGGGGATCGATCGCCCCGGCAATGTCTTCCTCGACACCCCCGGCCACCCTGGTGGGACGGTGCACGCCGAAGGCTGGTTGATCCCGCTGACCGACGAGCCCTTCGACGTTGCCAGGCGCCGCGCGGGAGGTGATGCCGCGTTCGCGCCCGTCACCATCGACGTCCGCAATCCGCAAGGTGGCGTCTTTGGGCTCGCCGCCTCGATTCGAACGGGCCTGCAGCGCGCCACCGTGTCCCTCGACGCCCGGTCTGCGGCGCTCGTCCGGGGGCTCACCCTGGGGGACACTGATTCGCTCGACCCGGCTTCGGTCGAACGTTTCAGACGGGCAGGATTGTCGCACCTGCTGGCCGTTTCGGGTACCAACGTGGCCATAGTCCTCGGGACCGTGGCGTGGGCGGCGCGCCGGTTCCCCCACAAACTGCGAATCGCCGCAGGCGCGTTGACCCTCGCCCTCTTCGTCCTTGTCGTTGGGCCCGACCCATCGGTGCTGCGTGCGGCAGCGATGGGTGCGATCGGGCTGTTTGCCCTAAGCCTGAATCGCATCGCCGAGCCGCTGCACGCGCTGGGGCTTGCCCTCATCGTTCTCGTGGGCGTGCGTCCGGCCTTGGCCGGTTCGGTCGGACTGCAACTCTCGGCCGCAGCCACGGCGGGAATCGTGCTGTGGAGCGGCGGCCTGGCGCGCAAGCTGCCCCTTCCGGGATTTGTGGGCGTGCCGCTGGCAGTCACCCTTGCTGCTCAGGCGGGTGTCGCCCCGGTCCTAGCCGGCACCTTCGGTGAGCTGTCGGTCATCGCCCCCGTCGCGAACCTGCTCGCCGTGTCTGCGGTAGCACCGGCCACCGTCCTCGGGATCGGGGCGGGCCTTCTCGGCGCCGCCCACCCGGGTCTCGGGGCGCTGGCGGCGCGGCCCATCGCCCCGTTCGCGTCATGGATCCTGTGGGTCGGCGACGTCTGCGGCGCGCCTGGGTGGGCCGCCGTCGAGGTTCCCAAGGCCGCAGGGTGGGTCGCTGCCGTGCCCCTGATCGTTGCGGCCTGGGCAGCCCTGCGGCACCGAAACCATGGGGAGCCGGAGCCAGGCCGTTAAGGTGCACCCATGGATGGGTGGCACTGGGTCGTGCGGGATGCTTCGGGCGGCGATCTGTTCTCAGGCGAGGAGCTCGGCTCGCGGGAGGAAGCCGAGGCCTGGATGGCCCGCGAATGGGGGTCTCTGCTCGAAAGGGGTGGAGAATCCGTGACCCTTGTGGGTGACGGACGCGAACAGTACACGATGGGCTTGACGGCCTCATGAGCCGGAACTGCTATCTCCTGCAGGGCGATGAGTTCCTGATCGAGGAGGCTCTGGCTGGGCTGCGGGTCGAAGAGGACACCGACCCGCTATCTGAGGTCTCGGTGGACGCAGGGGTCGATCCTGCCGAGCTCCTCACGATTCTCGGCACGGCGTCGCTTCTTGGCGGCAGGCGTCTCGTCATCGTGCGGGACGCTCAAGGCCTCAAGAAGAGTCAGACTGCTGCACTCACCTCCTACCTGGAATCGCCCTCGCCGTCCTCTGTGCTGGCCCTCGTCGCAACGGGCCGGACCTCTCTCGATTCGCTGATTCGAAAGACCGGTGAGGTGATCGCCCTGGAAGCGCCCAGGGGCAAACGGCTGGTGGGATGGGTCCGTGCGCGGGCACGGGACCAAGGCCTAAAGCTCGACGATCGGGCGGCCTGGGGGCTGCTGGACTCGGTGGATGGCGGTCTGCGCGGCTTGACCGCGGCGCTGGCCCAACTGTCGGCGGCCTTGGGACCTGGGGCCCGAGTGGGCGCCGAGGAGGTGAAGCGGCTGTTCCCCAGGCTCTCCGACCAACGCATCTACGCCTTTACCGACGGCGTGGGTGACCGTCGGCTTGACGTCGCAATGACCAATTTGCGCCGCCTGCTCGAGCAGGGCGAAGAGCCGCTGGTGCTGTTCGGTGCTCTGACCGGTCATATCCGTCGGATGCTCCGGGCGCAGGAGGCCGCCGATCGCGGCGCCCGGGCTGTAGGTGAGGCGGTGGGGTTGCCGGGCTGGCGGGCCGAACGCCTGATCAAGCAGGTACGCGGCTACCGGAGGGAGGAGCTGGTCGCGGCGATGGGGATCCTCGCCGAGACCGATGTCGAGCTGAAGGGAGGCGACCTTCCCCCTGGAGGAGCGCTAGAGCGGGCGGTGGTCGACATCGTGGGGGCCTACGCCCCCGCCGGGAGATAGGCCCGCGCCGTCGAGAGGTCCGAGGTCAGGCCGAGGGGCGAAGGCGCTTGGCGAGACGCGCCTTTCTGGTGGCGGCTCGGTTCTTGTGTATCAGGCCGCTCGAAGCGGCCTTGTCGAGGGCGCGTGACACGTTCCGGTACTCGGCCTGCGCAGTCTCCTGATCGCCCGCCTCTACCGCCTCTTCGAAGCGTTTCACCTGGGTTCTGAGCGAGGAGCGGGCCCCGCGGTTCCGTAACCGGCGCTTTTCGTTCTGGCGGTTGCGTTTGATCTGACTCTTGATATTTGCCATCTGGACTGGACGCTCTCCTCGAAACGACAGGGATCTGGTGCCTCCGTGCGACCCATCCAAGATAACAAACGCGCTGGCACCCCACTGCGTGGTCGTATCGGGCCAGCCTCCTCCCAAGGGGTCAATCGATCTCTCCCAGGGGGTCAATCGATTATCCCAAACCCTGGGGTATCGTCTTAGGGACAGCGTCCGGGGCGGACGTCAGAAACGAACGACCTCGAACAATTCGAGACAACAAGGCTGGGGGCAACCTATGAGGCGCGTCATCGTCGTATCCGTTGTAACGGGATTCTTGCTTGCTTCGCTACCGCCGGCCTTTGCCGCCAGGCCTCTCTGCTACGGGAAGCGGGCGACGATCGTTGGAAATGCCCGTGACAACGTGATTCGGGGCACCCGGCGGGCCGACGTCATCGTTGGGCGTGCGGGAGACGACCGGATCGCCGGCCGCGGCGGCCGGGACCGCATCTGCGGCGGAAGCGGCGACGACCGGATCACGGGCGGCGACCGGCGTGACCGGGTGAACGGCGGTGACGGCTCCGACAGGTTGGCCGGCGGCACCGGGGGTGACCTCATGTACGGCGGAACCGGCACGGATGGCGTGACCGGGGGAAGCGGCAGCGACGCCATGCGCGGTGGCACGGGTGGTGACACCCTCACCGGCAAGGACGGCCACGACCTGGCCCGCGGCGGAACCGGAGCCGACCTCATCACGGGCAACGACGGCGACGACCACCTCGTGGGTGAGGACGGCGACGACCGGATGACCGCCGAGGATGGCGACGACATACTGGAGGGTGGGGAAGGCAACGACACCCTGGGTGACCGGGAGCTGGCCGAGGATGGCAACGATCGTCTGGCCGGCGGGGAAGGACACGACACCGTCCTGGCCGGAGAGGGCGACGACCGGGCCTCCGGCGGGAACGGAAACGACTACGTGGGCGGCCAGGAAGGTGATGATCCCGAACTGTTCGGCGGGGACGGAGTCGATGCGGTCGAGGGCGGCGACGGCAACGACGGGCTTGTCTCCGGGGGCCTGGGGAACGACCGCATCACCGGAGGAAGCGGCAACGACGTGCTGGATGGCGCCGAGGGCGATGACTCACAGATAGACGGCGGCGAAGGCGACGACACCCTTAGCGGCGGCGAAGGGAACGACCGTCCGTCGGGCGTTGTCGGCGCCAACGGTATGAGTGGAGGCCCCGGGACCGACATCATCGACGGCGGTGCCGGGGAAGACACGGCGGACGGCGGTGACGGAGATGACGAGCTCAGGGGCTCCGACGACAACGACCTGCTCACCGGGGCGGCCGGCAATGATTTCATCGACGGCGGAGCAGGGAGTGACACGGCGGACGGCGGTGACGGAGATGACGAGCTCAGGGGCTCCGACGACAACGACATTCTCACCGGGGCAGCGGGCAATGATGACCTCTTCGGCGATGCCGGCGACGACAACCTCGACGGTGGTGCGGATTCCAATACCAACGACGGCGGCGATGGCACAGACACCTGCGTGAACCCCACCACGGCCGAAGGGGCGACGAACTGCGAGCTGCCGGCCTAGGGGGGAACCGTCGGCGGTGGTAAGCGCAACCTAGGCCACGGAGGTCGTGCGCATCTAACCGTCCTTGCTAACCTCGCAGGATGGATCAGGCACAACAGCGTTCGTTCGCGGTCATAAGTCATGTCGATCACGGCAAGAGCACGCTGTCGGACCGGCTCCTGCAGATCACCGGAACCGTGTCGGACCGGGATATGCGCGAGCAGTTCCTCGATCGCATGGACCTCGAGCGCGAGCGCGGGATAACGATCAAGGCTGCGGCCGTGCGAATGAGCTACACGGCGGCCGACGACACCACCTATCAGCTCAACCTGATCGACACTCCGGGCCACGTTGACTTTGGTTACGAGGTGTCCCGCTCACTGGCCGCCTGCGAGGGCGTCTTGTTGCTGGTCGATGCCGCACAGGGGATCCAGGCGCAGACACTGACGAATCTCTACCTAGCGGTTGACGCCGGTCTCGAGGTAATCCCCGTGTTGAACAAGATCGACCTTCCGGCGGCACAGCCCGAGAAGTATGCCTCGGAGATCGCTAGCCTGATCGGTTGCGACGTAGGGGATATCTTTCAGATCTCGGCAAAGACCGGCCGGGGCGTGCCGGAACTTCTCGATGCAATCGTGGAACGTATCCCCTCTCCATCCGGTGATCCGAACGCCCCGCTCCGCGCTCTTGTGTTCGACTCGGTTTATGACGTGTACCGGGGTGTGGTCGCCTACATCAGGGTGGTCGATGGTTCGCTGAAAGCTCGTACACCGATCAGGTTCATGGTCGCGGGCCACGCCACAGAGGCCGATGAGATCGGGATCATGGCCCCGGACTCCACGCCGGTGGTGGAGCTCTTCACCGGCGAGGTCGGCTATCTAATCTCCGGCATCAAAGACGTGAGCCTCGTGAAGGTCGGTGACACGGTGACGGCCAGACCGGCCCCCGTCGTCGACGCGCTGCCCGGTTACCGCGAACCCAAACCCATGGTGTTTGCCGGCATCTATCCGATCAACGGCGACGACTTTCCACTGCTTCGGGATGCGTTGGACAAGCTCAAGCTCAACGACGGAGCCCTCGTGTACGAGCCCGAGTCCTCCGGCGCGCTCGGCTTCGGCTTCCGGTGTGGTTTTCTCGGTTTGCTGCACATGGAGATCGTGCGAGAGCGGCTCGAGCGGGAGTTCGATCTCGAGCTCATCGTCAGCGCCCCCTCCGTCGGCTACGAGGTCCAGCTCGACGACCGTAGGAAAGAGGTCGTAAGAAACCCCAGCGAGATGCCCGACCGGTCGCGCATCGAGGAGATCTACGAGCCCTACGTTTCGGTGATGGTGGTCACGCCTTCGGAATACACCGGACCGGTGATCCAAATGTGCCAGGACCGGCGCGGTGAGCTCAAAGAGATGCACTATCTGTCCCCCGAGCGCGTGGAGATCCGCTATCACATGCCGCTCGGCGAGATCATCTTCGACTTCTTCGACCAGCTCAAGAGCGCTACGAAGGGATTTGCCTCTCTCGACTACGAACCCGTGGGCATGTACGCCTCCGACTTGGTCAAGGTAGACGTCCTTCTCAACTCCCTACCCGTGGACGCGTTCTCGACGATCGTGCACCGCGACAAGGCGTACGACTACGGCAAGGCGATGACCGAGCGCTTGCGCAAGTTGATTCCAAGGCAGATGTTCGATGTGCCGATACAGGCGGCCATCGGGTCGCGAGTCATTGCCCGGGAAACAGTCAAAGCCAAGCGCAAGGACGTTCTCGCGAAGTGCTACGGCGGTGATGTGTCCCGTAAACGCAAGCTTCTCGAGCGCCAGAAGGAGGGGAAGCGGCGCATGAAGCAGATCGGCTTGGTCGAGGTGCCTCAATCGGCGTTCATCGAAGCTTTGCGGGTCGACTCCGACAGCAGCACGACGTGATGGCCACCCAGGTGAGCGATCGCACCGGACGATGGACCGCCGATCCCGGGTTCGGGGTCTACGTCCACATTCCCTTCTGCAAACACCGCTGTCACTATTGTGATTTCAACACCTACGAAGGGCAAGGGGAACTGCATCTGCCATACGTGGATGCCTTGATCGCCGACATCGAGAACGGTGACCCGGGGCGTCCGGCGACATCGATCTTCTTCGGGGGCGGAACTCCAACCTTGCTGCCGGCAGGGGAGTTGAGCCGCATCCTACGCGCGCTCGCGGAGAGAATTGGCGTGAACCCCGGCGCCGAGGTGACGGTCGAAGCGAATCCCGAGACGGTCAACGAGGCGAAGTTCGGTGCGCTTCTAGAGGCCGGGTTCAACCGTGTTTCGATAGGTATTCAGTCGCTGGCCCCCAGGGTGCTGGCGCAGCTGGGCCGGGCACATTCTGCCGAGCGCGCGCTCGAGGCCGTTCGAGCTGCGCGGCTCGCCGGCTTCGAGGAGGTGAACGCCGATCTCATCTACGGCTCTCCATGGGAATCCACCTCGGATTGGATGGCATCGCTGGAGGGTGTGGCTGCAGCCGGTCCGGAGCACATCTCCGCCTACGCCCTCACGGTTGAGGCCGGAACGCCGCTGCACACGCTGGTGGCGTCGGGGCGCTCCTCCGACGTCGACCCCGATATCCAGGCGGAGCGCCACGAGATTGCGTCCGAATTCCTCGGAGATGCAGGCTACGAGCGCTACGAGGTGTCGAACTGGGCCAAACCCGGGCACGCATCCGAACACAACGTTCTGTACTGGTGCGCGGGCGACTATCTCGGCTTGGGGGCAGGCGCGCACGGCCACTTGGACGGCCGCCGGTACTGGAATGAAAGACTGCCGCGCAACTTCGTGGCCCTGGTGTCGTCGAAGCGCTCGACCGAGGCCGGGACCGAGCTTCTGGATGCGGACACGCGCGCCGGCGAGGCCATGATGCTCGGCCTACGCCTCGCCTCTGGAGTTCAAGTGGACGCCTTCACGAACCGTTACGGGGGCAGGTGGTTCGATGCGCGCGCCGGCGTCGTATCCGACCTCGAAGCCGCCGGATTGCTCGTGTCTTCCGACGGGTGGCTCCGGCTCTCCCCTGGTTCCACCCTGGTGGCCAACGACATCCTCTGCCGCCTCCTTTAGTGTCTCACCGGTGACCTCCGGCGATGTCTACATCGGGGTCGTCGGTTCGGGTGATCCCTCGCCCGAGGAGGCCCTCCTTGCCGTGGAGGTTGGTTGCGCCGTCGCGCGCTCCGGCGCGCTCTTGGTATGCGGCGGGCTCGGCGGGGTCATGGAGGCTGCCTGCCGGGGCGCCAAGAGCGAAGGTGGGACGACGGTAGCGATTCTCCCCGGCGCCGGCCGAAGAGACGCGAACCCCTATGTCGATGTGGCGATAGCTACCGGGATGGGAGAGATGCGAAATGCGCTGCTGGTGCGCGCCTGCGACGCCCTGGTGGCGGTGGCGGGTGAGTTCGGAACCCTGTCGGAGATCGCCTTCGCCCTCAAAACCGGTGTCCCGGTCGTAGGGATTGGGACATGGGAGCTGTCGCGCCCGGGTCGCGTGAGCGACGCAATCGAACGTGTGGACTCGGCCGCCGAGGCCGTAGAGGCGGCAATGAGGCGGGTGCGCCGGGGCCTTCGATCGTAATTGGGGGCAGCAGGCTGGCGGGCTGCGGCTCCGCCCCAAGTGGCGGCGGCCGCGGTTCCGATCCCTGCCCGTTCTGGCTCCTTCCGGGTGGGTCTCCTCCGTGGAACCATCTGAGATCATGGTCACATGGCTGCGAGGCCCGTGTCCGCGATGCTCGACCGGGCTGGTCACCGGGCCCCTGCCATCGTGCCCTGTGTGCCGGGGGCGCGACCACGACATCAGGTTGAACTAGCACTCAACCGCTGAGAGTGCTAAATAACGGGGCTCCAGGGTAAACTGACACCCTATGGCCGAAGCCATCGAACGACTCGACGACCGAAAAGCGGCGATTCTGCGCGCCATCGTGGCCTGTTATGTCAGATGGGGCGAGCCGGTGGGTTCGAAGACTTTGGTGGAGCGTTACCCGCTAGGGGTCTCGTCTGCAACGGTCCGCAACGAAATGGGCGCCCTCGAAGACTTCGGCTACATCTATCAGCCGCATACATCGGCCGGCCGCATACCCACAGACACCGGCTATCGGTACTACGTCAACGTCTGGGGCAGCGGTGTCTCTCTTCCCGAGGAGGAAAGGCGACGTGTGCGACGCTTTTTCGGCGAACCGCGGTGGGAGCTGGAAGAGGCGCTGCGCAACACGGCGACCCTGCTGTCGAGCCTGACTGCAGATGCGGCCATTGTGTTCGCTCCCTCCCTCGATCACAGCGTCGTCCGGCATGTCGAGCTCGTCAGCCTCGCCGGACCGCGCGTCATGCTGGTCCTCGTTACCGACACGGGACGTGTCGAGAACCATGTGGTGTGGGGCCCCGAGCGGATCGACGAGGTCCAACTCGGCAGCGCGTCGGAGATGCTCAACCGTTTCGTGGTTGGAGTGCCTCTCGAGCGCGCAGCCTCCACGATCACCGACCACCTCGAACGCTTTCCCCTCGAGCTGCGCGGGACGGTTTCCGCAGTGGCCAGGGTGCTAGATGAAGAGATGTCGGGCGGCGAAAGCGAGAGGGTGTTTCTCGAAGGCACTTCACACATCGTCGACGAGCATAAGTTCACAGATCTCGAGACGGTGCGGCAGGTCATCGGTGCCCTCGAGCACCGTCGTTCCGTCCTCGTTTTGCTGGCGGATGCGATAGCTTCGAGCGAGGTTTCGGTCAGGATCGGCTCCGAGAACCAGGCCGCTGAAATGCGGTTTTGCTCGGTCATCACCGCGCCGTACGGTTCGGAGGGTCACGTGATCGGATCACTTGCCGTTATCGGCCCGACCCGAATGGACTATCTGCGATCGATGGCGGCGGTCAATGAGGTGGCAGGAAACCTCGGCCGCATGCTGACTGGTCTCGAGATCTAAGGAAGGCAACACATGCCCCAGGACCACTATGCGGTGCTCGGCGTTTCTCAGAGCGCTTCTCCGGAGGAAGTCAAGAAGGCGTACAGGCGCTTGGCGCGCGAGCATCATCCCGACACCAATCAGGGCGGGGGCTCGGGCGAACGATTCAAACAGATCACGCACGCGTACGAGGTCCTGTCCGATCCCGCGAAGCGCGACCGCTACGACACCTTCGGCGACGAGCGCGCAGCGGATGGAGGATTTGGAGATTTCGGGGGACTGTCCGATCTGTTCTCCACCTTCTTCGGAGGAGATGGACAGGGGAGCGGAAGAGCGCGGGGCGCCGGCCGGGGTGCAGACATACTCGCAGAGGTGGAGTTGACCCTCGAAGAGGCCGCCCTGGGTGTCGAACGCGAGGTCACCATCTCGACGCTGGATGGATGCACCGAATGCAACGGCAGCGGAAGCGCACCGGGAACCTGGCCATCTCCGTGCTCCGAGTGCGCCGGTACCGGGCAGGTGCAACAGGTCCGGCGGACGATCTTCGGCAACGTCATGACGGCGTCCACCTGCCGGCGGTGCAGGGGCGCCGGTGAAGTAATTCTGGACCCCTGTGCCCGATGCGGAGGGAAGGGGAGGGTCGCGGTCGACCGGTCGCTCACCGTGTCGGTGCCGCAGGGTGTCGAGGACGGAGCCCAGCTCCGGGTCTCGGGGCGGGGCGAGGCGGGGATGCGGGGAGGCCGCAAGGGCGACCTCTACGTTGCGATAAGGATCGCCCCGCACGAGATTTTCCGGCGCGCCGGAGAAGACCTTGGCTGCGAGATCCCGATCCCGATGACGGTCGCTGCACTCGGGGGAGCCGTGGACATCCCCACGCTCGACGGCCACGAGCCTGTCGAGGTCGCTGCTGGGACCCAGTCCGGCGAAGTGGTCCGGCTGTCCGGCAAGGGCATGCCCCGGCTCGGGGGCCGGGGCCGCGGCGAGATCGTCGCCTGGCTGCGGGTCGTGACTCCGGGCGATCTCGACGACGAGCAGACGGAGCTGCTGTCGCGCTTTGCCAGGCTGCGCGACGAATCGGCCGGGGGCCGGAGCCTGTTCGGCAAGATCAAAGAGGCCTTTCACTGACAATTGCGCCTTGAGCTCGACGCCCCGTTTCTTTTCGCCGCCGGGCGCCTGGGGTGATGGGGAAGTCACGCTGCCGGCCGGCGAGTCGCGCCATGCCCTGAGGGTGCTGCGCATGAAGGCCGGAGACTCCGTGTCCGTCCTGGACGGCTTCGGGCGGATGGCCAGGTGCTCGGTCGCGAACGTGATTGGAGACCGGCTCGTTGCAACGATCCGGGAGGTGGACAGGCAGCCTCGTCCCCGCCCGGCCCTAGGCGTCTATCAGGGCGCGGCAAAAGGCGCCAAGCTCGACGATGTCGTTGAGCGCCTGGGGGAGCTCGGGGCGGCGGAGTTCTGGGCCTACGGCTCCGCTCGCTCGGTCGTCCGGTGGTCGCCCGACAAGCTCGACCGGATGATCGAGAGATGGCGCGCCAGGGCGCGCTCGGCGGCCAAGCTGTCGGGGAGCGCCTGGGTAATGGAGGTCGGAGGCGTCCTGGGATGGCGCGAGCTGACATCGAAGCTCTCCGGCGAGGAGTCGGCCCTGATTCTGTGGGAGGAGGCCTCGGAGCCGCTGCGTGCCCGCCTGCCCTCCGATCCGGAACGTCTTGCGCTCGTGGTGGGCCCGGAGGGCGGGTTGGATCATGGGGAGGTGGAGGAATTGGCCGCCGCGGGGGCCAGTCCCGTATCGCTCGGCCCGCGCATTCTGAGGACCGAAAACGCCGCCGCGGTGGCGGGGGCCGCGGTCGCCTGGCACTACGGGCTCATCGGGTAGATTTCGCGCATGTCCTCCTCCGGTGCTCCCACAGTTGCGTTCACCACCCTCGGCTGCCGCTTGAATCAAGCGGAGTCCGACTCAATGGCGGAGCAGATGGCCGCTGCGGGTGTGGGGCTTTCGGACACCGGCGACCCGGACGTCGTCATCGTCAACACCTGCACGGTGACGCGCGAGGCGACCAAGGCTTCACGAAGCGCGCTTCGCCGGGCGGCGCGGGCACATCCCGGCGCCAAGGTAGTGGCCATAGGTTGTTACGCGGTGTCTGACCCCGAAGAGGTCGCCTGCATCGAGGGCGTCGATGTTGTCCTCGGAAACGATGCCAAAGAGCGTGTTGCAGCAGCCCTCGGCGTGACGGAAAGAAGGTCGCCCCTCCTGCAGATTGCGCCGCCGGGGAGGCGATCGGCTGTACAGGCCGTTCGGGTGAGGGCCAACCTCAAGGCGCAGACCGGGTGCGATGAGTGGTGCACCTTCTGCATCATTCCCAAGACGCGCGGACCCCTTCGCTCATTCGACGCCGACGGGCTCGTCGATGAGGCGCGCCGCAGGGTCGAAGCCGGAGCGCGCGAGCTGGTTCTCACCGGCGTGCACCTCGGCAAGTACGGCTACGACGTCGGGGACGACGAAAGCTCGCTCATCCAGCTCTGGCGCCGGCTGCTCGAGATCGATGGTGTGGAGCGCCTCCGCCTTTCCTCCATTCTGTCCCGCCACCTCACCGAAGAGGTTAGCGGATTCATCGCTTCGGAACCTAAGATGTGCCGTTATCTGCATGTCCCTCTGCAGTCGGGTTCCGACGCAGTGCTCGAAAGGATGCATCGCCCCTACCGGATCGGGGACTACCTCGCTTCGCTCGAGCGCGTCAAGCTGGTGCTTCCGGATGTCGCCCTTGCAACCGACATCATTGTCGGCTTTCCCGGCGAAACCGAGGAAGACTTTTCCGCCACGATGGAGGTGGTTCGCAGGCTTGCCTTCTCCAAGCTCCATGTCTTCAGATATTCGCCGCGCCCCGATACCGCTGCTGCTGATCTGGACGACGAGGTTCACCCGGACGTGAAGAAGGAGCGGTCTAAGCGGCTTATCGGCTTGGGCAACCAGATCCGCTCGGCCTGGCTGGCCGAGCACCTGGGCCGCCGGCTCGAGGTTCTGGTCGAGGACGAGCGGGACGTCGACGGCGCCCGGCTCTGCTCGGGCCAGACCGGCGATCACGTGCGGGTTTTCTTCGAGGGCCGTGGTCTGTACGGTTCTACGGTCGGGGTCGAGGCGACGGGTACCCGCGCCGACGGGCTCGAGGGGCGTCTCGTGGCCGAGGCGGCGGGTAGATGAGCGATTGTCTCTTCTGCGGGATCGCCGGAGGAGCCATCGACGCCGACGTGGTCCACAGTTCGGACGGGGTCGTGGCTTTCCGCGACATCAACCCCGAGGCGCCGACCCATCTCCTGGTCATCCCGCGCGAGCACGTGGCCTCGGTCGCCAATCTGACGGCCTCACACAAGGAGGTCCTGGCCGAGGTCTTCGAGGTCATCAGGGCACTTGCCGTGAGTGAATCCATCGAGACGGGCTATCGAGTGGTCACCAATGTCGGGCCCGACGCGGGCCAGAGCGTCGACCACCTTCATTTCCATCTCCTGGGCGGGCGTGGGCTGGGGTGGCCGCCCGGTTGACGGCCCGGATCGATGCCACGACCTGGGCCGGCCGACGGCGTTGAGCCGCACGCGACGTTAAGCTGAGGGCTCCACATATGCTCACTCAAACCCAGGTAAAGATTCTCGTCCCGGACACCCAGGCCATGGTCGAGCTGCTCGGAGCAAGGGATGAGCTCCTCAAACTCATAGAGGCGTCATTCCCCGGGATCGACATCCTCGTTCGCGGAAACGAGATCGCCCTGTCGGGTGAGACCGGCGATTCCCAACGCGTGGCCCGGCTCTTCGAAGAGCTGCTCCGTCTTCTCGAGGGGGGCAGCTACCTGAGCCCGGAGTCGGTCACACGCTCGATCGAGATGATCAGAACCGAGGATGCCATCAGGCCGTCCGAAGTGCTGGGGGCCACCGTGCTCGTGACCCACACGGGCAAGGCGATACGCCCAAAGACACCCGGTCAGAAATCGTACGTTGACTCGATCGGCGACAATACGATCGTTTTCTCGATCGGGCCTGCCGGAAGCGGGAAGACATACCTCGCAGTCGCAATGGCCATCCGGGCGCTCAAGGCGGGTGAGGTCTCGCGCATAGTCCTCACGCGTCCCGCAGTTGAGGCAGGGGAGAGGCTCGGCTTCCTCCCGGGGGACCTCGCCGCTAAGATCGATCCTTACCTCAAACCGCTTTACGACGCGCTTTACGAGATGCTCGAGCCTGAAACCTTTGCGCGCTTCGTCGAGCAAGGAACGATCGAGATAGCACCGCTTGCGTTCATGCGAGGCCGCACGCTCAACGACTCGTTCATCATCTTGGACGAGGCTCAAAACACTACCCCCGAGCAGATGAAGATGTTCCTTACCCGCCTCGGCTTCGGGTCTAAAGCGGTCGTAACCGGGGATGTGACTCAGGTGGACCTTCCCTCCGGCGCGCGCTCGGGCCTGGTTGTGATCGAGGAAGTACTCACCGACATTCCATCGATCGTGTTTACCCACCTCAGCGCCCGGGACGTCGTACGGCACAGGATCGTGCAGGACATAGTCGAGGCTTACCGTCTCTACGCCGAGAACTCAAGTGCTTCGACGCGCCGGTAACGCCGGTACGAATGCGCCGCCCTCGCGGCCGACGAGGCGCTAGGTGGACGTTTTCTTAGCCAACGAGCAGGACCTGGCGGTGGACGAGGCGAGGCTTTCGTCTTTGGCCAGACACGTATTGGTGACAGAGGAGATCGATGACTCCGCCGAGCTCTCTATCCTGTGCGTGACTCCCGATCACATACGGGAGCTGAATATGCGATTTGCCGGGAACGACTACGCAACCGACGTGCTTGCCTTTCCCTTGGGCGAGGAGGATGAAGGCGAGTTGATATTGGGTGACGTCATCATCTGCCCGCGCGTCGCAAAGGACAACGCCACTCAGATTGGCCATGGTCTCGATCAAGAGCTTGAGACTTTGCTGGTGCACGGCACTCTGCATCTGCTCGGCTACGACCACGACGCCGCAGAAGACAGATCCCGTATGGACAATCGGCTGCAAGAGGTGTTGCGGTCTTTCGGTGAGCCCGACGCGTGATGGACGACTTGCTTGCGGTAGTTGGCATCGTTCTTCTGGTCGTCGTCGCTGCATTGATGACCATGGCTCAAAGTGCGATCTCGCGCATGGGCCGCGTCAGGGCGCATCACCTCGCGCAGCAGGGTTATCGCGGAGGTAGGTACTTACAGAAGATCGTCGAGAATGGCACCCGCTTCGTGAATGTGATGGTCGTGACCAAGGTGACGGCACAGGTTGCGGGCGCCGTTCTCGCCGTGAGGCTGGCCGTGAGGCATTGGGGAGGGATCGGCGAACTGGCTGCAATTGTTCTCATGACCGTGGCGATCTTCGTGCTGGCTGAGGTCGTCCCTCGAACGATTGCTCTGCAACATGCGGATGGCGTCGCGCTGATTGCTGCTGTCCCCGTCTTCCTCTTGGGAGTCGGACTCGGCCCCCTCGGCCGTGTGCTTGTCCTGGCCGGGAATGCCTGCATGATTGTGCTTCCGGGCAGAGGACTGCCCAAGGGCCCTTTTCTCGGAGAAGAGGAGATGCGAGATCTGCACAAGGGTGGCGAAGATGACGAGGAGTTCGAAGAGGAGGAACGGGAGCTCATCGACTCGATCTTCGGCTTCGGCGACACCGTTGTCCGCGAGGTGATGGTTCCTCGTCCCGACATGGTGATAGTGCCTTCGGACACCACCCTGGACCAGGCGCTGGATACCAGTCTCACCGCCGGCTATTCGCGGATTCCGGTGTACGAGGGTGATAGCGACAACGTGGTTGGCGTTACCTATGCGAAAGACCTGATGAAACACATTCACGACTCCAGTGCGAGTGTCTCAGTGAAGGTTCTGGCGCGCCCTCCACTGTTCGTGCCCGAGCAGAAGAAGGTGGCCGAGTTACTACGCGAGATGCAGCAGCAACACGTACACATGGCCATAGTCATCGACGAGTACGGGGGAACTGCAGGCCTCGTAACCATCGAGGATTTGATCGAGGAGATCGTCGGCGAGATCATCGATGAATACGACAAGGAAGAGCCTCTGGTCGAGCCGATCGACGACGACACTATCCGTGTCGATGCAAAGATGCAGATCAGCGAGGTCAATGAGCTGCTCGGCGCCGACCTCCCACATGAAGAATGGGACACGGTGGGGGGCCTCGTTTTCGATCTGACGGGGCGTGTTCCAATTCAAGGCGAGACGGTTAGGTACGATTCGATCGAGTTCCGGACCGAGCGAGTGACCGGGCGGCGCATCAAAAAGGTCATCATCACGAAAGCCCCGGTCGAGACAGAAGCGTCCGCGGAGTGACCGAGGAGGCGTTCCGCTCGGGCTTTGTGGCGGTCGTTGGACGGCCGAACGTTGGGAAGTCCACACTCGTGAATGCGTTGGTGCGGACAAAGGTTGCGATCACATCGTCCAAGCCGCAAACGACACGCGGGTCGATCAGAGGGATCCTCAACGACGACGGCGTTCAGGTGGTGTTTGTCGACACCCCCGGGTATCACAAGCCGCGTACGTTGTTGGGTGAACGGCTCAACGAGGTCGTGCGCGCAGCATGGTCAAGTGTGGATCTGGTTCTCTTCGTCGTTGACGGCCACGCAGGGATCGGGAGCGGTGATGCCAGGGTCACCCAGGATGTCCGCAGCGCAGGGTGTCCCACATTCTGCGTGGTCAACAAGATCGATCGGCTTACTCGTGACGCCATCGCTGTGCGGCTGATGGAAGCGTCGGAGCTGGGCGACTTCGCAGAGTTCGTGCCGGTCTCGGCCGCGACCGGTGATGGTGTCGGGCTGGTGCGCGATCTCGTGACGGCGCGTATGCCGAACGGGCCGATGTATTACCCGGAAGGTATGGACTCGGACATGCCGCCACCCGTCTTTGTTGCGGAGCTCGTGAGGGAAAAGCTTCTGGAGCGCATGGGTGCCGAACTCCCCCATTCCATCGCGGTGGTGACAGAGGAGTTCGAAAAGCGGGACGACGGCGTGCTCGAGATCGATGCCGTGATCTTCGTTGAACGGGAGTCTCAAAAGGGGATGGTCATCGGCCGCGGGGGAGAGACGCTCAAAGCGGCAGGAACCGAAGCTCGCCTGGAGATCGAGACGCTCTTCGGATCCAAGGTGTTTGTGCGGCTCCGCGTGAAGGTCGAAAAAGACTGGCAGCGGCGCGAGTACGCGCTCGCACGCCTCGGCTTCGACGTTTAAGCTCGGTCCGTGCCCCAGGCGACCGTCAAGACCTATGACTCGATGTCACGCACCGGCGTGCTCCTAGCCGACGACGGCAGCACCGAGTTCCATATCGGCCCCGAGGCGATGGAGGCCGGTATGTTTCGCTTTCTTCGGCCGGGTCAACGGGTGACCTTTGATCTGGTGGACGAAGGTGGCGAGATGGTGGTCAGCAACCCCCGCATCGGGATCGCCTAGCACTAGGCCTCCTGCCAGCTCCAGGTTGTGGTCAGGGCGGTGCTCTGCCCCGGCTCGACTGTGATGAGACCCGTGCCCTCGGTTCCCGCCTGAGCCAGAGCCGGAGCGTTTGGCCAGGCGGTCTGTGGCTCGACGCAGAAGCCGGACGGGGGCGTGTGGATGACAAGGGTGTCCGCGGGCGCCGACCACCCGATGGTCATGGTCAGATCGGGCCAGCTGATCACCGCGGGCGGGCGCGCAGCGACGTAGACATGGTCGAGCAGGCGCTCGCCCAGAATGGGCCCAGGGCGCAGGTCGGTCAACCCATCCACCGGACGCCGGTTACCCGTGGGGATGAGGTCGTCGTCGAGGTCCAGCACCTGGTCGGAGTCCACCCTCAAGGCGGTGTCACCGAGGCGCCTGAACCAGGGATGCCAGCCCATCGACACCGGCATCGATCTATCTGCGGCTTCGGCTTCGAGGACGAGTGTGAGCGACCCGGGCGTCAGGTCGATCCCGTACCGGAACGAGCCTCCCCAGGGCCAACGGTCGCGCCCGAGAGTGCAGGACAACGCCGCCGAGGACCCGCTCGAAGCCTCGACCGCCCAGGCCTCGTCCCGCACGAGACCATGGATCGCCTGGCTGCCGAAGTTCGCCGGGAAGGTGTGAGTGTCCTCCCCCCAGCGGATGACGTTGTCCTTCAGCCGGCCGACCCAGGGGGCCATGAGATAGCAGCCCCACAGGAAATCGACGAGCGCGGGCGCCGCTCCTTCGGGGGGTGCGGCGACAAGCCGCTCGGCTCCCCCCGCCACCAGAGAGGTCAGGCGTGCGCCGTCGTCTGGGTCGATCGAGACGCGATCTTGTCCTGCGGTCAGCTCGATGGACACGGCGATGGTGCCTCCTTGAATAGAAATCGGGGTGGGGACAGTGTGCCTCAAGAGGGGTTCGGGGGTTAGCTGAGCTTGCCCAGCGCCCCCCGAGAGCAAAGGGGCTCGGGGGGTTAGCCGAGCTTGCCCAGCGCCCCCCGAGAAGCAACGCACCGGCCAAGTTGGCGCGGGTCCGGGCGATCACGCCGGCCGCCATTACCCTTGCACCATGCCTGGTCTCTACAAAGACGAAGGAGTGGTCCTCCGGGCGATCAAGCTCGGCGAGGCCGATCGGATCGTCACCTTGTTCACGCGCGATCACGGGAAAGTGCGAGCCGTGGCCAAGGGGGTGAGAAAGACCAAGAGCCGCTTCGGGGGGCGGCTCGAGCCCTTCTCCCGGGTCGACCTCATGATCTACCGGGGCCGCAACCTCGACACGATCACCGCGGCGGAGATCCTGACCTCCTTTCACGAGGTGCGGGATGATTACACGAGGCTCACGTCCGCTGCTGCGCTTGCAGAGATCGTCGAGAAGATCACGCCCGACCGCGAGCGCGCCGTGGGCGTCTATGCGTTGATGCTCGCCGGACTTGGGGCTCTCGCCGGTGACAAGGGGAGCACCGTCGTTCCCGCATTCCTGATCAAGCTGCTGTCGTTGTCGGGCTACCATCCGCAGCTCGTCGTGTGCGCCGGTTGCGGCGAGCCCCGTGTCCTCGGAGCTTTCAGCCCATCCTTCGGTGGGGCCGTGTGCGAGCTTTGCTGGCGCGAGGACCGCGACGCGCTCAGGCTTGACTCCGACCGCATCGCATTGCTGGCCCACCTCCTAAGGTCTGATTTCGGCCAGCCCGCCGATCCCCGGGCTACCCTGGAGGTGACCGATGTCTTGAGGCGTTACACCGAATATCACCTCGAGCGGCCGTTGAGAAGCTTTGGGCTCCTCGCCGCCCGCTGAGAGTCCTTCGGGATCCTGGCCCGATCGGCTCCCGGCTCACGTAGCGATCATCATGGACGGCAACGGGCGCTGGGCCGAGGCACGAGGCCTGGATCGCAGCCTGGGACACGAAGCAGGCGAGCGAGCCCTGTTCGATGTCGTCGAGGGGGCGCTTCAAGCCGGTCTGAGACACCTGTCCGTCTACGCATTCTCGACCGAGAATTGGGCGCGTCCTCCGTCGGAGGTGGCCTTCCTCCTCGGCTTCAACCGGAGGCTGTTGCGCCAGCGGCGTGACTACATGGTCGAGAGAGGTGTCCGCATCAGGCGGCTCGGCCGGCGGGCCCCCGTTCCCGACGACGTCCTGGAGGAGTTCGATGCGGCGGAGGAGGCGACCCGCGCCAACGACAGGCTGGCTCTGCAGGTGTGCTTCAACTACGGAGGGCGGGCCGAGCTCGAGGACGCTGCGGCCGGCGGCTCCATACCCGAAAACCTCTACGCCCCGGACCTGCCCGACGTGGATCTTCTCATTCGAACATCCGGTGAAAAGCGGCTGTCAAATTTCCTGTTGTGGCAGTCGGCCTACGCCGAGCTGTACTTTACCGAGATGCTGTGGCCCGATTTCGGCCGCGTCGCGCTGGCCGAGGCTCTGCGCGAATACGCGGCGCGCCGCCGCCGTTTCGGAGGTCTCGACGATCCCGTGGGGGACGAGACCGGATGAGCTTGGACCCGAACCAAGTGAGTTCTTCGGGCGACCGGCCCATCGAGAGGAACCTACTGCGCCCCGTGCGTGAGTTTCTCGATACCGAGGTTGCGGGGGCCGGGGTGCTGCTTGTGGCCACGGTCGTCGCGCTCGTGTGGGCCAACTCGCCCCTGCGTGCTTCCTACGAAAGCCTGTGGTCGACCAAG
>JALZIC010000127.1 GCA_030860455.1 Actinomycetota bacterium
TCTGCGCCTGCTTCATCATCTTCTGGACGTCTTTCACCGTTCTCCTATCTCTTCGACGACCTCGGCGTGCAGCCCCTTCTTGACGAGCTCGATGGGGTCCTCGCCGGGCGCCGAGGCCTGGCCCGGATCGCCGAAATCCGCCGGCTGGGGGGCATCGGGGGAGATGACGGGGCCCTTCCGAATCGCCTGGAAGACAAGCTTGGGGCGCACCCCTAGAGCGGCATACAGTCCGGCAACCACGATCTCGCGATTTCGCTCGTCGTTCATGGAGGACTCATGAAAGGGCGATTGGACCTCGACGACGAGCTCGTCGTCGTCGAACGAGATCGGCCGGGAGGGGTTGAGCATCCCCCACACCCTCTTGCTGCGTTTCTTGACCTCCTGCATGGTTGCGTGCCACGTCTCTTTCATCTCGGCGAGCCCGACCTGGGGCGGCATTCCGCTCGCCTGGGCCGCTCCCGACGTGGGGGGCTCGGGCGCCGCCGGTGTCACCTCGGGCCCAGGTCCCCGACCTGCAGACGCCGCAGGATCGGGCGTCGGTGACACGGCCGCGGAATCTTCACCACCCGCATCGACCTTCGAGGAGGCCACCTGCCGCTCCGCCCTCGGTGAGGGAATCGGTGGTGGAGGGGAAGATGCAGGTGCTGGGGCCCTGTCGGAGGCACCGGCCGCCGGCTCGATGCCCAGGCGGCGTTCGAGGCGCTCGATGCGACCAAGGAGGGCGGCCGACGAGGGATCGGTCTCCGGTGACGCAGCGCGCACCAGCGCGACCTCGAGCAGCAGACGGTGATGGGGGGCATTTCGCATCTCGGTGACGGAGGTGCCGAGTAGATCGAGGGTGCGGAGGAGGTCGCCCACTGTGAACCGATCGGCTTGAACCAGCAGAGTCGAGCCGTCCTCGGGCGAGACATCCAACAGCGACACGGCCTCGGGGGCGGTCTTGACCAACAGCAACGAGCGCGCCCGTCCCATCCCACCGAGTGCTATCTGACGGGCGTCCGCACCCTGGGCAATGAGCGTTTGCATCTGCAGAAAGATCGTCCCGATATCGGACGCCGCAATCGCGTCGAACAGCTCTGCAACGGCATCTTCGTGACGCTCTCCCATGAGGCCGTCGGCATCCACGGCCGAGACCGAGTCGCCGAAGCTCGCCAGCTGATCGAGCTCAGAGAGCGCGTCTCTGGCGCTGCCCTCGGAGCGGCGGGCCACTTCTGCCAGCGCGGCCGGGTCGACCGCGATTCCCTCGGCCTCGGCCACCCGCCCAAGGTGTGAAGCGAGTGCCTCGGCTGGAATTCGACGGAAGTCGAATCGCTGGGTGCGGGACACGATGGTGCCGAGAACCTTGTGGGCTTCGGTTGTCGCAAGGATGAAGACAACGTGCTCGGGAGGCTCTTCCAGCGTCTTCAGGAGCGCATTGAACGAGGGCGTGGACAGCATGTGGACCTCGTCGATAACGTAGATCTTTCTGGCCCCCCCGACGGTGGCCAGTGACACGCCCGCCAGGACATCTCTGGTCTCGTCAACCTTGGAATGGGACGCAGCGTCCATCTCGATGACGTCGAGCGAGCTGCCCTCTGTGATCGCCCGGCACGACGCGCACACCCCGCAAGGCGCCGGGGTCGGCCCGCGTTCGCAGTTGAGCGCTTTTGCCAGGATGCGGGCCGTGCTGGTCTTGCCCGTGCCGCGCGGGCCGGTGAAGAGGTAGGCATGGGCGACCCTGTCCTCGGCCACCGCGTTTGCCAGCGTCCGGGTCACATGGTCCTGGCCCAGAATGTCCCCGAAGGTCTGGGGCCGGTATTTGCGGTAGAGGGAAAGGTATGCCATCGACGTCATCCTATTGGAGGCTAGCGACGCGCCTGGGTCCAAGGAGGCGCGCCCTCGGAAGTGATCCGCCCGAAGCCACGCCGTCGATACCCGGTCCCGAGAGCAGCCTCACCCCCGGCCCGCGATAACCGGGCGCGGCGCCGGGGAGAAAAAATGGGCCGTGCGGCTCGCCCTGGACCCTCGACCGACCGGTGCTGTTCGGGTAGCCGGCTCCGGCCAGGACCCCCTGCGGCACTCTCGGTCCGCCGCTTACGGCTGCTCCCTTCCGGGCCTGACCGGGTTCACGGTTCCGAGTCGCGCAGGACCCGACCATCGACGCTGCTTGCCCGGAGCTACCCGGTCGTTCCAAGGGCCGCAGGCGAGTGATCAATCCGGCGTATCGGGGGTTTCCGGTTCAGGGGACCCCGAGCCCCCCATCTAGCACGACCCGCCTCAGAGTATCGTCCTGCGCGCCCCCACCGTGATGGCCTCCGAAGACCCAGCGCCCTCTCGGAGCAGAGCGGAGACGAAGGGATTTGAACCCTTGGACCCCTTGCAGGGCCACGCGATTTCCAGTCGCGCCGATTCGGCCGCTCTCGCACGTCTCCGCGCAGGAGTCTATCCCTCAGGTATTTTGGGACGAGCGCCGATACACCGGTTGGGAGTACCTGGAAGGAGGCGCGCTGATGCGGAGGACGATCTGCACCCTGTTTGCGCTGGGCGCAGTCAGCGCCCTGCTCGCGTCAAGCGCTCTACCGGCCGTCGCCGCCCCCACCTGCTTCGGCGAGCGTCCCACCGTTGTGGGTGACGGCGGCGACAACATCCTCCGGGGCACGAGTGGGCGCGATGTGGTGGCCGGGGGAGGAGGCGATGACTTCCTCGTTGGTGGGACCGGGGGTGACCTGTTGTGTGGGGGATCCGGACGGGACCGGGTCGAGGGCAGGTGGGGGCGGGATCGCCTCGATGGCGGCCTCGGGCCCGATGACCTCAACGGTGCCTCGGGCCACGATCTCCTGGTAGGTGGAGGGGGGGCCGACCGGTTGAGCGGCGGGCGCGGCCGTGACACCGTCTCCTATTCAAGGGAGCACGGACCGGTTGCCGCAGACCTCCAGGGGGGCAAAGGCAACGACGGGGCGGCGGGCGAAGGCGACAGCATTTGGACCGACGTCGAGAACCTCGTCGGAGGGTGGGGCCCGGACTTCCTCGTGGGAAGCGACGAGGCAAACCTCTTGGCGGGTGGAGCCGGCCGCGACGCCCTTCTCGGAAACGACGGCAACGACCGCCTGACCGGCGGGCGGGGAGGTGACGAGCTCTACGGTTCGGGCGGTGGGGACCGGCTCAACGGCGGAGCCGGGGCCGATTGGATCAACGCTGCGTCCGGCGCAGACTCCGCAGACGGGATGTCGGGCCGCGACTTCGTGACGGGGGGCTACGGGTCAGACACCCTTCACGGAGGGGCCGGGGCCGACGAGCTCTACGGCGGAGAAGGCGACGACGTCATGGGTGGTGGAAAGGGTGGGGACAGGCTGGCTGCGGGAAGTGGTGACGACACCGCCTACGGGGAAGACGGGAACGACCTGCTGCACGGTGGCGGAGGCCACAACGGACTCTCCGGTGGCGCCGGGCGAGACAGGTGTAATCCCGGCGTCGGGGACCGCTTGTGCGAGGGTCGCGAGCCGGGCCTCGACTGAGACCCGGGCACGACGGCCGGCGCGCCGTAACCCCGGGCTCGGGCGCTCCACTCGGGCGCTGCGAGGGCTCTCTGATCCAGGGGCGGTGGGGGCGGGATTCGAACCCGCGAGGGGCGTGAACCCCTAATCGCTTTCGAGGCGATCGCGTTATGGCCACTTCGCTACCCCACCAGTGCTGCGACCGCGTGCCACGGAGCTGGACCGGCACGGCCCGCGGTCCTGGGCGGCCTGCAAACGAGTATACGGAAGCTTCCTACCGGCGCCGGAGGGCGAAGAATTCAGTCAACACCGACCCACATTCGGCCGCAAGCACCCCGGGTGTTATCGACACGTGGTGATTGAGGCGGGGATCCTGAGGGATGTTGTAGAGGGACAGAGCGGCGCCGGCCTTGGGGTCTTGGGGCCCGTACACGAGGCGGCCGACGCGGCCCCACACCAGGGCGCCTGCGCACATCGGGCACGGCTCGAGCGTGACGTAGAGAGTGGTGCCATCCAGCCGCCAGGTCCCCAGGATCTTCGAGCCCGCCTGCAGGGCAAGAAGCTCTGCGTGCGCGGTCGGATCGCCCCGCAGCTCACGCTCGTTGCACGCCGTGGCCAGAACCTCGTCCCCCCGGGTAAGGACCGCCCCCACCGGCACATCTCCGTGCTCGAGGGCGGCGCGCGCCTGGTCGAGGGCGAGCCGCATGAAGGGCTCGTCGCTCACTCCACCGACCGTCTGCGCCGCGCCTCGAGTCTCTGCCTGCTGCCTCTGCTCTTGTCCTGAGCCCAGTTGAGGGCGTCTTTGGCCCAGTCGTACTCGCTTGCGAGAAGGGCGATCCCTCCAATCGCGACCAACAAGCCTGGCCCCGGTACCAGCGGCACCGCCAGGACGATGCCGACGATGGTGAGAGCGACACCCGAGACGGTCACCACGATGCGCCGGCTCCTGCGACCCCACGACATCTCTTCGGTGGTGATGCCGGCGATGGCCTCGACAGAGGGATGTGGCCGGCCCGGCGTGGAGCGAGCGAATGCCTCGAGGAACCTCTTGACCTGCGATGTCACCGCCTCGGAGGCTGTCGGAAGCTGCATCCGGAGGTCCCTGCCGGTGGTCTCGATCGTGAGAACCGGACCGCCGGGGGTATTTCCCGATAGGCCCCAGGCCCGGATGCCGGCAAGGTCGATAACGAACGCCTCTTGTCCTCCCAGCCAGTGCACGACAAGGCGGACCGGCGTCAGGTACGCGAAGCCCTCGCGTCCGCCGCCCGGGCGCCGCACCCTGATCCAGTGTTTGACGCCTTCCCCCGTTTCCAGGTGGGGTTTGGGGTGCGTCAGGATGTGAGCCTCTCGGCGCTCCGCAAGTCGGGAGATCAAGCTCACGACGTCACTGACCTCCAGACGCTCGGGCACCCTTTCAGTTGACAGTACGCCCGGAGGGATTCGAACCCCCGACCTTCCGGTCCGTAGCCGGACGCTCTAATCCACTGAGCTACGGGCGCATAGCCCAACCTTAGCCTGCCGGAGCGCATCCCTAGAAGTCCGGTGAGACGAACCTATGGGCGGAGGCGCAGGGATTTGAACCCTGGAAGGGACTTGACGTCCCTTAACGCATTAGCAGTGCGCTCCCTTCGGCCGCTCGGGCACGCCTCCACGTGGCATGATATCGACCCTCGCAGGCAAGCGAATCGCCGCAACCAGTATCCACTATCCCGGCGGAATCCAAAGGAGCGCTCGATGAGAAAAGTCGCGACGGCCATCCTCATAACCCTGTCGATCCTGAGCGCCTTACCACAGACAAGCTCCGCCGCCCCGAAAGGGGCAAAGGTGGCCAGGTACAAAGGGGGCTTGAACTTTCCCATCGACATGGCCCGGGTTCCTCGAACGAAGACGATCTTCTTTACCGAGAAAACCGGACGAATTCGGGTGATGCACGGACGAAAATTGGTCCAGAGGCCTTGCGCGAAGCTCGATGTTGCAAGCGACGGCGAGAGGGGGTTGCTCGGCATCGCCCTGCACCCCAACTACAAGAAGAACCATTTCCTCTACGTCTACTACGTCAACGCAAGTCCGCTGGAGAGCCGTGTGGCGCGCTTCGAAGTCAACCAGAACCGATGCAGAGACAAGAAAGGAATCGTCTCGAACATACCCGCAGCAAGCGGATACCACATCGGCGGGCAACTCGAGTTTGCGGGTGGCAAGCTTTTCGTCTCCGTCGGGGAGGGACACAACGCCGCCGACGCACAAGACAAGGACAACCGCCTCGGCAAAGTGCTGCGCTACAACCCAGACGGTTCGATCCCCCGAGCCAATCCCTTCTCGAAGCCGGGCAATCGAAGCCCGGTGTGGAGCTATGGGCACCGCAACGGATTCGGATTGACACATAAGCCCGGGACTCAAAAATTGTACGAGTCAGAAAACGGACCGGATTGTGACGATGAGCTGAATCGCATCAAACGGGGCCGGAACTACGGCTGGGGAAGCGGGTACGCCTGTGGCACCTCAGGAGTTGGCCCCCGCCCCAAGCGCCCACTGCATCGTTGGGGCTCCGTTATCGCGGTAACGGATCCGTGGTGGTACAAGGGCCGCATGAAACGGTTGAACGGTGACATCTATGCAGGCGGATTCTCGGACGGCGCCCTTCATCGCCTGGTCATGAACGGCAAAGGAACTCGAGTGCGCCGCGACAAGGTCATCCACTCAGGTTCGGGGGGCATCGTCGACGTAGCGAAAGGCCCGGGCGGGTGGCTCTACTTCATGACGGCGAGCAGCATCTACAGAATAGTGCCGGCTTGACGTCCGAAGGGCTACAGGTACTGGCCCGAAGTCGCTTCGGACACCGGGGGGCTGCCGGGCGGGAGGCTTTGCCTGCGCATCTCTTCCAGGCGGGAACGCGCCTCCATCTGCTGCGCAAACATCATCGCCTGGATGCCATGGAACAAACCCTCGAGCCAACCGACGAGCTGTGAATGCGCCACGCGCAGTTCCGCCTCCGACGGCGCCTCAACCGCAAACGGCAGGCTGAGACGGGTCAGCTCTTCCTTGAGCTCGGGGGAGAGGACCTCACTCAGTTCCTTGACCGAGGTGGCATAGATGTCGGCGAGCCGGGTCCGGCTGGCTTCGTCCAGAGGAGCCCCTCGCACCTCCTCTAGAAGCTGCTTCGCCATGGCCGCTATCCGCATGACCTTGGCAGGATGCTGGATTCCTTCCGTTGTCCCCTCTTCGCCCTGCGCTTGTTCGGGGCCGCCATCCACTACTACCTCGGCTTCCTCTGGTTGCTTGGATTCGGGCTGCATGGGACCTCGCTAAGTGAAGTGGATGTCAGGAAGTTTCAAGGTAACCCAGGTTTCGAGTTTGGCGGGCCCAGAAAGCCTACCGGGCTGCAGTCATGGCGGAGGGGCGAAGCCGTCTTGCACCTGTAGGGGCCGGCGATGAGAGCCGGCGCGCGCGACTTGTGGGCATTCGCCGGATGTTATTCGCGATTGGGGAGCTCTTGAACCGACCAGTGATTGCCGTCCGGATCGTCGAAATGAGCGAACGAAAAACCCTCCATGACCTGGATCTCGCCGACATCGACTCCACGTTTCATGAGCTCAGCGTGCGCTGCGTGTATGTCCGACACCACCAGCTGTAAGCTCTGTGGAGACTTCGGCGGCCTAGCCGAGAGCCCGGTGCCAATCGCGATGGAGCAGCCCGACCCGGGCGGCGTCAGCTGGACGAAGCGAACATCATCATCGCCGACCCGATGATCATGGTCTTCGCTGAAGCCGGCCTTCTCGGTATAGAAGGCCTTGGCTTGGTCCACATCCGTAACGGGAACCTGCACGAGCTCTAGCCGCCAATCCATGTTTGCATTCCCATCTGCAGTCAAGCAACCACTTTGTATTATCTGCCGTTTCGGCTACCGGGAACGGACACCTGCTGCACCGCCCACCCGTTGCCGTCCGGGTCCTCGAAGAAGACAAACGAACCCCACTCGAACCTCTGCACCTCGCTGACCTCGGCCCCCCGCCCGACGAGCTCAGCGTGCGCCGCCTCTATGTCGGAGACCACGAGCTGCAGGCCCTGCCAGGAGCCGGGCTCCCCTTCGGAGAGTCCGCTGCCAATCGCAATCGAGCAGGCCGAGCCAGGTGGAGTCAATTGCACGATCCGCATGTCTTCGCTGAAGCTGCGGTCGTGGTCGACATCGAAGCCGGCCTTCTCGGTGTAGAAGGTCTTGGCACGGTCCACGTCTGAAACAGGAACGATCACCACCTCGAGGGTCCAATTCATGTCCCTATCTGCCACCGGCTCACCACCAGCCCACCGTCCCTACGCATCAAACTACCCCGATGGCGGTCCGTGGCAGTTGCGTTGTCTAGAGAACTCACGATCTCTTCTTTTCCTGCTCGGCTTCGCGCAGCTCGATACGACGAATCTTTCCCGTCAACGTCTTGGGCAGCTCTTCGACAAACTCCACTTCGCGCGGGTAGGCATAGGACGCATAGGTTTCACGCACGTGATCCTGAATCCTCTTGACAAGGTCCTCGTCTGGCTGGCTTTCGGGTGTGATCCGTACGAATGCCTTGACGATGTTGCCGCGCGAAGCGTCCGGTGAGGCGACTGCAGCAGCTTCGATTACCTCAGGTAACTCCACTATGGCCGATTCCACTTCAAAGGGGCCTATCCGGTACCCGGCCGAGATGATTACATCGTCCGCCCGGCCCTCGTACCACACGTAGCCGTCCTCATCCCTTCGAGCAGCGTCCTTGGTGTGGAACCACTCACCGCCGAAGACCTCTTCGGTATCCTCGGGTCGATTCCAGTATCCGAGCGGATAATGGGGATTCGTCTTTGCCTTCAGACAGATCTCGCCCCGCTCTCCCACCGGGAGCTCGTCCTCCGACTCCGGATCAAGAATCGCCACGTCCCAACCCGGCAGCGGAAGTCCCATCGATCCCGGACGCACTTCGACCGTGGGAAAGTTGCCGCACAACGGATAGCTCTCAGTTAGACCGTAGTAGTCCAGTATCGGAACACCCAGCTGTTCCTGGCTCCACCGGATCACCTCGGGATTCAGCGGCTCTCCCGCCGAACATGCGATGCGCAGAGCAACGTCATACCTCGATCTCACGTCCTTGACCTGTGTCATGGCACGCAGGGCGGTCGGCGTCGAAAACATGTTTCCGACTTTGTATTTCTCGAGCACGTACAGCGTTTGCTCCGGGTCGTAACCGCCTTGGCGTTGGAACACGGCAACCGGGACACCGTAGCGCCACGGACCCAGAAGGCCCGGCACGATGCCGGCTATCCAAGCCCATTCGCCGGTCGAGTGGAACACCTCGTCGGTACGGACGTCGTGGCACAGTTCGTACTCATTGTGACCCAACAGGTATCGATGGGCATGAAGGATGCCCTTGGCTTCACCAGTGGTCCCGCTCGAGTAATAGAGCTGTGCCGGGTCATCGGGCGCCGTGTCTTCGACGGCGCCGGTGTCAGAAGCCTTCTGCATGGCGGCGTCGAGGTCCACGTCATCGCCGGAGAGAGCTTGACCGCCCTGAAGGACGAGGACTCGCTCGAGTGAGGCAACGCGATCGCGCATGCCTTCGAGGCGCGGGCGATTCGTCCCATCGGTGATCAGGAGCCGCGAACCCGAATCCGACAGCCGGTGGGCAATGCTTTCGTCACCGTAGAGCTGCGAGAGGGACAGCAGTATGCCCCCCACTTTGTAAACGGCGATGAAAGCGGCAGCGGTCTCCGGCAGGGACGGGAGCAGCACGGCGATGCGGTCCCCCCGTTTCACACCCAACCCCCGGAGGACATTGGCGATGCGGTTCGACATCGATTGAAAATCACCGAATGTGAGCCGCCGTTCGGCCCCCTGCCAGTCCTCCCATACCATCGCGGGCCGGCCTGGCGGGTGCTTGTCGACCGTATCCACCGCGATGTTGTAGCGCTCAGGGACCTCCCACTTGAACGACGCCACCATGTCCTGGTACGCCCCCGGCTCGTAGCGTCTGAAATCAGCCATGCCAACCCCCTTTGCCCTCAGCTCCGTCTCCACCATAGCGACTCCACTCCGTGCAGGGGTAGAGGTGGTCGTGTAGTGTTTTTGGTGCCTTTTTGGGTTGACTGGGCGGGGAGAGATGCAGAACCCAGATCGGCCGGAATTTCGTCTCAACGGATAGGGGGGTCTGATGAGTCAGGCGGTAGCAGGTCGAGAGCCCCAGGCGCAGGGGTTCGCTCTCGGCAAGATCATTTTTGCCTCTTCGGCCGGAACTTTGATCGAGTGGTACGACTTCTACATCTTCGGAGTACTCGCTGCCTCGGTTCTGCCGGACATCTTCTTTCCCAACGCCGAGGGGAACGAGGTTCTGTCTCTCCTGTTGACGCTTGCGACTTTCTGGACGGGATTTGTCGTACGTCCGTTCGGTGCAGCGGTATTCGGTCGCATCGGTGACATCACCGGGCGAAAGTTCACGTTCATGGTGACTATTTCGATCATGGGCGTCTCGACCTTCCTGATCGGGCTGCTCCCCGGCGCAGACTCGATAGGCATCCTTGCGCCGATTCTCCTGGTCCTGCTCCGGATCGCTCAGGGACTAGCCCTTGGTGGAGAGTACGGGGGGGCGGCAATCTACGTGGCCGAACACTCCCCGGACAAGCAGCGCGGTTTCTACACCGCCTACATACAGACCACGGCCACCGTCGGCCTGCTGCTTGCCCTCATCGTCATCGTCGGCGACCAGCTCATTGTCGGAGAAGAGGCATTCGCCTCCTGGGGATGGCGGATTCCGTTCCTGTTGTCCGCAGTGCTCGTCGGCATCTCGCTTTACGTTCGCTCCAGCCTGCAGGAAACGCCTCTTTTCACCAAGATGAAGGACGAGGGCAAGGGGTCGAAGAAGCCGATCTCAGACAGCTTCTCGGGGGGCGCCTGGAAGCTCATGGCGCTTGCGCTCTTCGGCGCCACTGCCGGACAGGCGGTCGTCTGGTACACGGGGCAGTTCTACGCGCTCACCTTCCTGCAGAGCGTTATGGGGATCGAGCTACTGCCCGCTAGCATCATAGTGGGCATCGCACTGATCCTTGCCACTCCGTTCTTCTTGATCTTCGGAAGGCTGTCGGACAAGATCGGCCGCAAGCCCATCATCATGGGAGGAATGCTGCTCGCGGCGATCACCTACATACCGATCTACAACGCCATGCAAAACTTTGCAGACAACACCTTCATGCTGACCCTGTTGGTCTTCATTCAAGTGCTCTACGTGACCATGGTGTACGGCCCAATCGCTGCGTTCCTTGTGGAGCTGTTCCCCACTAACGTCCGATACACCTCTCTGTCACTGCCGTATCACATCGGCAATGGTTGGTTCGGCGGTGGCGTACCGTTCATCGCCACGTTCATCGTCGAGAGGACCGGCAACCCGATCTCCGGCCTCTTCTATCCCATCGGTGTGGCGCTGGTCAGCTTCGGAATCGGGATGTTCTTCATCAAGGAGACCAAAGACGTAAAGATTTGGGAGGAAACCGACATCACCGAAGCTCCGGTGAAGGCAAAACTCCGCCCGGGCTGACCTCGGGGCGCAGCCCATATTCATCATCCGGGCGACGGAGGGCGTCGCAGGTGCCAGTCGGTCGACCTCTGATAGGCCGTGCCCACTGCCAACGCAGTTGCCTCGTCGCGCGCTATCAACTGAAGGCCCAGCGGGAGACCTCCGCTGAAGCCGCACGGCGCCGCAACTGCCGCCAGCCCGCAGCAGTTGACCGCTCCATTGGCCTGCGTAAGCGCCCGGACCAGCGACCGACGCTCGCCGGGAGCCGGCCGCTCATCGAATTCGTCGATGCGCGGAGCGGGAAAGGGGGTCGCCGGGAGCAGCACCACATCCACATCGTTGAATATCTGCATGAACCCCACCCGCAGCACCTCGAGTCTGCGACGCGCCGAAACGTAGGTCGCCGCATCGATCCCCTCCGCGTGACGGAATGCATCCAGCAGGTCGGTTCCGTACGACTCCGTCCGCTGGGGGTACCATCCCGCCTCACGGTGGGCTGCCAGCGCCTCGCACGGGACTACGACCATCCGTGGTGCATCCCATAGGGCGAAGCTCGGCAAAGACACACCTTGCACGGAGATACCCGAAGCAGCGAAGACCGCCGCTGCTTCCTCCAGCGCGGCGCCGACATCCGGTGTGACTTCGAAGGGCACGTCCGAGCCATCTGGGAACCCCACCTTGATGTCGCCGGGCGCCGGCAGCCGGACCGGCCCGCCGGTCATCGCCGCCCACAGCGGAACCAGATCCTCCACCGTGCGGGCGATGGGCCCACAGCAGTCGAGCGTCCACGACAGCGGGATGATGCCGTCCATCGGCACCGTCCCGGGTCTCGGCTTGAGCCCGCTAACGCCGCACAGCGCAGCAGGGATGCGGATCGAACCTGCGGTGTCCGTCCCGATAGCTCCCGGACACATGCCGGTCGCAACCGCCACCGCCGAGCCGCCGCTGGAGCCACCCGGGATGCGGTCGGTGTCCCAGGGATTCGCAGTCCCGGGGGTGATCACTCCGTAGGCGAATTCCTGAGTGGTTGTCTTGCCGAGGATGACCACTCCCGCTGCGCTCAGACGGCCGACGACCGGCGCGTCCAAGGACGCCCTGTTCTCAGCAAGCACCCGCGAGCCCGCCGCGGTCGGCAGTCCGCCCACGTCGACGAGATCCTTGACCCCGACGGGGATGCCCCCCAGGGGCCCGTCAAGACCCGCCGAACGGGCGCGCCGAGAGGCACCCGCCTCGTCGACGAAGGCAAAGGCCCGGAGGGTTGGGTCGAGAGCAGCGACACGCTGAAGGCAGGCCTCGGTCAACTCCTGCGCAGACAGCCTGCGAGTCCTGAGGGCGCGAAGGGCCTCCTGCAGGGAAAGAGATGCCGGGTCGCTCAAGGACGTGCGATCAAGTACCCGTCACCGCGGCCGCGTTTGGTTCAGGCGGTACCTGCCCGATGAGCATCAGTCGATCCGGATGGCGTCGCCTCGTCTTATCACCCCGGATGAGAGGATCCGCCCGCGGATGCCGCCCCGGTGGATGAGCTGCTTCAAAAAGGGCTTCTTTGTGATCTTCACCAGGTAGGCACAAGCGGGGTTAAGCTCAATCGCCTCGACGCGGACCTCGCCAACGGTCAAGGTCCGGCCCACGAGATCGTCGAGTCTCACGCCGCTCGTCACTATGTTGCGACGGGTGTCTTCAGGCCCGAACACGACATCGGTCTCGGCCTGTGCAGCCGCAATCGCCTCCGATTCGATAAGCGTGATCTCCTCGTCGGGATGACTGTTCGGGCCCTCGTTCCGGTGGTAGTAGCGATCGCCCTCGAGGCCCCTTCCTGCGACCGCCTTGACCGACTCAACAGACATCACCGGGCGGGTGAACTCCGGACCAATGAAGATTTCGACAACACTTCCAGACTCCATCAAACGACTCTAGTGCCTCATCACCGCACCGAAGCGACGTTCAGGTCAAAGCATGCCGGCGAGCTAAGGAGCGGCGACGGCGCGTTTCAACCCACCATCTCATCGATAGCCTGGATCTTGTTCATCGCATCCAGGGCTGCAACCTTGTAGGACTCGGCCAGGGTCGGGTAGTTGAAGACCGACTCCATCAGGAAGTCGATGGTGCCGCCCGTTCCCATAACCGCCTGCCCTATGTGCACCACCTCGGTAGCGCTGGTCCCGAACACGTGAACTCCGAGAAGCTTGTGGTCGGTCGGTGATACCAGCAGCTTGAGCATTCCATACGAGTCACCTACGATCTGCCCGCGTGCCAGTTCTCTGTATCGAGAGATGCCCACCTCGTAGGGGACGGCCTCCTCGGTAAGCTCCTCCTCGGTCCTGCCCACAAAGCTGACTTCCGGAATAGTGTAAATGCCCACCGGCAGCAGCTTGGCTATAGAGCTGACTTCGAGGCCGAATGCGTGACGCGCCGCGAGGCGGCCCTGCTCGGCCGAACTAGCCGCCAAGCTCGGAAACCCAATTACATCGCCAACCGCATAGATGTTGTCTACCGAGGTTTGATAGGTCGATTCAACCGCTATTCGACCTCGTTTGTCTGCCTCGAGCCCTGCCTTCTCCAGGGCGAGATCCTGGGTTGCACCCTGTCTGCCTGCGGAGTACATCACCGCGCTCGATGCGATCTTCTTGCCGCTCTCTAGAAAGGTGAGCGCGCCTTCCTTGTGCGAATCGACACCGGTGACGGTCTCGTTGAAACGAAACGTAACTCCCAGATCGCGAAGGTGGTATTGAAGTGCCTCTGTGATTTCGATGTCACAGAAATCAAGCAGCCTGGCGCGGCGCTCCACCACAGTCACCTTCGTGCCAAGCGCTGCGAACATCGAGGCGTATTCGATACCCACGACACCGGCCCCCACAACGACCATCGAACCGGGGATCTGGTCGAGCACGAGGATTCCATCCGAATCGAGGATCGTCCGTTCGTCGAAGGCGACACTTTCGGGTCGCGCGGGACACGTGCCAACCGCGATGACGATCTTGTCACCGCTAACCTGCTGTTCCCCGCCTCGCTCATCGCTAACGATCAGGTCGTGCTGATCGGCAAACCTGGCGCTGCCGACGAGGAGCTCGACTCTATTGCGACGAAGCTGGTCGCGGATGACGTCGATCTCAGCGCCTACCACCCGCTGGGCGCGCCCGAGCAGATCGTCCATCGTCAATTCGTCCGTAGGCCGGTAGCTGCGTCCGTAGAGAGCTCGCTGGTTCATGCCGGTGAGGTAGACGATCGATTCGCGCAACGTCTTGGAAGGGATGGTGCCGGTATTGACGCATACGCCCCCGACCATGTTCCGGCGTTCGACCAGGGCAACGGTACGTCCCACCTTCGCGGCCTGGATGGCGGCCTTCTGTCCCGAAGGCCCCGACCCGATGACGAGTAGGTCGTAGTCGTAGCTCACATACTCTCCTCTTCGTAGGCACACTGCTGCCCAGATCGGTAAGGGTTCCCCGAGGATAGTCGCCTGGAGGCGGCCGGGGTCAGAAGCCTCGTTTTCGAAGGTGGTGGCTTTGGGTAGTCGATGACCAGGGCCCGTAAGGCATTCTTGCGCCCAGACAGAGGAGGCACTCATGACCGAAGATCAGTCCAGCACCGCAAACACCAAAGAACATCCACGCCCGCCGTTCACCGAGCAGGAACAGAATCCGCCCGGCTCCGAAGCGGCCATGGATCCCGAGCCCGATTACGGCGAGAGCTCATACGAGGGTACCGGCAGGCTCGAGGGCCGGCGCGCCGTGGTCACCGGAGCCGACAGCGGCATCGGGCGAGCGGTGGCGCTTGCGTACGCGCGTGAAGGCGCCGATGTCCTCATTTCCTACCTGAACGAGGAAGCCGACGCCAAAGAGACCGCCCGGGTGGTCGAAGCGGCGGGAAGGCGGGCTGTGCTCCTGGCCGGGGACATCTCCGAAGAAGGGCACTGCAAAGAGGTGATCGCTCGGGCCGTAGGCGAGTTGGGTGGCCTCGACATCCTTGTGAACAACGCAGCGCATCAAATGTCACATGAGAGCTTCACCGAAATCCCTTCCGACGAGCTCGAATACGTCTTCAAGACCAACATCATCTCGATGTTTCACCTGTGCAAAGCCGCGGTTCCGCACATGCAGCCGGGCTCCTCGATAATCAACACCGCATCGGTTCAGGCGTATCAGCCCTCGCCGCAACTGCTGCACTACGCCGCGACAAAAGCCGCCATAGTCAACTTCACGAAAGGGCTGGCCCAGGAACTGGTAGCTCAGGGGATCAGAGTCAACGGAGTGGCCCCCGGCCCTGTGTGGACTCCTCTCATTCCGATGTCGATGCCCGGCGACACCGTGTCGACCTTCGGCCAAGACTCCCCCAGCCAGCGCCCTGGGCAGCCGGTCGAACTCGCCCCCATCTACGTTTTCCTGGCCTCGCCGGCCGCAAGTTTCCTCGTAGGAGAGGTGGTCGGAGTCACAGGCGGCATGCCCATCCAGTAACGGTCGTCACCCCGCGAGCGCGTCCAGCTCGCGCCGTCCTCTGGTCCTGTAGAGGATTGCTCCCGCAACCGGCACGCAGAGAATGGCGGTCCACTTCCACACCAAGACACGGGGAACTCCGCGCCTGCCCTGGAGGTCGGTCAGCCCGACGAAGGTGGGCACCCACCACAGCACCGCCATGAGGACGACGGCGAGCGCCTCGCTCACGCTCCGGAGACTCCCGTCGAGCCGAGTCCCCTAGGCGGGAGCCGGCTCGGCCGCCGATCCTTGGGGGGGCGCCTTCTCACCGCGGCCCTCTCGTCCCGGCGTGCTCAGGTCGAAGGCCCGGATGGCCACGCTGAACAACGCGAAGTACACGGCTGCAAAGATCAATCCGATGGGGATTATCAGCAATGGCTTGGTTGCAGCGCCAAACGCGACGAGGTAATCGATCAAACCGGCGGAGAAGCCGAAGCCGTGCCTGATGCCGAGCACCTCAGCCACCACCAACGCTACTCCGCATAGCAGCGCATGCACCGCATACAACATGGGCGCGAGGAACAGGAAGCTGAACTCAATCGGTTCCGTGATGCCGGTGAGAAACGACGTGAACCCACTGGAACCCATAATGGCCTTCGTGGATTGCTTGTTGTCGGCGTCGGCGGCGCGATACATCGCAAAGCATGCAGCCGGCAGACCGAACATCATGACGAAATACCATCCCGCCATGAAGATCCCAGCTTCGGGATCGCCGGCAAAGAAGCGGGTGAGGTCCCCGTGTACGGTCTCCCCGCCCCCGGGCGGCTTGAAGGTGCCGAACTCGAACCATACGAGAGTGTTCAGGATGTGGTGCAGGCCGATCGGCAGCAGCGCACGGTTGGCGATTCCGTAAATGAACACCCCAAGGGCTCCCGCCCCGACGATCCAGTCGCCGAAGCCGTCGATCGCCCGGCCGATGGGCGGCCATACGAAATAGGCGACGAGCCCGATGGCCAGCGCCGCGAACGCGGTGACTATCGGAACGAAGCGCCGGCCGCCGAAGAAGGCAAGGTAATCGGGCAGCCGGATTCCCTTGTAGCGGGTATAGAGAACCGCCGCAACGAGGCCTATGAGGATGCCTCCCAACACACCCATATCGACGGGAACTCCTTCACTCACCTCGGAGATGTCGTTGATCGCCTTCAGAACCACGTAGCCGACGCCGGCGGCCAGCCCCGCGGCCCCGGCACCCTCCGTGAAGCCGATGGCCACACCGATAGCGAATATCAAAGGGAGGTTCTGGAACACGCCGTCTCCACCCGCCGCCATGACCTGCCATACCGTGTTGCCCCAGCTGAGCCACGACACCTCTTGGAAGTAGAGGCCGAGACGCAGCAGCAACGCCGCAGCGGGAAGCACGGCGATGGGCATCATCAACGAACGGCCGATCCGCTGGGCTACCGCAAGCATGTTCTCTCCCCCTGGAGCACGATGTTGTTGGCGGACACCAAACTACTCCTTTACGGTGCTCGGTGTCCGGAGGAAGGAGGCGTCCATGCGAGTAGGGGTAAAGGCAGCGAAAGTCGGCGACGCCATCGTCACGGGCGACGTGGTGATCGAAGACGGCCACATTGCCGAAGTGGGAGTGTCCCCCCCGGGCAAGCGCAACTTGGCTGCCCCGGGATTCGTCGACCTCCAGGTCAACGGGTTCGGCGGCGTGGACTTTCTGTCGGCCGACGAAGACGGATACCGGAGCGCCGGTCGGGTGCTGGCGAGCACCGGAGTCACGGCGTATCAGCCCACCTTCATCACATCGCCGATGGATACCTACACACGCGCCCTCGAGGTTGCCAGAGGACTCGGGCCGGCCCCCGGAGGCCCTCGGATCCTCGGCATTCACCTCGAGGGACCATGGCTCAATCCCAAGTGGAAGGGGGCCCACAACCCCCACAACCTCGTCGAGCCGAACCTCGAAGCCGCCGAACAACTGTGCGCAGCGGGCCCGGTGAGCTACGTGACGCTGGCGCCTGAGCTTCCCGGCGGACTCGAGCTGATCGGGTGGCTGGTCGAAAGGGGCATCGTTATCGCCTGCGGCCATTGCGATGCCGACGCCCGCACCGCCCACGCGGCATTCGACCGGGGGGCCAGCGCAGTCACCCATATCTACAACGCCCAGAGGCGGTGGCAGGCGCGCGATCCGGGGGTGGCGGGGGTTGCTCTGGTACGCCCGGACGTCACCGTCCAGGCGATCGTCGACTACGTACACCTCGCTCCCGAGACCGCCTACGCAGCCTTTCTTGCATCCCGGGGGCGCTTCGCGCTTGTGACCGACGCGATCATGGCGGCGGGCCTGGGGGACGGTGCCTATCGCCTAGGCGACCGAGACGTCACGGTCGCGGACGGAGCGGCGCGCCTCGATGACGGTACCCTCGCCGGCAGCGTGGCGACGATGGATGAAGGGGTGCGCAATCTCATGGCGCTCGGGGCAAGCCCGGCCGATGCCCTCGATGCATCGAGCCGCGTCCCCGCCCGGCTCGTGGGGCGCTCGGACCTGGGTGACCTCCTGCCCGGCGCGCCGGCCGACATAGTCGTGCTGGACGATTCCATGACCGTCCGACGCACGCTTGTGGACGGCGTTGAGGTATGGGCCGCTTGAGCTACAGAAGAACGGCCCCAGTGGCCCCGGGTGGTCACAAGTGGCTGTGACCCGATTCACCTGTAAGGCCATCCTGTTCGATCTCGACGGTGTCCTCGCCGACTCCACGGCGGTGGTCGACAGGGTCTGGAGGGTGTGGGCGGACGAGCGGGGGCTCGACGGCAACGCCATTATGCACGTAGCACACGGCCGTCCTTCCGCCGAGATCATCCGGGAGTTTGCGCCCGACCTTGAGGTCGAATCGGAGGTCGAGCTCCTCGAGCACCGGGAGGCGGTGGACCTGTCGGGTGTGGTCGGGATCATGGGCGCAGCCGACCTCGTGCACTCTCTGCCCGGGACCAGTTGGGCGGTGGTGACCTCCGGCACAACCACCGTTGCCAAGCCTCGGCTGGCGGCGGTGGGAATCCAGGAGCCTCCGGTTCTCATCACGGCCAACGACATCGTCAAGGGCAAACCGGATCCCGAGGGTTATCTAACCGCCGCGAGCCGGTTGGGAGCGCCGGCGTCCAACTGCCTTGTGATCGAGGACTCACCCGCCGGCCTCGAGGCGGCTCGGACCGCGGGGATGAAGACGATCGGCGTGACCACTACCTTCCCGGCCGAGAGCCTCACTCCGGTTGACGCGGTCGTGAGTTCGCTGAAGCAGGTGCGCTTGGACCGGATCGACGAAGGAGCCGACGGGCTTCCCGACATGCAACTGTCCGTAGACCCAACCGGATAGGGTGCAGGCAGGGCGAGAGACGGGGGCTTGGTTATGGCGAAGGTTCAGCGGCGACGGCTCGTGATGGTGGTGGCCTCCGTTGCCTTGAGCGCAGGGTTGGTCGCTCCGGCCCCCAGCCTCGCAGTTCGATCCGGTTCCGAGGGTCTGCCCCTGGGCCCGGCGGGTCTCGAGGAGACACGAACCTCCACGGAGCTGGCGCCTGGAGTAATCCACACCGAGGTGCGGCGCGGGCACCCGTCGCCGAACGATTTCTTCACCGTCGACGTCGCCCTCTTCGTCCGGCGAGCCGGCGCCGAATCCACGGTGCGCCGGCTCCACCGGCTGGGATACGGCGGGAGAATCGTTCGGATCGAAGGACGAGCGCCCGACGATCCCCGGCCAGGCCCAACCGGGTATCTGGTGCAGGTAGGCCGGTTCGGCTCACAGGAGCGGGCAGACGCGGTCGCGGAGAATCTCATCGCAGAGGGCTACCCGGATGCGGCCGGCACCCACACAAGCCTCGATGGTGGGCCGACCACCGGGCCGTGGGTGGTCAACATCTTCGACATCGATCTGAGGCGCTGGGACGGCGAGCTTACGCCCGTACTGGGGACCGACATCGTCCCCGGCCTCGAGAGGCTCACCGACATCGCCGAGCGGTTCGACCCGTTGGCGGCGATCAACGGTGGCTACTTCGTCATCGAGCCCGTGGATGGGACTCCGGGGGATCTTGCCGGCATAGGGGTCGAGGACGGCCGGCTGATCAGCGAGGCGGTGAACGGACGGACCAGCCTGCTGCTGTCCGAGGATCCCGGCGAAGTGGCCGCCATCAAAGCCCTGCGCACCAGGCTGCGGGCGATCTCGGCTGGTGGTGGGACTCGAGCCGTCGACGGCCTGAACCGCAAACCGGGTCTGATCCGATCCTGTGGCGGAGTGGGCGGGGACATCCCCACGCAGCGCCCCAAGCACGACTTCACCTGCACCGATGGCTCAGAGCTCATCCTCTTCACGCCCGACTTTGGGTCGAACACGGAATCCGGGCCCGGGGTGGAGGCTGTGCTGGACGCCGCCGGGCGGGTTATCGCGCTGCGCAACGGGCGCGGCGGAGCCATCCCGGAGGACGGGAGCGTGCTTGCGGCAACGGGCGCCGACGCCCGCTGGCTTCGCCACCACGCCGTCATAGGCCAGAGGATGCGCGTTCTCGAGCGCGTGTTGTCAGGATCCGGCGGGGTTCCCCTCCGAGACGGGCTCGGCATCATCAATGGCGGACCACGCCTGCTGCGCCACGGCCGGTCCCGGATCACCGCGTTCAGGGAGGGATTCGTGCACCTCGACGATCCGTTCTTCTACGTTGCGTTCGGCCTCCGGCGCAACCCCCGTACGATCGCCGGGATAACCGCCGACCACCACCTGCTGCTCGTTGCAATCGACGGCCGCCAGCCAGACTGGAGCGTGGGGGCAAGCTTCGTCGAAGAAGCCCGAGTGATGCGCTCGCTGGGAGCGGTGAGCTCGGTCAACCTCGACGGCGGCGGCTCCACCACCGTGACAATCGGAGACGATCTGATCAACCGCCCATCAGACGAGGAAGGCGAACGCCCCATAGGCGACGCCCTGCTTCTACTCCCCTAGCTCGAGGCCCGAGGTTCAGGGAGCGTGGTCTTGCCTGTGAGGAGCATCCCCTCCTGGAACGGCACTTAAAGCCTGCGTGCCTGGAAGG
>JALZIC010000014.1 GCA_030860455.1 Actinomycetota bacterium
GCCGATAGCGCCGAAAATAGTTGTCGTAGGGGATCGTATCCATTTCTTCATCCTCAAGATACTGCGTGATCTTATCGGAGAGTGCGAGTCTGAACTCCGCAAGTACGCGGGTCTTTTGAGGTTTGAACATGACGAAGTTGCTGGCGACGCCATCTTTCGCAAGGCCTATATAGTGTTTGTTGTAGTTCAGTGACATCTCAGGGGATACATCATGGACGAGTTTGAGCAGATCGTCGGTCACCTCAAGCATTGCTTTGCTCGCTTTTGTCTCCCAATACTTGCGATCGACGGGTTCACCTACTTCCGACTCTTCAAAGGCTAGGTGAACCGGTTCAAGAATAGTAGTGAAGACGAGCGTGAGAAGGTCACCGATCTCGATGGCGCGCATTTCGATGGCGACGATCGGAATGTACCCGTTGAAAAGGCTTATCACATTGAAGAATCGGGCTGTTATCCGTTCGGCGACAATCACTGCGACGTGGTCGTATTGGGGGAAGCGTTTCTTCTCGATGTCCCAGTATTCGAGCGTTCGAATGATGTGAGACTCATCCGTTGAACCCAACTGAATCTCGACCTCATATCGAGTTTTGGACTCTGGATCGAGTAGGAGCATATCTAGCCGACCGGCGTGAGGCTGCGCCTTCTCCGTAGTCACAACATCGAGTTCACCGAGTCCCAAGAGGTCGGGCTTCTGCGTGAGGAGATTCTGCACCCACCCCTCGGTTAGTTCAGGATCTCCCTTGAGGAAAAGGCGTGTATGTTCCGAGAACTTTTTCGCTGACCTTCGTCCTTTCCAGCTAGATGCAAAGCAAGATCCGTGCGCTAGGTTGGCCCTCCTCGTTCACTAAAAGGTATCGGAGTACCTCGTCGAGCACTACAGTCGGCCCCGCCCGGAACCATCATCCAAAGCGGCGCGCCGAAGGTCAATGCTCGTAGGCGAGGGGCCACGGATTCGGTCTGCAGGCCCCGACCCCGATGGTCTGCTGCATCATGAGGGGGGCTCGCCGGCCGGCGCCGGGGCAGACGGCGTGCTCGTGGCCGAGGGCGTGGCCCACTTCGTGGTTGATCATGTAGATCCGATACCGGTGGAGATGTGAACCGTAGGCATCCGCTCCATTCTTCCAGCGCCAGAAGTTGAGCACCGAGCGCCCACCCTGGTGACAGGAGTAGAGGCCGACGGTCGCCAACGGCGCGCAGAGCCGGTCGGTCAACGCCCGGCTCGCGAGCGCAACCCGGAAGGCAGCTCGGCCGGAATCGACGCGCTTGAGGGTCACGCCTCCGGCCCTCCAACTGCGCTTGTCGAACAGGACACGCTCCACCCGGGCGGCAAAGGCGCGCCGGTCGACATCGAGCCCGCCCTCGACCTCGATCATGAAGCGCAACGGCGCGCCGGGTCCCTTTGCGCGGCTCGACCCGGGCACGACCCGGAGCCTGCCGGTTGGTTTCGAGACAGACACTGCACCGTTGCCCTGCGCGCGGTCCGGACCTCCCGGCCGATCGCCGGCGCGAGCCCTCAGGCCAAGGGAATCGCCGCCCGCCACCTCGCCGCTCGCCGACACATCACCGGGGGCCAATCCACCGGCAGAGACCTCACCGGCGGCCTTCGGCACACCACCCGCCGAGGCGTCACCCGCGCCCGCGGGGGGGCCGGGGTTGAGCCGCGTCAGCGCGGCCTGGGCTGCACCCACCGCGAGTACACCGATGAGCATCGAGAGCAGCAGATCCCTCCGCCATAACCGGGCGGCCCGGGCACGCCGTCTCCTCCCGGCCCGGAAGGCGGTAAGGCGCTCCGTGGCTCCGGCTGCATGCGGTCCCCGCCGGGATGGAGTGCGGGATGCCCGCGGGCCGGGCCGGGAAGTGGCTTGCCGCATTACCCCGCCCTCGATGAGGGGAGCCGGTCCACCGGGATGCCCAACCGTCCCAGGCGCCGGAGGGCTCGATGCTTCCCCATGCCCACGGCAACCGCCGCGCCCACTACCGCGCCCTCGATGAGGGGAGCCGGTCCACCGGGATGCCCAACCGTCCCAGGCGCGCCCTCCGGGTGGCGGCGCCCGAGGGCTCGGGATAGCGCCGGGGGTAGCCGAGCTCGGACAACACCTGTCCGGCGACCGCCTCGAACACCTCGACCTGGCCCTCGGGCATCGCCTGCTCCCACGAGCGCGTCTGGGTCATGAGGGGCCTGGTGACGTTGGGGTTGTTGGCTGCGGCACGGGGGAGCACCGCGTCCCGGCCTCGCTCGACATAGTCCAGCACCACCGGATCGAACGACAGGCCGAGGAACCCGCACAGCGTCCTCGCATGGCGCTCGGTGTCCTCCACGAGGTCTTCATAGCGCATTTGGAGGTAACGGCCCGGTTCGAGGCCGCGTCCCGCCTCGATCCCCGCCCGGACCCGCCGCGCCCACAGCCTCGCCGCCTTGGCCACGATCTTGGGGCCGAACGCCACATCGGCGTAGGACAGGGCCACATTGCGCCCGTCACGGACAAGATGGACGAAGCGCGCCGGCGCCCACAGCCCGGCCAACAACGGGATGCTCTCGACGTAACGCGGCGTCTTGTCCCCCCAGAGCGGCTTGTCGCGCCGGCGCGCCCACGCTCGGTAGGGCGCCTCCATCACCTCGGTGTAAGGAGCCACCCGCCCGCTTCCCCGCCCGTCAAGATCGGCCCGCACCTCCTCGATCGGGAGCTCCCACAGGCGAAAGCGGTCGTGCCGGGCCAAGGCGTCCAGCACCGGTTCGACTTCGACCTCGGGCTTGCCCCGCCACATCTCGCTGATGAACCGCGACTCGGGAGGAATGGCCACCTCGGGATGTGCATTGAGCATCAGACGCAGGAGCGTGGTGCCCGAGCGCGCCGAACCGACGATGAAGAAAGGCGGGACCGGCCAGGCGTGGCCCTCCACGGTTACAGATACCCGAGGTCGCGGAGGTGTTGTTCGACGACGGCCTCCTCGGCGTCGGTCATCCCGGAGGTCGCAGCGACCTCGGATGCTGCGATCCCCTCGATAAACCCTTCGAGCTCGGCGGCCGGGCCAGGATTGTCCCCCAGGACGTTGTGCTTCTCGTCGGGGCCCTTGACGCCGTCCAAGCGGTAGAGAGCGTTTCCCCCGGTGGACGGTTTCAGCAGCTTCCACGCGGGCGTGCGGGCGCCGACAATCCTGGCGCCGCCCAGCTTGACCCCGACCGCCTCCATGTAGGCCGGCTCCTCGGGAAGCGGTTCGCCGCGCATGGCCGGCAGCAGACTCCGGCCGTCGATGCCGGAAGGCGGCTCGATTCCGCAGAGATCGGCGAAGGTCGGCACCAGATCGACATGCCGGACCTGCTCCGGAACGATCCGGACATCGACACCGGGGCCCGAGATCACAAGGGGCACTCGAATCTGCGGCTCGTTGAGTCCGAACCCGTGGCCCAGCGCATCGCGGCCCATCCTCTTGTCGAGGCCGGGCGCCCAGCTGCTCACTTTGAGCCTCCGGCGACTCTCGCGTACGGCGCGGTTGACCCCCCTTTCGAGGCGCGATCCGGGATACTCCTCGCCGTGGTCCCCGGTGACGGCCACGATCGTGTCCGCCGGGAGGGCGCCGAACAGAGGCTGGAGCCAGCCGTCGGTCGCAGCCACCGCTGCCTCGTAACCGCCCTTGTCGTAGCGCTTCGCGAAATCGGGGGGCGACCGGTAGGGGCGATGAACCTCCCAGATATGGAGGAGCAGGAACCACGGCTCCTCGAACGAGGCCAGCTTGGCGAGGGTTGGCTCCCGCCAGTCGAAAAAGGGCACCCTGTAAGCCTGGCGGTGGTTGGCCTGCTCGAAGCCGCGCAGGATCCCGGTCTCGGGCAGGAGGGGGCCGGTCACCTCGGCATGGGTGTGATAGCCGCCGCGGGCGAAGGTCTCCGCCATCGTCTGGAGGGCCGGTGACAGGGAATAGCCTTGCAGGCCCCTCACCCCGTGTCTGGGTGGATAGCAGCCGGTCAGGATGGAGGAGAACGAGGGCGTGGTGGTCGTCGAGGTCGACACGCACTGCAGGAAGCTCGTCCCGTCCCGGGCGAGTGCATCCACATTGGGCGTGGGGATGAGGTCGCCCAAGACCGCGTCGGCGCGGAGCGAGTCTATGGCCAGAAAGAGCAGGTTCGGCGTGCTCATCCGCCGCCCCCCGAAGCGCACTTCATGATGTCGGGTAGCCAGCGAGCGGGGAAGACGGCCTCGAAGATCTTTTCCTGCATGCGGCTCCCGTATTCCTCGGGAGGGGTTGTCCCCTCCGGGATGTTCGCCTCGAGTGTGTATGCGGTGAGCCAGTCGGCCATCGCCTCCAGGGTGATTCCGTTGGCCGCCAGAAGGGCACGGTTCAGCCACAGGCCCGTCGGACGCTGCGCCTCGATCAAGTCGTCTGGGTCGACGCCGAACCGGTCCGCCAGGCCGTCCACCAGGGTCACGATATGGATCGGCCACGCCCCGACCACCTCGGCCGCCGGCGCCTGGCCGTGGTCGGCCGTGAAGGCCAGCACCCAGCGCCCCCGGCCAACCTCGTCGTCCAGCCACCCGGTGAGCTCTTCGAGGCCCCGGTCCGAGTATCCGACGATGGCCTCCATCTCCGGGTTGACCATGTTGTAGCGATGCCCGACCTCGTCGATCGACTTGTAGTTGGTGAAGAGCAGATCCGGGACCTCGTCGCTCCCCAGCTCCTCTCGATCCACGAGGGCCTCGAGCAGGCGGGTCTGGTAGAGAACCCATGCGGGGGTGAAGTGCAGCAGGGAGGGATCTCCGAGGATCTCGTGCCCCATCCACGCGGAATCCAACAGCCCGTCTCCGATGTCGGTGGTGTGCACGTCCTCGCTTAGGCCGGGAACCTCCCGAAGATAGTCCGGCATGCGATACAAATCGGGGTTGGTGAACATCCCTTCGCCAGGCGCCTCGGCAATGACGGCGATGTCCTTGTCGCCGAGGTCGCCGGGGGTCGATGCACCCTCGGTGGGCGAACCGGCGAGCTCTCCGGGGCGCCAGGCGCTCCCCCTCCCGAGCAGACCGAGATGCCATGACTTGGTCGCGAGCAGCGCGATCTTGGCCTTGTTCCCGGTCCACGGATCGTAGAGATCGGCAAGCGTCGGCACCTTCATCAGCTCACCGGAGGTGTCGCGGAACGAGTCTGCGACGGTTCCCTCGGCGCGTATCGGGATGTCGGCTATCCCGTGCTGGTCGGGCAGGGCCCCGGTTCCGATGTTCGTGTGGATCGCCGGGGTCACGGACGGCGACGATCCGACGATCGCGCCCTCGACCGAGGTGCCCCGGCCCATGATCTCCCGGAGGAACGGCCAGCTCCCCGGCCACCGGTCGAGGACGTTCCAGCCTCCTCCGTCCCACACGACCGTGACGATGAGCCGTGGTGGGACGGGGCGCCGAGCGGCCGGCACGAGCGCCTCGGATATGGG
>JALZIC010000042.1 GCA_030860455.1 Actinomycetota bacterium
TTGTGGGCGTGCGCTCTCGCCAGTGGGACGGTAGTCTCCTGCGCGGCCGGAAGTGTAATCGAGCTGCGGGCCGGCGCCTCCAGCGCGAACGGGCCGGTTACCGCCAGCAGCAGAGCCATCAAAACCACAAACAGAGTCAAGCGCCGATGCACCATGGCAGTCACTGATACCCCCTCCACTAAGCGCCTTCTGGACAACCAGGAAGGCTACCACCCGCCTTGTCCCCTCTTAAGCTCCCGGTAGACACTCATCCGGAGTCGCCCTTGCGGACGAGATCAGTCCCGAGATGTCGATCGGACTGATCCATCAACCCCTGCCGGCTTTCTCATAGAACACATCGCCGTTGCGCTGGCGGTGTTCCAGCTTCACCGTCTTCCCCAGACGGAACGACTCCTCGGCAGCCTTACATAGAGTAAATGCGGCCAATGCGTCTTCGCCCGTCACGGCCACCGGGCGGTCTTCAGCCACCGCGGTGAGGAAGTCGTCCAGTTCCAGACGATAAGCGTCGGGGTAGCGCTCGGTAAAGTCCACGACCCAGTCTTCTGTGGCCTGCCCGGCGGTAAGCCATTGAACGTGGGCTCGCCGGTGATGGCTAATGCGGGCGGTGGCCTTCGACCCCAGGACCTCCGTGGAGCACTCGTATCCGTAGCCTGCGGCACGAGTGTTGTCAATCACTCCAAGGGCACCGGAAGCAAAGCGAAGAATGACCAGAGCTGTGTCGATGTCGCCCAACTTCGCTATGGCCGGGACGGCCGCGGAAGAGCCGAACGATGTCACCTCATCGACTTCCCCGATCATCCATCGAGCCGTGTCGAAGTCGTGAATCGTCACGTCAACGAAGAATCCGCCAGAGGATTCGATGTACTCGATGCTCGGAGGCTTCATGTCCCGTAGACTTGTCCTGAACAAATACACCTCTCCGAGCTCGCCGCGCTCCATTCTGGCCACGGCGGCCCTCCAATCAGGATCGAAGCGCCTGTGGAATCCCACCTGGAGTTTTACGCCGGCGGAACTAGCCGCCTCAATCGCTTTGACCGTCGGATCCTTATGAAAGGCCAACGGCTTCTCGCAGAAAATGTGTTTGCCGGATTCCGCTGCACGTTCGATCATCCCCGCATGAAGCGGCGTCGGTGTGGCGATGACCACGGCCTCGATGGTGTCGTCGTCGAGAAGGTCGTCGATGGAGCAGGACCATTCGACGTCCAACTCTCTTCCAACCGAGCGCGCCGCGTCCTCGACCGCATCAACCACCATGGCGAGCTCGGCTGCGGGCACGCGCCCCGCCAGGTTCTGAGCATGGAAGCGGCCCAGCCGGCCGAGTCCCACGAGTCCAACTCTGATTCGCCGCACCATCAATCCCGAACGCGCGCCTGCAGAAAGGACGTGATGTCGAGGTCTCTGGGCATCGCCTCGCTGCATGCGAGCTGGCTTGCCACCATGGCTCCAGCCGCGTTGGCGCGACGAAGTGTCTCTTCCGTTGAGAGCTTTCTGAGCAGACCTTGCCCGAGAGCAGCAGCGAAAGCGTCGCCTGCACCGAGGCCGTTCACCACCTCTGTCACTATGGGAGGAATTTCAAGCCTGTTATCGCCCTGGAAGCACACAACACCCCTGCCCCCGCGCTTCACGATGACGGTCTCGACACCACGATCGATGAGCACGTTGGCTGCTTTTTCGGGGTCGTCGATTTCGACGGCGGCGCGCAGCTCTTCCTCGTTGCCGATAACGACGTTCGCGCCATCGATCAGGGCACCCGCAACCTCGGGGTACTTGGACGCGTCGTCCCACACGCTCGGCCGCCAGTCCAAGTCGAATACGGTGGTGCCTGTATGGGCCAATCCGGCTGCGATAGTGGTTTCCCGGCTCGGCTCGCGTGCGAGCCCAGTGCCCGAGATAAACAGAAGGGGAACCCTCGCTAAACCCTCGATATCGACATCATCGGTGGTCATCTCCCAATCCGGAGCGGTGGGCCTGCGGTAGAAGAGAAGTGGAAAGTGATCGGGAGGGAAGACCTCACAAAAAACAATGGGGGTCAGGTTATCCGGGTCGGTCCCCAACCACCCCACATCGACCCCCTCGGAGACGAGGAAAGCGCGGACGAATTCCCCATGTCCTTCATCGCCTACTTTGCTTACGATGGCGGTGGATACATCCAAGCGGGCAAGCCCTGTCGCTACGTTCGCCGCGAAGCCTCCAGCGTAGCGTGTGAAGGTACGCACTTCGGATAAAGGCGTTCCGATCTGATTGGGGTACAGGTCGGCGCTGACCCGGCCCATGACCACGGCATCTAGCTCATCGCTTCTCGTCAAAGAAACGTCCGCTCTTTGGTCTTTGCCTTCTCGTACTCGGCTCTGGCCTGCGTCACCGCATCAGACTCGGCCACTTCCGCCACGGCGACGTCCCACCAGGACCCGTAGCTCGGAACCGAGACATCGGGATCTGCCTCTACGTGGACAACGGTGGTCGTATCCGACTCCACTGCCTGCTTGAGCGCATCACGCAGCTCGGCGACGGTGTCTGCATTCACAACCCGAGCGCCGAGGCTGGAGGCATTGGCGGCGAGATCGACTGGAAGCACGCCGCCTTCCAGCCGCCCGTTCGGCAAACGATACCGATAGCGGGTGCCGAACCCTTCCGACCCGATCGACTGCGACAGGCTCCCTATCGAGGCGTAACCGTGGTTTTGCACTAGCACAATGATCAGCTTGTGGTGCTCCTGTATGGCGGTGATCAGTTCCTGAGCCATCATCAGGTACGACCCGTCGCCGACCATCACAAAGACCTCGCGGTCGGGCGCAGCCATTTTTGCTCCCAGTCCGCCCGCGATTTCGTATCCCATACACGAATAGCCGTACTCGACGTGGTAGCTCTTCGCTTCTCGGGCCCGCCACAGCTTGTGCAGGTCCCCGGGCATGCTGCCCGCCGCACAAACGACAACGTCGCGCGCCGCGGCGGCATCGTTGACCGCCCCTATGATCTCCCCCTGGCTGGGCAACGGTGAGTGGTCCAGGTGGTAGATGCGTTCGACCTCGGCATCCCAAGCCCGGACATGGCTCTCGACATCTGCCTTGTAGTGAGCGTCCACGCCGTACCCGCCCAACGCCTCGCGCAGCTCCCCTAGTGCGGTCCGTGCGTCCGCAACGACGGGCACGCCGGCAAGCTTGGCAGCGTCCGGCGCAGCGACGTTGATGTTAATGAAGCGCACATCGGGGTTCGTGAACCCACTATGAGACGCTGTCGTGAAGTCGGTCCAACGCGTCCCCACGCCGATGACGAGATCGGCGTCTCGAGCGATCGCTATCGCTCCCGGCGTCCCCGTGACCCCAATCGCTCCCAAAGCTGAGGGATGGCCATAGGGCAGCGAGCCCTTTCCCGCCTGGGTTTCGGCCACCGGAATGCCGGTCGCCTCCGCAAGGCTCTTGAGCGCCTGGGTCGCCTCGGAATAGATCACTCCTCCACCCGCGACGATCAGCGGCCGGTGAGCACCCCTCACCAGATCCGCGGCGCGCGCCAGCATCGCCGGCTCGGGAACGGGGCGGGAAACGTGCCACACCCGGCGCTCGAACAGCTCGCCCGGATACTCGTACGCTTCCGTTTGAACGTCCTGGGGCAGGGCAAGCGTGACTGCGCCCGTCTCAGCAGGATCGGTCAGCACTCTCATCGCCCCCAGCAGCGAGACACTCAGCTGCTCGGGGCGGTTGAGCCGGTCCCAAAAACGAGACACGGGTTTGAAGCAGTCATTGACGGACACCTCCGGGGCGGCCGCGACCTCGAGTTGCTGAAGGGCGGGGTCGGGGCCGCGCGATGCGAAACCATCGCCAGGAAGGAGCAGAACGGGAAGACGATTGATCGTCGCCGCGGCCGCACCTGTAAGCATGTTCGTCGCTCCGGGACCTATCGAGCTCGTGCACGCAAAGGTGGCCAGGCGGTTCTTCATACGCGCAAATCCGGCCGCCGTGTGAACCATCGCTTGCTCGTTGCGGGCCTGGTAATACCGCAGGCGGTCACCGGCTTGATGCAGGGCCTGTCCCACCCCGGCGACATTGCCGTGTCCGAAGATGCCAAGGCAACCGGCAAAGAAACGCTGTTCGACCCCGTCTCGCTCGACCTCCTGGACGGCCAGAAACTCGATCAGCGCTTGGGCCATTGTCAGATTTCTCGTGGAGCCGTTCATGGTCGCCTCCCTGCCTCTCCCACTACTTCGTTCACCCGTTCCTGGGCTGTGGTCATCGGGAGACGCTCATCCTTGTGCTGTGCACGCCAGGTGTCGCGGACCCAGTGGTGAGAAGGGTCGTCGCGTACGGCCATTCTGCGTTCGTGCGGGCCCGCCAAGACATTCAGGTAGTACATGTCGTAGCCGGGAGCGGCAACAGATGGGCCGTGATAACCCGACGGAATTAGCACTGCGTCACCATGGGCCACCGACTCGGTCAGGTCAATAGCACCGTCGCTCGTGTAGAGCCGGTGAAGTCCAAAGCCCGCGCCCATCTCTCGCACCGACTGGGACCGGTCCGGAGACCGGGCGATCTCAAAGTAGTAGATCTCCTCTAACGATTCCTCGTCTGGGCGGTGCTCGTCGTGTTTGTGGGGAGGATACGAAGACCAGTTTCCCTCCGGAGTCAGGACCTCGACCACTATAAGCCTGTCCGCCGGGAACGCTTCGGGTTCCATAAAGTTGTTGATCTGGCGACTCGCCTGCCCAGCCCCACGAAGCTCCACCGGGACCTCCTCAGCCGCGCCGTAGGCAGGGTCAAGCCGGCGGGTGGCGCGCGCGCTTGGGAGTGCGAAACGCCCCCCGCCGGCGCTAATGATGCGCACCTCGGAATCGATGGGAACGTAGGCAAAATCGCTCACCCTGGCAAATACATGTTCGCGGCCCCGAAGTTCGAACCGATGACCGTCGCATTCGACCACGCAGCTCCCTGTCATGGGCAGAACCGCCATCTCGTCCCCTCCGGTGACGAGTGTTCGGGTCCCTCCGGGAGGAAGCTCGATCACACGGAGGCCGGCATAGGACCAGCCCGCCCCTTCCGGTGAGATGAAAAGCGGGTCGGGGCCGTCCGATGCACTGCCCGCCGGAAGCCACAGGTCGGTCATAGATCGAGGCTTTCGACGACCGACTCCACCCCGGTACCGTTCCCCTCCACGTCAGAGACCATAGCGGCACAATCGCTCGCGATTGCGCGTCTGAGCGCGAGCGATTTCGGCGAACGAATCATCAGCTGTGGGGAAGCGGTCCTGCTCGACGACCAACCAGCCGCTATAGCCCGAATCCTTGACGGCGGACAAGAAATCGTCCACACCGGCGTCGCCCTGCCCGAGCTCGCAGAACGCGCCCTGATTCCAAACCGCCTCCATTCCCAGACCTTCACGGACGACCCTGTCGAGCACGTCGAGACGGGCGTCTTTGACATGGAGATGGTTGATGCGGTCGCCCCAATCCGCATACGCCTGCACTGGATCCCCGCCCCCCAGCAACAGGTGCCCGCTGTCGAGGCACAACCCCACGTCCGTGAGCTCGAGAAACCTCTCTATCTCGTGGGGTGCCTCGACGTAGGTACAGGCGTGATGATGGAAGGTGGGTTCAAGGCCACGTTCCTCGCAGCGCCCAGCAGCCTCTGCCACACGTTGAGCGAGGCGCTTCCACCCGTCGTCGTCGAGCCCTATCTCCGGCCGGTCTTTCCCTCTGCCCGGATTGGCCTTGCGCTGCGGCGAACCTGCATCGGCAAGCGTCGGCTTGGGCAACCACGCCCTGTGGTCCGCGCTTCCGGCCGCGAATAGATCGAGGCAGTCCTCCAGAAGTTCGAGGTCTTGTCTGAACCCTTCGTCGTCGGCAAACCGCAGCTCGACCCAACCCCCCGCGAGATCCAAGTGCGCCTGGGACAGCCGACGACGGAGGACGTTGCCCCGGCCGAGCCATCCCGGCGGACCAAGGTCGATGCCCTCATAGCCCGAATCTGCAACGGCTTTTGCAACCTCATCGGCACTCGGGAGACCCGCAGCGCCGGTGGAGAGCTCGAATACGCCAAAGCTGACAGGCGCATTAGCCACCTTGATCGTCTGCAGAGATTCATTCACAACGGCGGACGCCTGTTTCCCGGCTGTCATGTGGCCTCCTCGTCCAGACAAGAGGACTCCAAGCCCGTGCGGCGCGTCAAGCAGTTCAGGGCCACCACGCGTCACTGTGTTCAATTCGGCACTCGCGCCTGGTCACGATTCCGTCATGAGGTCGACAACCACCTTCACCGCTCTTCCCTGCCGGATCGCATCCAAGGCGGACGGCAGCTCCTCCAGAGACACGCGATGGCTGATCATGGGGCTGAGGTCAACTAGACCCGAGGCGAGGATCCGCGCTGCCTTGGGGAACACGTTTGACCCGACGTAAGCACCGAGCACGGTCAGCTCGTTCCGTGTGATGTCGTACTGGTGAATACTCGGCCGCGCTCTCGAGTTCATACCGAACAACAGCACTCTCCCACCCACTCGGACGGTGGACAGGGCCTGATCGAACTGGTCGCCGACGGCGTCCACGACGACGTCGGCCCCCGCTCCGGATGTCACATCGCGCACCGAGCTCACCGGGTCGCCCTGCGAGGGATCGAGACAAACGTCGGCCCCCATCCGTTTGGCCACATCCCGCCGCAGCTCCGCAGGTTCCACCACGACGACGAGGCCGGCTCCGGCGGCCCGGAACATCGCTAGGAACAAGAGTCCGACCGGTCCTGCTCCGATCACCGCCACCGCCTCGCCGGGAAGCAGATGCGCCTGCTCTACGCCGTTGACGACGCATGAAAGAGGCTCGGTGAGGGCGGCTATCTCACGGGGGATGTCCTTGCTCACGACGTGGCAGGCGCTCGCCGGAGCCGCGACGAAACGCGCCAGGCCCCCGTCCCGAAAGATGCCCATCGTCGTGAAGTGCTCGCAGTGGTTGGGGGTCCCTCCCTTGCAGGACGAGCAGCTTCCGCAGCTTAAGTTAGCGGCGACCGCCACCCTCTGGCCGAGCTCAACGCCGAGGGCGTCCGGCCCCAACGCGCGCACGATTCCGACGAGCTCGTGACCCATGATCACTCCGGGAGTGGCGGGATGCGCCGGCGGCACCTCGAGGACGTGGATGTCGGTGCCGCAAACTCCGCAGGCCTCCACCTCGATCAAGACGTCGGCATCGGCGACCGAAGGGACCGGTCGCTCCATGATCGACAGGAGGCCGTTCCCCTGAAAAACGGCTGCGACCATAGTGCTCGCCACTTGCCCCGTCGCAGAGGCGGTCAAGCGCTGGTTCCGTCATGGCGGTCCGTGCCTTCCAGCCGGCGGAACTCCTCGACCTCATCCTTCATGCCGTGCGCGGTATCCGCCAGGTCCGCCTCACCCGTTTCGGTGGCGAGTTGCTCTAGCTCCTCGACCAGGTTCGAAAGGTCCTCTCCTCCGGCCATCATTTGTATGAGGCGGTCCAGGGACAATTCGTCCTTGCGGAAGTCGCCCTCCACTCGCCCCCGCTTGAGGATCACGAAGTGATCGCCAACCGGGTAAGCGTGGTTGGGGTTGTGTGTGATGAAGATCACCGCCAGGCCGCGCCTCTTCGCCATCACGATGTAGCGCAGGACTACCCCTGCCTGCTTCACCCCCAGAGCGGCAGTGGGCTCGTCTAGAATCAGGACACGCGCGCCGAAGTAGACCGCTCTAGCTATTGCAAGAGACTGTCGCTCGCCGCCGGATAGCGTGCCGACCCGTTGTTCGGGATCGCGGATGTGGATTCCCATCTTGCCCATCTCGTCGACCACCGTTTGCTTTGCCCACGACGTGTTGAGGTTGCGGAAAGGGACAACCCCGCGCGTGGGTTCGGTGCCGAGGAAGAAGTTCCGCCAGACGGACATCAAAGGGATCATCGCCAGATCTTGATAGACGGTGGCGATGCCCTGTCTGAGCGCGTCTCTGGGCGACGTGAAGCGGACCGTCCTCCCATCGAGACGGACCTCGCCCTCGTCCGGAAGAAACACCCCCGCGAGAATCTTGATCAACGTCGACTTGCCCGCGCCGTTGTCTCCGAGCACGCACGTTACCTCTCCGGCCTTTACGACAGCCGAGAAATCGTGAAGCGCCGTCACTTGTCCGAAGTGCTTCGAGGCCGAATCGACCTCGATCTCCGCGGTCACGAGCGGGCCTCCTCTGCCTTCTTACGAACGATCTGATTGATGAGCGCCGCTATGAGGAGCATCACTCCGAGGAACAGGAAGAACCAGTCGCTGTCCCACCCGGCGAGCACGATGCCCTGCCTCACCATGCCGAAGATGAGCGCACCGATGGCGGCGCCAATCGCAGAGCCGTAGCCTCCGGTAAGCAGGCAACCCCCGATGACCGCGGCGATGATGAACTCGAATTCTTGACCGATCCCCGTGGAAACGCTCGCCGAGGCCAGTCGCAAGGTGTTCATCATCCCCACGAGCCAGGCAGATACCGACACGTACACAAATAAGGCAACCTTGGTAAACGCAACCGGCACGCCCACGCTGCGAGCAGCATGGGCATCGCCACCAACACCGAAGATCCAGTTGCCGAACCTCGTTCGCAAGAGAACCCAGGTCGCGAGGGCGGTAATGACGATCCACCAGACAACGGTGATTCGGAACTGCCCGATGGGATTTGAGGCAAAGATATTGAAAAGTAAGTCGAAACCGGGAACGCTGCCGACGCCGCTCACGATCACAGTGTCGGTTATGAGCCGCGTCAGCCCCACGTTCGCTCCCAAGATCATGAAAAGGGTTCCAAGCGTCACGATAAAACTCGGAAGGCGCGTCTTCAACACCATGAACCCGTTGAAGAGTCCGATCAGCACAGCAAAGGCGAGACTGATCATCATCGCGAGCCATATGTTCAAACCCGCGTCCGCGGTGAGCAGCGCAAACATCGTCGCAGTGGCCCCCACCATGACGCCGGCGGAGAGATCGAACTCGCCTCCGATCATGAGCAGGCCGACCGCCACAGCCATGATCCCAAGAGTGGCCGAAGGATCCAAGACGTTCGCCAGCCCCCGAGTTGTCAGGAACGTATCGGCCCGCCAACTGAAGAAGATCAGGACGGCAATCGCCCCGATCAACGAGCCAAACTCGGGGCGGGACAACGCCCGCTTGAAGATGCTTGGGCTTGCGGAGCGTTCGTCCCCAGAGACGGTTGGCGCTGATGCCGACTGGTCGGTCATCGCCCCTCCCCCGCTCTTCCGCGACGCATGACCCTGCCCCGCTACCTCGTGCCCTGCTCTGTTAGCTCGAGGACCTGTTCGGCGTTCTCCTTCGTCACATAGCCGGGTCCCGTAAGTACCGGCTGACCGCCCCCTGGGGTGTTCAGGTTCTCGACGTTGAGCGCCAGAAACACGATCGGCAGATACCCCTGCATGTACTGCTGTTGGTCGATAGCAAAAAGGACGTCTCCGTCGATGATGCCCTCGAGAACGTCGGTACCGAGGTCGAACGTTGCGAGGCTGATGTCCCGACCGACATCCTGGATGGCGGGCAAGGCTGCGGTCGTCGCCATATCGGGATTAAGCGTCATCACACCGTCGATATCGGGATCGGCCTCGAGGGCCGAATTGACCGTTGATTGACTGGCAACGGGGTCGTTGATATCAATCTGCTCGCGCACGACCTCGCCCTCGAACGTCTCCTCGACGCCGCGGCAACGCTCATCCAGGGCGACGTTGCCAACCTCATGGATCGCGCACAGGACCTTCGTTACGCCGGCTTCATTGAGACGTTCCCCGGCGCCCCTGCCGGCGATGATCTCGTCCTGCCCAACGTGGGTGATCGCGCCGAGCTTCTGCCAGTCGCTGAGTCCCGAGTTGAGGGTCACAACCGGGATGCCCTCTTCGGCTGCGCTCTGAAGGGGACCTCTCATGGCGTCGGGATTGGCAAGGGATACGGCGATCCCGTCCACGCCTTGCGCGATCGCTGCCTCGACCTGGTTTGCCTGCTCCTGAGGCTCTCCACTGCCCTGAACGGTCACCGATCCTCCAACTTCTTCCGCCGCCTGCTCGGCGCCGTTCTTCACCACCCCCCAAAACGTGCCTGCCGGTTCGTCGTGCACCACGACGGCAAAACTGAGTCCTCCCCCCTGGGCCGCCGCTTCCCCGTTGCCCTCGGCCTCTTGCCCACCATCGCTCTCACAGGCCACCAGAGCCACGATGGTTACAAGTATTGCCACTGCCAGTCGCCTCACGGTGCCCCCCTTGATCGACGCCCTTGACCCTTTATTCTCTTGCATCCGTTGCCGGTAGCCAAGTAATAGTCGATCTTGGCTCGACTCGCCGGCATTAGGTGCGCGGAGCCGCCCTCCGGATCAGGCGGCCGGGCGCGCCCCATCCCGAACGCCGAAGACCGTCGCGCGTACCGCTACCGCCGTATCGGGGTTGTCGCTGAACACGCCGTCGACACCGAGCCCAAAGAACAACCTGTATTCGGCCGGCGCGTCACCATAGGCCTGAACGAAGACCGGGCTCGAGGGGTTGCCCTGCTGGAAATCCGCCGGCAGGAATTCGTTCTCGTTGCGGAAGGTGAACGCATGAACGAGGAGATGCGCCCTGTGGGCGCGTTGCACGAGCTGGGTGGGCGCCTCCAAACGACTCTGTTCATCCCACGGAACGATGAGGGTCTTGCTGGGCCCAATGCCCTCGGCGTAGTCGGCGATGTCCGCCAATCCCTTGCGCGTGACGAGGTCAGCATAGGTGCGCGGGTCGCCTGAGACGACGAAGTCGTAAGGCTGACCGGTTTCATCGATCAGCTGGACGAGAGGCAGCCGCGTCATGGTGTCCAGCTCTTTGAGGTTGGCGACCTCGAAGCTCTGGATGTAGACGGGCGCTCGCCCTCCCCGGTAGCCGTTAGCGCGCAACGTTCTCACCAGCGGCTCCTCGAGGGAGAGCCCAATGCTGTCGAAGTAAGTGGGGTGCTTGGTCTCGGGGTAGATCCCCACGTGCCTGCGTTTGGCGAGATCGATAACCTGCTGCAGCGTGGGGATCTGATAGAGGCCGTCGAAAGCGGTGTTGGCCGGACGGATGTCTGGCAGGCGCTCGATGGCGCGGAGTGTCTTTAGCTCGGCGAGGGTGAAGTCTTCGGTGAACCAGCCGGTGACTTCGATACCGTCTATGACCTTGGTCGTCCTGCGGTCGGCAAATTCTGGATGGTCCTCGACATCGGTGGTGGTCGAGATCTCGTTTTCGTGCCGGGCGACGAGCACGTGGTCCTTGGTCGAGACGAGGTCAGGCTCAATGAAGTCCGCTCCGAGCTCGATTGCGAGCTCGTAGGAGGCCAGGGTGTGCTCCGGGCGGTATCCGCTTGCGCCCCGGTGCCCAATCACAATAGGGGCTTGACGTCCACTCGCCGAAGGATGCTCGGAACGAACCGCCCGGCGCGTCCCAAGAGCGTTCGAGCTCTGCGCGGGCGAGGGTATGGCAAGGAGGGCGAGCAGCAGCGATAAGGCCGCCGCGCATAGGGGAACGGAGTAGCTCCGGTTCGCTGTCATGGACGACACCCTCCTCGATAGCCTTCCCGCGTCAAGTGGCCACCCGGCAGATACTTTGCAGGTGCCCCCGCTGTGGACGATAGCACCACACCGCCCCTCAAGGGTGTGGCAGGTGTGGTCCCGTGGCTACGGCGCTGATAGTTGGCGGGTGTCTCATCATCAGAGGCATCACGCGCCCCTGCCTCACCGCTCGCCTCGCGACCGCCCGTCGCGACCCCTTGCCCTTCAACACAGAGATCCCCTTGCGTCTCGATGCGCCAAGACGAGCTTGCGGTTGTCATGACGTCGATGTCGTAGAGGTAGTGGCGGACCAATCGCCAGACCGGGTATCGTTCAGGCGCAACCGGTTGGGCGATTTCGAGGGGGACTCGTGACACAGGTATTCAACCGTAGGTCGTTCTTGAAGCGAGGGGCTGCTGGTGCGGGGGGCCTTGCCATGGCGTCGCCACTACAGGCGTTTGCCGCTCGGGCCGCAACAGAGGGGCGTCCTAAAATTGGCGGCTACGGTCCGCTGGTCGACATGGGGGACCTGGCCTTGCCGCGCGGCTTCAAGTACCGGATCATCTCGCAGGAAGGCGAGATCATGGACGACGGCAACCCCACTCCGTCGAGCTTCGACGGCATGGCAGCCATCGGGGGCGGCAACGGCAACACGATCCTCATTCGCAACCACGAGAATCGCCAGGCCGAGGGAGACACCGACGAGATCGACGTCATCGTTCCGCCTGCCATGCGCTACGACTCGGACACCCTATTCAATGGAGGATGCACGAAACTCGTCGTAAACGACCGGCGGGTGGTTCGAAGCTTCGCTGCTCTCGGCGGCACCACGACCAACTGCGCGGGAGGTCTCATGCCCTGGCGCAGCTGGGTCACGTGCGAAGAGAACTTCTCTGACGGCAACGAGCCCCACGGCTACATCTTCGAGGTGCCCGCCTCGGCCCGTACCGCAGTCGAGGCAAGGCCTGTCAAGTCCGCCGGACGCTTTACGCACGAAGCGGTCGCCTATTACCGCGGCATCCTCTACCTAACCGAGGACATCCGTTTCGACTCTGCCTTCTATCGTTGGCTGCCCAACCAAGCACCGAGCCAGCCAGGGGGCCTCGCGGCGATCGACGGCGAGCTTCAGGCGCTCAAGTTCGTTGACGTCCCCAACGCCAACACCGATGGATGGCCGATCGGAGAGCCATTCGCCGTCGAGTGGGTTACGATCCCCGACCCCGACCCCCCGACCGACACCGTACGCGACCAGGCTCACGAGCTCGAAGCGGCGGCCTTCAACCGAACTGAGGGAATCTGGGTGGGCGACCAAAAGATCTACTTCGACTGCACGGAGGGGGGAATCGCAGGTCTGGGCCAGGTGTGGGAGCTAGATCCACACACCCAGACGCTGACACTCATCTACGAGACTCCGGGGCCCGAGCAACTCAAGAACCCGGACAATCTCACGGTGGCGCCGAACGGCGACCTATTCCTGTGCGAGGACTCCGAGGTGCCGCAGTTCATCCGGGGGTTGTCGCCCAATGGGGGGATCTACGATTTCGCCAGGGCCAACACGCGAGAATCCGAGTTCGCCGGCGCATGCTTCGACCCCGACGGGCGGACGCTGTACGTGAATCAGTTCGGCGACGTGAACCTCGAAGGCGCAGTTACCTACGCCGTTTGGGGGCCCTGGGGTCGCCGAGCGGACTGAGGTTCTCGAAAGGGGCCGGTGGGCCCGGCCGCTGCATGCCGGGCCCCTAGTCCCGGTTGAGCAGGTCCCTCGCAGACTGGGAAATATGTTCTTCAAGCGCCCTGTCGATCGCATCGGGAACTCCGGATCGCAAAGCTTCGAGCACAGCACGGTGCTCATCCACAATTTCGCTCAGCCTGGCATGGCGAGGGGCGAGGCGTGCGAACTGCACGCGCAGCCGGGGCGAAACGCTGCGCCACAGTTGGAGAGTGTGGCGCAATCCTGAAGAAGCCACCACGTGCTCATGGAATCGATGGTCGGCCTCGTTTATGAGACCTATGTTTCCTGTGGCGGCGCCGGTCTCCATGTCGTTGATGTACCGCTCGAGCCTGGAAACGTCTTCGTCCCTAAGGTGTTGGGCCGCCCGCTTGAAGGCCCCTTTTTCGAGTACGAGGCGCACGGGAATGAGGACTTGGTTCAATTCCTCTTCTGAGATGTCGAGCACGAACGATCCTCGGTTCGAGAAGTGCTCGATGAGGCCCTCACTTTCGAGCTGACGAAAAGCCTCGCGGAGTGGTCCTGGGCTGACTCCAAACAAGGCACACAATTGTTCCTGCCGCAGTCTGGCCCCCGGCGGCAGTTCCCCCGACACGATCGCTTCGCGAAGAGCATCGGCTACTTGCTGGCGTACCGACCGGGTCGGCTTCTCGACAAGGTGATCGGCAATAGGAGGTCTTTTCATTGTCTTTAGAATAGGGGGTCGGGTCCCTCGATACTGTGGTGTCTGACCGCATCCCGATCAAGTTGTACCCCAAGCCCGGGAGAAGAGGGTATGGGTAGAAATCCCTCATCGTCTAAGTGCCACCCATCGACGACTATGTCGTCGATGTAGGCGGAGCCGGTCGCGTACTCGACCATGTCGGTGTCGGGGAACGCCGACGCTAATTGCAGGTCGACGGCGAGACCAATCGCCGTATTCCAGCCATGAGGAATCATGCGAGTGCCCGCGCGCTGCGCGGCCCAGCCTATGCGAATGACCTCGCTTATCCCGCCGGCTTTGGTTACGTCCGGCTGAACGATGTCCCACGCCCCTGCGGCCAGCCATTGCTCGAAAGGTTGACGTCGCGTGAAGACCTCGCCACCGGCAATGTGGACGGGTGCCACGCGCCGTAAGGCAACGTAATCGTCCAAGGCGTCGGGCAGCAGCGGCTCCTCGAACCACTTCACTGCATAGTCATCGAGCATCTGAGCCGTTCGCAGGGCCCACTTGTAACCGTGCTTCCAGAAGGCATCACTGGCTCCGGCATCTACCATCAAGGCCGCGTCGGGGCCCACTGCGTCGCGCGCCGCGGCAACGATCGATTCGCCGACGCTCGCGCCTTGCCGGCCAAACGGCCCCCACCCCACCTTGAACGCGCGAAACCCTGCCTTCTTCAGCTCGAGAAGGTGCTCGATCAGGGGCTCTGTGTCCTCGGCCAAGACCGACGCGTAGGGGCGGACGCGCTCACGGTAGCGTCCTCCCAGCAGTCGCCCCACGGGCTGTGCGGTGGCCTGACCCAAGAGATCCCAAAGGGCGATGTCGATGCCACTGATGGTGTGAGTAATCGCTCCGCCACGGCCGAGCCAAAAGCTGTTCTGGTGGAGTTTTTCGGTGACCCGCTGAGGTTCAAGTGCGTTCTCTCTTTCGTAAAGGGGTTGGAGAACCTTCAAGGCGCCCTGGACGAGGGCGTCGGTCGTAGAAGCGCTCCCGAGTCCCACGAGCCCTTCATCCGTGATGACCTCGATGAGGGTATGGGCGACGTCCGAGGGACGCAGTTCATGGCTCCACCCGCCCTTCGGCGTGGCGCCCGACAGCCCCGTCGCTCGTACCTGGGTGATGCGCATAAGTTGACCCTTTGAAAGATTATCTATAATCTACACCTTGCCGTCCCGAAAGGGGGGCGGTCAACGAGTTCGGGAGGGAGTTCGTCCATGAGGTTTCGCCCCGGCCGCCTGAGCATCGCAGTAGCCCTGCTGCCGCTAATGACGGCCTTTGCCGCCTGCCAACAGGAGGGGCAAGAGGCGGGTGACGACGAGTCCGCCTCTGCCACAGATGAGATCACCATTACCGCCGTCTATACCGGAGCCGAGCAAGAGGCGTTCGAAGCTGTCCTCGACGACTTCATGGCCACCAGCCCGGGTATCGAGGTCAAGTACAGATCGGCTGGGGACGAGCTGCCGACCGTGCTCGAGACCGCAGTCAGGGGCGGCAATCCCCCAGATCTGGCAATGCTCCCGCAGCCTGGCGTGGTGGCCGACTTTGCCGCCAGAGGCGAGCTGCAACCGCTTGACTTCGCCCGCGAGGCCGTAGCCGCCAACCTCGGCGAGTACGCAGTTCAGCTTGGGACGGTCGATGGAGAGTTCTACGGGTTTCTCGTCTTGACCAACAACGGCTCGCCCATCTGGTACAACGTGGACCTGTTCGAGCAGGCGGGCGTGAACCCGCCCGCAACCTGGGAAGAGCTTCTCGATGCGGCCGAGACCCTCAAGGCATCGGGCGTCTCCACCTACTCATTTGGCGGGGCGGACGGCTGGACGCTGTCCGCCATTTTCGAAAACATCTACCTACGCACGGCCGGCCCAGAGAAATACGACGAGTTGGCCAAACACGAGATTCCGTGGACTCATCCTTCGGTCAAAGAAGCACTCCGGTATATGGGCCAACTCTTCGAAGATCCGGACAATATCGCCGGCGGTCCCCAGGGGGCGCTCGAAACGGACTTTCCGACATCCGTGACGCAGGTATTCTCGGACCCTCCCAAAGCGGCATTGACAATCATTGCCGACTTTGCCTACGGGGTAATTACCGATTCGACCAGCGCTAAACCGGTTTCGGGCTTCAACGTTTTCGACTTCCCCTCAATCGAAGGCTCGGAGCCCGCAGTCGTTGGCGGCGGTGACAGTGTGGTCATGTTCACCGATAGTGATGCGGCGCGCTCCTTGGTGGAATATTTGACGACGGCAGAGGCAGCGAAGACCATCGTCACCGAAGGTCCCTGGTCGTCGCTGCACACCGGTCTCGATCCGAGCGTCTACCCCGATCCGATTCGTCGGGGGACCGGGGCCGGTCTGCTCGAGGCCGAAACCTTCCGCTTCTATCTCGCGGATCTTCAACCCCCGGAATTCGGGGCCACCGTGGGTCAGGGGCTATGGAAATTGTTTCAGGATTTCCTCCTCGACCCGGGCGACGTAGATGGCACCGCTGCCAAAATGGAAAAGGCGGCCGCCGAGGCGTTTGAGTAAGGCGAGCCGCTTGCTCTCGGCGACAGGCAACGTCCGAAGGACCGGAGCGAACGGAGCTCGAGGCCGGTGGAGCCGGCGAACTCATGCCGTGCCACTGTTCTTTGTAGCCCCTGCTGCTCTCCTGCTCAGCATATGGCTCGTATATCCCGTGCTCTACACAATCGTGCGGAGTTTCTTCGATCGGTCTGGGGAGCACTGGATTGGGCTGGGCAACTACGCCGAGCTGTTCACAAGCGATTTCCTTGTCACGGCAATCAAGAACAATGCGCTATGGGTCGCCGTCGTGCCTGCGGTGGTTACCGCCTTCGGTCTCATCCTCGCAGTTCTCACCGAGCGGATCAGCTGGGGTGCGGCTTTCAGGCTTGTTGTCTTCATGCCGATGGCCATCTCGCTCTTTACCGCCGGCGTCATCTGGCGCCTGGTCTACGAAAAGGAGCCCGACAGGGGGGCCCTGAATGCAGTCATCGCCGCAGGACAGGAGGCGCTTCGCCCTGTCGGAGAACTCGCCGAGGCCGCTCCATCGTCGGATGCCGTACGACAACAACCGGCCGGAGGTCTCGCGCTCGCCAAGAGCCTCTCGCCGGGTCATGTCGCATTGCTCGGCTTGACCCAAATCTCGACAAACCATGTCCCCAAGGAAGCCGTGGACGCGGTTCGGCCTGACTCTCTTGCATCCGGAATTTCCGGCGTAGTTTGGCGCGACTTTCGCCCTGGCGGCGGAATACCCGGAACAGTCGAGCGTGAGGAGCTTGGGCTCCCGGCCGTTGCCGTGGAGCTTGAGAACGAGAGTGGCGAGATGGTCTCGGAGACGACTACCGCAGCCGACGGCACCTTCACCTTCACAGACGTGCCGAGGGGAGACTACGTTGTCTCCATCGCAGCACAGAATTTTGCGCGGCCTTTTGAGGGCATCTCGTGGCTCGGCGCAAGCCTCATCACGCCCGCCATCATGATCTCCTACACGTGGGTGTGGACCGGATTTGCGCTGGTCGTTATCGCCGCTGGTTTAGCCGTGCTGCCACGTGAGCTGCTTGACGCAGCGCGGCTCGATGGAGCCAGTGAGGGCCAAGTCCTTCGCCACATTACCGTCCCGCTCCTCGCCCCCGTTCTAACGGCTGTCTTCGTAACAATGCTCATCAATGTCCTCAAGGTGTTCGACGTGGTCCTCGCCATCGCGCCCGGCTCGGTTCAAGACGACGCTAACGTCATTGCCCTGGCGATGTGGCGGACCGCCTTTGGCGGCAGGAACGACTTTGGCCTTGCTTCCGCGATCGCCGTCTTGTTGCTTGTCCTCGTTTTGCCCTCACTCTTCCTGAACATGCGGCGCTTCAGGCGCGAGGTATGACCACCTCCGGCACGGCACTCAACGAACGGTTGAGACCGCCTCGCTCACCAATCGCCGCCACGCTTCTCCGTTCCGTCGCGAAAGCTCCGCTAAACATCTTGTTGGGAGCTGTGGCCCTCCTATGGCTGCTTCCAACCCTAGGTCTCTTTCTGACGTCCCTCCTGTCGCCCGTCGAAATCGGCCAAGGAGGATGGTGGCGGGTGCTCTCTCGGCCGGCCCTCCTTACGATCGAGAACTACAAGGACATTCTCGCCAACGAAGCGATTACCTCGGCGCTCACAACTACCCTATGGGTGGCCGTCGGAGCCACCGCAGCGACTCTTCTTATCGCCGCCTTTACGGCCTTCGCCTTTGCCTGGCTCGAGTTCCCGGGCCGCGATTGGCTCTTTCTCTGCGTCGTTGGGCTGCTGGTCGTGCCGGTGCAGATGACGCTCATTCCTCTCTTCTCTCTGTACAACGAAGTCGGTCTTTTCGATACGGCCCTCGGGCTCATCCTTTTCCACACCGCTTTTGGGCTTCCCTTCTCGATCTTCCTTCTTCGCAACTTCTTTCTCGGTATTCCCAAGGACCTCTTCGAGGCGGGACGGATCGATGGAGGATCCACGTGGCAGCTCTTCTGGCGCATCGCTCTTCCACTCGGCCGGCCGGCGCTCGCATCCCTGGCGATCTTCGAATTCTTGTGGAACTGGAACGATTTCCTCATCGCGCTTACTTTCGGACGAGACACACAGGTACTAACCGTCGCGATCTTTTCCCAGCTCCGCCAGTATGGCTCGAACATCGAGCTGATAGCACCGGCTTCCTTCCTGTCCCTTGCCCTTCCTCTGGTGGTGTTCTTTGCTTTCCAACGCTCGTTTGCAAATGGATTGTTGGCGGGCTCCATTGACTGACAGCCGAATGTCTCCGCGCTGCCGTTTCGCCCGTCGATCGCCGCCAATCAGTTTCACCGAGGCAGAGGAGGACTCCGGTGCTTAGCAGGGATGAGCAGACGACCACAAAGCCAGTTGTTCTCGGAGGTCAGGGAAGTAGCATCGATACTCCCGGGTGGCCTATTTGGAACCAACGCGACCGCGATCAGCTTGCACGAGTACTGGAGAGCGGCTGGTGGGCGTTTGAGGGCCCGGCCGAGGCGGAGTTCGAGTGGCGGTTTGCCGAGCTCCAGACCGCTCGTCATGGGCTCTGCGTCGCCAATGGCACCGTCGCCTTGCAACTGGCATTGGAGGCGCTCGACATCGGCGTCGGTGATGAGGTCATTGTCCCAGGATTCACATGGCAGGCAACGGCCGCGGCGGTTGTGGACGTCAATGCAATGCCGATTCTGGTCGACGCAGATCCCGAGACTTACTGTCCGGATCCAGACGCCATCGAGGCCGCCATAACGCCCATGACGAAAGCCATCATCGTCGTCCATCTCTACGACAGTCTCAGTGACATGGACCGCATACTCGAGATCGCGGCACGCCACAGATTGTATGTCGTCGAGGATTGTGCCCATTCGCACGGATCGCAATGGAACGGCCGCGGTGTGGGATCTCTAGGTGACATCGGCACTTTCAGCT
>JALZIC010000049.1 GCA_030860455.1 Actinomycetota bacterium
CGGCGGGAACGGGACGAACTCCGGTGGCATCACGGTTGAGATGCTCCGCATCGTCGTCGAGAGAAGCAACAGCTTCGACCTGCCGGTCGGCGCAAAGATTGTCATCGCCCACGCAAAGAGCGGCTTCGTCCGCCAGCAGCCGGCGGTTCGCGTCGGTGGTAGCGCCTTTGCAACCACGTCCAAGACCAGTTCCCTCAGCCTCCGGAACAACACCGGCAGATCGGCAGCCATCTACCTGGGGTGCGGAGGTACCAAAGGCCGCACCCGCTCAAACAACGTCAACGAGCTCGATGTCCCGGGCGTCCTGGCCGCCGGAACGGGCCGGACCACCGCCTTCGGCGGCCAGACAAGCTCCGGCACGCTCGCCAAGACGACCGCGACGGTGGAGAACTTGAATCTGCTCGATCCGGACGGTCCCGGCGTACTGCCCGGGCTGGTCACGGCCGACCTCGTCCGTGCGGTCGCAAAGAGCACCTACGGCTCTGGGAACGGGAACGCTTCGTCGCAAGGATCTCGCTTCGTGAACCTGAGGGTCGCGGGTGCCCCGATAGCCGTTGATGTGGCGCCGAACACTAGGGTTGACGTTCCCGGCGTCGGCTTCGTCCGCCTATATCAGCGCAACCTCAGCTCCGGAGCGTCCGGGGCGAGCGCCAGCGTGCAGATGATCCACTTGTTCGTAACGGAGGAGAACGACTTCAGCTTGCCGGTGGACACCGAGCTCATCGTCGCGTCGGCGAAGAGCAAGGCGGTTCCCTTCTAGGCAGACTCAAGCACCGGATTCGGACGACGACACAGACGTACGAGAGGGCTCCCGGTCCCCTGGGAGCCCTCTTCGCGTCCCCGACAGGTTTGCGAGAAAGGGTAGCGGACTAGCCTTTGGCCTCCGCCCAGTTTGCGCCCCAGGAGGCGTCGACTCCCAGCGGCGCCTTCATCTCGGCGACCCCTACCATGGCGGCCACCACGATGGCCTCGGCGCGCTCCTTGTCGTCCTCAGGAGCCTCGAATACGAGCTCGTCGTGGACCGTCAGGATCATCTCGGTGGCGAGGCCAGCCGCCCTCAGGTCGCGGTCCACGCGGATCATCGCCAGCTTCATGATGTCGGCCGCCGAGCCCTGGATGGGGGCGTTGAGCGCCTGACGCTCTCCGATCGAACGCACCCTGGGATTGCCGCTGCCGAGCTCGGGCAGATAACGGCGCCGGCCGAACATCGTGGTGGTGAAACCGTCCGCGTAGGCCTGGGTCACCACCCGATCGAGGAATTTGGCCACTCCCGCGAACTGCTCGAGATAGGCGTCCATGATCTCCTGTGCCTCCGGCACCGGAACGTTCAGTCGCTCCGCCAGTCCCGGCGCGCCCATCCCGTAGGCCAGCCCGTAGTTGACCATCTTGGCGACCACGCGATGTTTGGTGGCGAGGTCCTCTACGGGTACGCGGTAGATGCGCGCCGCGGTTGCGGAGTGGACGTCCTCATCGTTCGCGAATACCGCTGTGAGCACCGGGTCGCCGGAGAGGTGCGCCATCACCCGCAACTCGATCTGCGAATAGTCCACCGACAGCAGAAGGCGCCCCGGCGGAGCGATGAAGGCCCGTCTGATCTGACGTCCCAGGTCGGTCCTGATGGGGATGTTCATCAAATTCGGATTGGTGCTCGAGAGCCGTCCCGTTGCGGCGATGGTCTGGTCGTAGGTGGTGTGGAGCCGCCCATCGGCGTCGTCGACCAGAGGGGGCAGCGCGTCGACGTAGGTGTTCTTCAGCTTGGCCAGCTCGCGATGCTCGAGCAGGCTCCGCACGAACGGGTGCTGATCAACGAGCTGGGCGAGCGCTCGGGCGTCGGTCGACAGACCCGTCTTGGTCCGGCGGGTGGTCTTGAGCCCGAGCTTGTCGTAAAGAAGAATCCGAAGCTGGGAGGGAGAGCCGAGGTTGATTCGCTCCCCCGCCGCCTCGTAACACTCCGTCTCGAGCTCGGCGACACGCTTGTCGAGCCCGCGCGCCATCTCGGCGAGGTACTCGAGATCGATCCCGACCCCGATCTGCTCCATGCGGGCCAGCACGGGAACGAGTGGGTGTTCGATGTTGCGGTAGAGATCCGCCATCTCGAGCCGGTTGAGCTCCGGTTCGACCGCCTCGGCCACCTCGGCAACCGCAAGTGCACGGAGGCAGGCGTCTTCCGCCTCGACCTCCAGGGGCCCGCCGTCGAGGTCCAGGGCCGCCTGAGCTCCTTCCGCCGGGCGCTCGATTCCCTCGATCGCCTTCAACTCCCTGCCCGTGTACTTCCGGGCGACCTCCTCCAGCGCGTAGCCGTTTGCACCCGGGTCGAGCAGGTAGGTGGCTATCCGGGTGTCGAGCCGCAGGCCGCCAAGTGGAATACCGATGGCGGCCAGCGCCAGGATGACGGCGCGCGCTCCGTGTGCGACCACCGGGACATCGGGGTTTGCCAGAACCGGTCCAAGTGCTGCGCGCACCTCTTCGGGGCTCACGCCGGCCTGGCTCAGCGGCACCCACCCGACTTCGCCTTCCCCCCAGGAGAAGGCCAGGGAGCGGGGGCCGCCGCGGGGCGATGACGGCACAACGTCGAGCGCAAAGCTACCCGCCGACCCCAGCCGGCGCGCCAGCTCTTCGAGGCGGTCCGGCGCGGCGAACTCCTCGACCTCCAAGCTGAACGGCTCACCCTCGCCCTCAGCTGCATCGGGAAGATCGGCAAGCAGACGTTCGAGCAACGAGCGGAACTCGAGCGAGCCGAATAGCTCGCGCACCTCGTCCAGGTCCCACTCGCTCATCTTGAGATCGTCGAGCGAGGCGTCGTGCAACGGCACCTCGACCAGTGTCGACAGCTTCTTGTTGATTACGACCTGGTCGGCGTGCGCGGCGAGATTGGCCGCCAGCTTCGGCGTCTGCTCACCCGCATGTGCGACGACCTCTTCGGCGCTGCCGTACTTCTGCACCAGCTTGGCGGCCGTCTTGGTGCCCACGCCCGGCACGCCAGGCAGGTTGTCGGAGGTGTCGCCCTCCAGTGCCTTGAGATCCACGTACTTTGCAGGTGGCACTCCGTAGCGTTCCTTGACCGCCTTCGCATCCATCTCGACGATGTCGCTGATCCCCCTGCGGTTGTAGAGCACCCGGATGTTGCCCCCGACGAGCTGGAAGAAGTCACGGTCGCCGGTGACTATTCGCACGTCCACATTGGAGGCGGCCGACCGCTTGGCGAAGTAGGAGATGATGTCGTCGGCTTCATGGCCTGCGAGCTTGAAGACCGGGATACGCATGACCCGGAGAACCTCGTCCACGAGCGGCATCTGCGACCTGAAAGTATCTGGCGCCTCACTTCGATTGCTCTTGTAGGCCGCAAAAGCCTCGGTACGCTCCAACGGCGCGCCCATGTCGAAACAGCAGGCAATGAAGTCGGGGCGCTGCTCCTGCAACAGCTTGATGAGCATGGATGTGAACCCGTACACCGCGTTGGTGTGGGTCCCATCGGTCGTAGTGAGATCCTCGGGCAGGGCGTAGAAGGCTCGGAAGGCGAGAGAGTGCCCGTCTAACAACAGCAGCTTCGGCTTGTTGGATGCCATCGTGGCCGAGCTTACAATCCGCTTTGAATGCGACCGCCCTCACCCGATCTCCGGGCCCTCAATCCCGCTTCGAAGGAATATCTCGAGGCCGTGTTCGAGCTGCGGGAAGAGGGCCGAAGAGTAGTCCAGGCCCGCATCGGCGAACGGCTCGGTCTGGCTCCGGCAACCGTGTCCGAAGGTGTCAAGCGGCTCGTGTCCGAGGGGTACGTGGACATCCGCGGGGCCCGCGACGTCGAGCTTACCGAGACGGGACACCGCATCGCCGAGGCGCTCGTGCGCAGACATCGGCTTGCCGAGCGCATGCTCACCGACATCCTTGGGATGGCGTGGCATCTATGTCACGAACAGGCCGAGGACTGGGAGAAGGTCATGACGCCCGAAGTCGAGGAGGCGATCCTGGCCAAGCTGGAGGGTGAGCCTACCTGCCCCCACGGGAACCCCATCCCCGGAACGAGCTCAGCCATCCCGTGGTCGTCACTCGAACCCGTAGCCGCGCTGGACACCGGCTCCGGTGGAGTGCTCACGCGCCTGCTGGAAGACGTTGAGCTGGACCACGACGTGCTCAAGTTCCTCGAGGAGCACGAGCTCATGCCCGGCTCCCACCTCGAGGTCGTGGAAACCGCCCCCGACGGAACCATTCTCCTAGAGGTGCAGCGGGGCGGGGCCGATCCGGCCCGGGTGGCTCTGGGGCGAAACCTCGCAGACAACCTCTGGGTGCTCCCAGCGTTGTAATGGGGTAGGGAAGGCTGCCGGGCGACGCTTACTGGGGGGTGCTTTTTTACCTGTCTCGCCTGATATCCTATCCAGGTATTGCCAATAGGCGCGGGGGCGAGATGGCGGGGGAACGCGGAGCGGCACAGCAGAGGAATCGGCTCGCGCCCTTCAACGATTTCCTTTCGGCCGCACGCGCCGTGGTGAGGCTGCTGCACCCTCGCCTGGGTTACGGACTTCTCATGGTCACCCGCATAGAGGGAGACCGCATGAGGGTGATGGCGGTGGTCGACACCGTGTACGGGCTCCGGGAGGAGGACGAGCTCAGCTGGTCCCACTCACTGTGCCGGGCAGTAGCTGAGGGCGTCGCGCCGCCAATTGCTACAGACATCACCGGGGTTCCCGGCCTGGCCGAGGCCGCAGACAAAGAGGCGGAGGCGGGGCGGCCCGTACGCTCCCACATGGGGCTCGCCCTGATGCACCCTGACGGCTCCTTGTACGGAACCATCTGCGCGGCAGACCCACAGCCACGGCGCCCCGACATCGCCGATGAGCTCCCTCTGTTCGAGCTCACCGCACAATTGCTTTCGACCGTACTCGCGGGCGACGCCAAGACCGCCTCCGAGGTCCGCCGCGCCGAGCTTGCCGAAGAGGAGTCCCTGGTCGATGGGCTCACCGGCCTCAGCAACCGGCGAGCGTGGGATCGGCATCTGGAAATCGAAGAGAACCGCTCCAGACGCTACGGGATCCCAACAAGCGTGGTCGTAGTGGACCTCGACCACCTCAAGGAGGTCAACGACAGCGACGGCCACGCTGCGGGAGACTTCCTGCTGCGGCTGGTGGCCGAGACGCTCGAGCAGTGCAGCCGAGACCCCGACATCTGCAGCCGCACCGGCGGGGACGAGTTCGCCATTCTGGCCGTGGACTGCGACGAAACCGCCGCCGACGCGTTGGCCGAGCGCGTCGAAGAGGCGCTCGCTGAGAAGCAGGTCCATGCGTCGCTCGGGTGGGCCACGAGACACCCGATCACCGGCCTGCAGGAGGCCGTGCGCAGGGCGGATCAGGGCATGTTCGAGGCCAAACGCAACAAGCGCTAGACGCGCCGCCTACGGCTCACGGGGCCCGAGAGTGCCTGCTACCGCGCGGAGGGCTGGGCCTGCGGTGAATCCGAGGTAACGATTCCGCAGTAGGGGGAGATCGCCACCGCGGAGTCGGCCCTGAAGAAGTGCACCGGCGCGGTCAGCCGCATGTCAACCTCCGCCCCGATCGTCAGGTCCGGGCGGGGCCCGAGCAGACGGACGTCGAGCAGGGTTCCGTCCCTCAGCCGGGCGCGCACCAGTTGGTCGTGGCCGTAGAACTCGGCGTCGACGATCTCCGCGCTGCCCTCCTGGGCCCGATCGAGGTGAATGGTCTCGGGCCGGATCATTATGTCGACCGGCCCATCCGACAACCCCGGCGCAAGCACCGTCCCCACCGGCGTCGCCGCGAGGCCAGAGCTCACCATGCCCGGCAGGAAGTTGGCCTCCCCGACCATTCCCGCAACCAGCCGGTGCGCCGGGGCGCCGTAAACCGAGTGGGGGCTACCGGTCTGGATCACCCGGCCGTGGGTCATGACCGCCAGGCTGTCGGCGACCGAAAGGGCCTCCTCCTGGTCGTGCGTCACGAAGATGGCCGTTGCCCTCGCCTCGGTCAGCACGGTGCGCACCTCGGCCCTGACCTGGGCCCGCAGCGACGCATCCAGGTTCGAGAACGGCTCGTCCAGGAGGACGACCTCGGGCGACGGCGCAAGTGCCCGGGCGAGCGCCACACGCTGCTGTTGGCCTCCGGATAGCTCATGCGGCATACGGTGCTCGAATCCGGTCAGATGAACGAGCTCGAGAACCTCTCCGACCCGGCGCGCCCGGTCCCGGTCCCGGCACCCGAAAGCCACGTTGCTCGCCACATCGAGGTGGGGAAACAAGGCCCAGTCCTGGAACACCATACCGATGCGACGCTCTTCGGGACGGATCCAGGCCCCCTTGCCCGCCACGAGGCGCTCGCCGATCCACACCTCCCCGGAGGACGGCCGCTCGAGTCCCGCCATGATGCGCAGGGCGGTGGTCTTGCCGCATCCACTGGGACCCAACAAGGCGAGCAGCGACCCCTCGTTCAGCTCGAGGTCGAAGCCGTCCAGAGCGACCGTGTCGCCCCAGCACTTGACCACTCCGCGACAGGACAGAAGGGACTTGGACTCGGGCATCACTCGGCTCTCACCTCTACATCTTGCATCTCGCGGACCTCGACGCGGCGCGCCAGACCGTACAGAGGGAAGGCACACACGACTATCAGGAGCAGGGCGGGGGCCGCCGATCGCGAATACAACCCCGCGGTTGCCCCCGTCCACACCCTCGTTGCCAGCGTTTCGAATCCGGTGGGGCGCAGAAGAAGAGTCGCGGGCAGCTCCTTCATGGCGGTCAGAAAGACCAGCCCCCCGCCGGCGATGGCTCCCCTTGCGATGAGCGGCGCAACCAGGCTGCCGAAGATCCTCAGCCGGCCCTTCCCGAGGGCGCGTCCCGCCTCCTCGACACGCGGGCTCAGCTGGAGCAACGAGCCCCGGATCGGTTCCGCCGCCTGGGGCAGGAACAACACGACGTAGGCAATCACCACCAGAGGCAGGCTCTGGTAGAGCACCGGGGTGAAGTTGGCGGTGAAGAACACGAAGGCAAGGGCGACCACAAGACCGGGAAGCGCGTAGCCCGAATACGAAAGGCGTTCGGCTGCGCCGCTCATCCGCCCGGGGTAGCGCGCCGACAGGAGCGCTACGGGCAGCGCCGCCACCACGGCCAGGACGGCCGCGCTCCCCGACACGACGATCGAGCCGCCGGCCGCAGACCACGACAGGGAGAGGGTTTCCCCGCCGGCCAGGCCGCGCACCAGGTAGAAGACGATGACCCCCACGGGGAGCACGAGCGCGAGGAGGGCGATTCCACAACACAGAGCCAGGGCAGGCCAGCGCCAGCGGCCGAGCCGAACCGCCGTTATCGGTCGCTTGGAGCCCGTGCCGGACCGGTAATAGCGAGCCCTCCCCCGCGCCCTTTGTTCCAGCACCAGCACGATCCCCGCCAGGCCAACCAGCATGAGTGACAGGATCGCGGCGGGTGTGCGGTCGAAAGCCCCCCGGTATTGGACGTAGATGGCCTGCGTGAAGACGTTGAAACGCATGAGCGAGACGGCGCCGAAATCGTGCAGCGTGTAAAGCGCCACGAGGAGGCCCCCGGCGGCGATAGATGGCTTGAGGAGCGGCACCGTGACGTTCCAGAAGGTGGCCCACGGGGAGCGCCCAAGAACGCGTGAGGCGTCCTCCAGCGACGGATCCAGCCCCCGTATCGCCGCGGCCACCACCAGGTACACATAGGGGTAGGTGAACAGGGTCAGAGCCAGCAAAGCGCCGGGAAAACCGCTTATGTCGGGCAGGCGTTCGACCCCGAGAGGGCCGGCGAGCATCTCCTGGAGCATCCCCTGCGGCCCAAGCGCACCGATGAGAGCAAACGCCCCGATGTAGCTGGGGATCACGAGGGGAAGCGCAACCACCACCGTCCAGGCGCGCCGGCCGGGAAGGTCGGTGCGTGCAGTGAGCCACGCGAGCGGCACCCCGATGGAGCATGAGGCCGCAGTGACACACACCGCCAGCGCCGCGCTCCTGAACGCGAGTCCAAGCGTGCGCGGCTGCAGTATCACGTCCCAGGTCCCCGCGTCGGCATCGCCGGCGCGCAGGATCAGGTAGGCGAGCGGGAGAAGCATGAGGCCTCCGACCGCGGTCACCGCCGCCAGCAGCGCGGGGGGTATCCGATTCCGCAGGGCGCTCCGGGCTTCAACCCGAAGCGGAGCTCTCCCTCCCTCGGGCGGACGGTGATCGAGCCCTGCCGTCAGACTCACCGGGCCGAGTGGGTGGCAGACGTGAACGATGCACACTCATCACCCACTCGGCACCCGGGGGTCACAGGAGGCCGACCTCGAGCAAGAGCTCCTGCGCCGGCGCAAGCGTCGCGCCGAGCTCGGAGAGATCGAGGTCCGGCGCGTCGATATCATCGAGCGGCACGAGATCCTCGGGGGTGCCGTAGTCGGCCACCACAGGGTACTCGAGCAGCTCGGCCGGAAAGTAGGTCTGCCCCTGCTCTCCGGTGAGGTAGTCGACCAGGGCCTGGGCGTCCTCGAGCTGGTCGGTCCCCTCCATTATGCCGACCCCTGCGGTGTTTATCAGCGCGCCCGGGTCTCCTCCGCTGAAGAAGTGATTGGCGACCGGGATGTCACCCTCTTCCCGGGCGACCTCGTAGATGTAGTAGTGGTTGACGAACCCCACGTCGATCTCGCCGTCCGCCACCGCCCGCACTGTGGCTTCGTTGTCATCGAAGTGGGTGGCCGGCTCGTTGGCCTTGAGCTCTTCGAGGAACGTCCTGGTTGCATCCTCGCCCTCCAGCAGGATCATGGCGGCGATGGACGCCTGAAACGATGAGTTACCCGGGGGGAAACCGACACGGCCCTTCCAGCTCGGATCGGTGAAGCCGTGGATCGAATCGGGGAGCTCGCCGGGAGCGAGCACATCGGTGTTGTAGGCGGCCACGCGCGCCCGGGCCGAAGTGCCCACCCAGGTGCCCTCGGGCGACTGGAACTCGTCGTCGACGCGCTCGAGTGCGGCCGGCTCCAGCTCTCCCAACAACCCCTCCTCCGACACCGCCCCCAGGGAACCGGCGTCCTGGGAGAAGAAGACGTCGGCCGGCGTCGAGTCGCCCTCCTCCAGCAGGGTCGCAGCAAGCTCGGCCGAATCGCCGTAGCGAACATCGAGATCGATGCCGGCGTCGTTCTCGAAGTCGCTCAGCAGCTCCTCGACGTACTCCTCTTCCCGGCCGGAATAGACGACGAGCGGATCGCCCTCGGAGGTATCCGACGCCTCGGTCGAATCCCCGCAGGCGGCCAGCAGTGTTCCGCTCGCCAGCAGTCCGATAGCCACCCAACGCCGCACCCTCCACCCAGCCATAGTGCTCCCCTTTCATGTTCGCCACACCGAACAGATCCTATTAGGCGAGGCTATGTTAGGGGGGCCTAACCTCGGACGTCAAGGGGCCATCGTCCAGCTACTTTGACAGGCCAACCCCGTGGCATCTAACCTCTGACCACCACAACGGGCAACGGCGCTCTGCGGAACAGGCAGGGCGCCCTTTTTTTGTGCCGAGGACCCGATGAGACCCTATGAACGCGAGCGAGATGCATGTGGAATCGGCTTCGTGGCCGACGCCGAAGGGCGGTCGTCCCGGAGAATCGTGGACGCCGCCCTCGATGCGCTCTGCCGGGTAAGACACCGCGGGGCGGTCGCCTCCGATCGCCTCACCGGCGACGGAGCGGGACTGCTGCTCCCCCTTCCGAGCTGGTTGGCCGGACACGGACGGGAGGCCGACCGCACCGGCTTGGCGATGTTGTTCCTCGATCCGGCCGCTCCCGGCGCCGGGAGAGCGGCGGTCGAGGCAGGCTGTGCGGCCGAGGGCCTGAAGGTTGCCGGGTTCAGGGAGGTACCCGTCGAGCCCTCGGCTCTCGGCGCGCAGGCACGCGCCTCGGCCCCCCGAATCGAGCAGGCGATCCTGAGACGCCCCCCCGTCGACGACACCGCGCTCGAGCGGCGCGCACTTCTGGCGCGCCGTCGGATCGAAGGCTCGGCGCGCCGGGGCGGCCTCGGCGTCTACGTCGCCTCACTGTCGTTCAAAACCGTCGTCTACAAGGCCCTCTGCGCGGCGGACGCTCTTTCGGCCTTCTACCCAGACCTGGCCGACAGGCGGTACGAGGCGTGGTTCTCGCTGTTCCATCAACGGTACGCGACCAATACCCTCCCGACGTGGGAGAGGGCGCAGCCATTCCGCCTCCTGGCCCACAACGGCGAGATCAACACCATTCGAGGCAACGCCGCGGCGATGACGGCGCGTGAAGGGCGCCTCGGTGGCGGGCTGCCGGCTGGCCTCATGCGGCCGGCGGTGGACGAGGACACCTCTGATTCCGGAATTCTCGATCAGACGCTCGAGCTGCTGCTGCGGGGAGGCCGGGACCTCGCCCACGCCGCCGCCATGCTCATCCCCCCGGCGTGGGCCAACGACCCGGATCCGGAGGTGCGTGATTTCTACCGCTGGCACGCGTGCCTGACCGAGCCGTGGGACGGGCCGGCGGCGGTAGTCATGGCGGACGGCGACAGGGTCGTCGCACGGCTCGACCGCAACGGGCTGCGGCCGCTTCGGGTGGCCCTGTGCGACGACGGACTGGTGGCATGCTCTTCGGAGGCGGGCGCGGTCGACACCGAGGGTCACGGCCGGGTGGCTCGCACCAGGCTCGGGCCGGGCCAGACGTTGGTGGTGGATCCGGAGGCCGGCGGATTGATACACGACTCGCAGGTCAAGGCCCGGCTGGCTCACCAGGCACCCTATGGCGACTGGCTCCGTCGCCATGCGCGAATCCGTGAACCAGGCAAACCGCTCGTGGGACCGGGGCCCGACGTGCTGGCGCGTCAAGTCGCGGCCGGCTACACCAAAGAGGAGTTCACCGTGGTCATCCGGCCGATGGCCGTGGACGGAGCCGAGCCGACCTCGTCGATGGGCGACGACACCCCTCAGCCTCCGCTGGCGGGCCATGGCAGGCCGGTATTCTCCTTCCTCAAACAGCGCTTCGCCCAGGTGACGAACCCGCCCATCGACCACCTTCGGGAGCGTCACGTTATGTCCATCGCCGTTCTCCTCGGGGCGCGCAGCCCGCTTCTCGAAGAGCCCCCCGACGCAGCCGCACTGTGGCAGCTCCCCTCGTTCGTCCTGCGTCCGTCGGCAATCGCCGGCCTCCTCGCCGACGGCGCCGTTTCGCTCGACGGTTCCTTCGAAGTGACCGAAGGGCCCGCCGGCCTGAACGGTGCCTGCCGGCGCGCCGTAGAGCAGGCGTGCAGTGCGGTGGCGGAGGGGGCCCTTTGTCTCGTCGTGTCCGATGAGCGCGCCGGCCGGAAGCGCGCGCCCGTGCCCTCGGCCCTGTGCGCGGGAGCGGTCCATCACGGGCTGGTGCGCGCAGGTATGCGCACGCAGACCGGCATCGTGGTGGTCGCGGACGATGTGCGCGAATCCCATCATGCCGCCTGCCTGCTCGCCAACGGGGCCGATGCCGTCTGCCCCTCCCTGGCCTTCGAGTCCATCGTCGATCTCGCCGGCCGGGGGCGGCTCGGAGGCGACGTCGGCCCCGGCGAGGCACAGGACAGGTTCGCGGGCGCCCTCGAAAACGGTGTCCTGAAGATCATGTCGAAGATGGGGATCTCGACGGTTCATTCCTACACCGGCGCCCAGATCATCGAGGCCATCGGGCTCGGCCCCGATGTCATCGACACCTGCTTCCCCGGCGTTGCATCGGCGTTGGGAGGCCTCTCATTCGGAGACCTGGGTGAGGACGTCCTCGGGCGTCATCAGGCGGCCTGGGGGCCCGGCGCCCGCCTGGCCAACCCCGGTTTGGTCAAGTTCAAGCGCGGAGGCGAGTTCCACGCCTTGAATCCAGAGTTCGTCGAAGCCCTGCACGAGGTCGTGGGGGTGAACGAACTCGACGATGACAGACGCTCACCGCAGGAACGCGAGATGGCGGCAGCCCACGCCCTGCAGCGGGCGGTCAAGGGGATCGACGGCGCCTACAGCCGGTTCTCCGCGTTGTCCGACGGCCGGCCACCGAGCGAGCCGCGCGATCTTCTCGACTTCGCCCCTGCGGACGCGCCGGTTCCGCTCGCCGAGGTCGAGCCCGCCGAGGACATCGCCCGCCGCTTCTCCACCGGGGCGATGTCCCACGGCGCTCTCTCGGCCGAGGCGCACGAGACGCTCTCGATCGCCCTCAACATGATTCGCGGTATGGCCAACACCGGGGAGGGCGGCGAGGCGCCCGAGCGCTTCCGCGACGAGCGCAACTCCGGCATCAAGCAAATCGCCTCGGGGCGCTTCGGGGTCACGCCCGAATACCTCGCCTTCGCCGGAGAGCTTCAGATCAAGATGGCGCAGGGCTCCAAGCCGGGCGAGGGCGGGCAGCTGCCGGGCAAGAAGGTCACGGCCGAGATCGCGCGCCTGCGGCACACCGTGCCCGGAGTCGGGCTGATCTCGCCGCCACCCCATCACGACATCTACTCCATCGAAGACCTCGCGCAGCTCATCTTCGACCTCAAGCAGGCGAACGATCTCGCCGCCGTTTCTGTCAAGCTGGTGTCTTCGGAAGGGATCGGCACCATCGCCGCAGGGGTGGTCAAAGGACTCGCCGACGTCGTCCACATCTCGGGCGGCGACGGTGGCACCGGGGCCAGCCCTCTCTCGTCGATCAAGAACGCCGGCATGCCGTGGGAGACCGGCCTCGCCGAGACCCAGGCGGCGCTGGTGGCGAACGGGCTGAGGGGCCGGGTCCGCCTGCGCGTGGACGGGGGCTTCAAGACGGGGCGGGACGTCGTCATAGGCGCTCTGCTCGGCGCCGACGAATTCTCCTTCGGGACCGCCACCCTCATCGCCCAGGGCTGCATCCTCGTCCGCACCTGCCACCGGGACACCTGTCCGGTGGGGATCGCCACCCAAGACCCTGCGCTGAGGGCCAAGTTCGCCGGCACACCCGAGATGGTGGCTCGCTACCTGCTGCTGGTGGCCCAGGAGGTGCGGCTGCTGCTCGCGGGCCTCGGTCTGGGAGGCGTCGACGAGGCGGTCGGGCGCAACGACCTCTTGACCCTGAAAGAGCCGGTCGGCCCCCGCGCCGAGCGCCTCGACCTCACTCCCCTGCTGGCCGGTGGAGGCGGGGCCGAGCGCCGGTTCACGGGGGCATTGGCTCTACAGAAGCCCCGCTCCCGGCTCGGAGACCAGATGTTCGAAGACGCAAGGGCGGCGCTCGAAGACGGACGCGAACAGGAGCTCAGCTACGCCATCACCACCGCCGACCGCTCCGTCGGGGCGCGCCTTGGCACCTATCTGGGTTACATCTTTGGGTCGGGCAAGCCGCCGGGCTCGGTACACGCGCGCTTGCGCGGAAGCGCGGGCCAGTCCTTCGGCGCGTTCCTGGGTGACGGCGTATCGCTGACCCTTACCGGCGAGGCCAACGACGGAGTGTGCAAGGGGATGGCCGGCGGGCGCGTTGCGATCCGCCCGCCCGCAGACGACGCGGGTGACCCCTGTCTCGCGGGCAACACCGTGCTCTACGGCGCCACCGGCGGACAGCTCTACATCGCAGGGCGCGTCGGAGAGCGATTCGCGGTGCGCAACTCGGGCGCGGTCGCGGTCGTGGAGGGGGCCGGCGAGCACGCCTGTGAGTACATGACAGCAGGTGCGGTGGTGATCCTTGGGCCCACGGGCGTGAACCTCGGCGCAGGCATGAGCGGCGGAGAGGCCTACGTTCTCGACCACGCCGGCGACATCGCGCAGCGCATCAACCCACAGCTCGTGGCGCCCTACGCCCCCACTGTGGGCCAGCTCGAGTCGCTCCGGCGGGTTATAGACCGGCACCTCGAGGCCACAGGCTCCCCGCTGGCCCGCCGAATCCTCGGCAACTGGGACGTGGAGTCGCAGTCCTTCTGTCGCATCGCTCCCGTCGAGGCGGTGGCACGGCTCGAGGGCCTCTTCGACGGCACCGCTATCGAACCCGCCGCTTGAGTCTGGCTCGGCGATCGAGCCGGGCTTAGGATCTCCCCATCAGCGCCGCCGCCCTGGTGAAGACGGCGTCGAGCATCGCCTGTGTGAGCCTGCCGGTGAAGGTGTTCTGCTGGCTCGGGTGGTAGCAGCCGAGCAACGTATAAGGCCCGACGGCGACCTCGACCCCGTGCCCGAAGCGCGGCTTGGGAGGGCGCACCGCGAGGGTGCGCAGGAGCGCATCCCACGCGAATCCGCCGAGGGGAACCATCACCTTGACCCGATTCAGCAGAGCGATCTCCTCTTCTAGGTACAGGCGGCAGGTGTCCCGCTCGGCTGGGGTCGGCTTGTTGGCCGGAGGCGCGCAGCGCACCGCCGCGGAGATATAGACATCGTCGAGGCGGAGACCATCGCCCGGGTGGCTCGAACCCGGCTGGTTGGCAAAGCCGGTCCGGTTCAGCGAGCCGTACAACCAGTCGCCGGAGCGGTCGCCGGTGAACATACGCCCGGTCCGGTTGCCGCCGTGCGCTGCCGGGGCGAGCCCCACGATAAGGAGGCGGGCGCGGGGGTCGCCGAACGGAGGCACCGGCCGTCCCCAGTAGGTCTCCCCGGCGTAGGCCGCCCGCTTGTCGCGCGCAACGCCCTCACGCCAGGCGACGAGCCGGGGGCAGGCACGGCACTCGACCACGCGCGCGACCAGGTCCTCGAGCGCCCTCTCGGAGCTCATCACCCGGGCCTTCTCCGCATCTGTCGAGCTTCATTGCACACGCAAGCCCGGAGAGCGGGCTCACTGGTGCAATGGAGCCCAGCTTCGTGCCCGTTTTGGGCTATCAGCCCGAGGTCCTGACCTCCAGGACCTGGTTCTTTGCATCGGCGGCCTGCACGAGAACCTCGCGCCCCCGGTGGGTAACCCGGATCTTGTAGGGGACCCGCGCCCCGTTGAGCCTGGCCGAAGTAACCTTTGCGCCGAACGGAACGGTGTGGCCCAACCTCACGCGTGCGTCGACCCTCTGTCTGACCACCGTCACGTAGGTGCCGTCCTGGACCAGAGCCGAGACGTTCACATATCCCTTGCCGAGGCGAATGTTCTTCCCTCCCAGACCCGGTGAACCTGGCGGGACCTGGGGGACCACCTGAAGGCGGTCGTTCCCCAGATCGGGCCGCACGCCGAGCTGCTGGTGGACGATCGGCCAGACGGTGCCGTAGTTTCCCCACGCCTGCAGCACCATCGCCCGTTCGTTCAGATGCAGGTCGATCGAACGCCCGTAGTCGGGCGACGGGGCGATCTCCGGCATGGCGCCGGGCTGCTCGTCGGGAACCGGAAGCTGCAGCCGCCGGTTCGCCCTGGTGAAGCGCCGTTGCTGATCATCGCCGAGGCGGCCATAGTTGCCCTCGGCCACCGCCATGAGTGCGGTGTTGAGCGTGAAGATCACTCGCTCGGCCGGCGCGTCGGACACGATCGGGTCGCATCCCGCATCGCCGGTGTGGAAGAGCCCGAATGCGTCGCCGTAACAGTCTGTCTCACGCAACTCGAGTGCCCGGGCCCCGTGCGCGCGCGAAGTCATTCCCGGCCTGGGGCCAACCCGGCCGGGAAGCTCGACCTCCATCGGGGTCACGCCGATCCAATGACGCTGCTGAACCTTGGCGTTGCCGGGATCGTCGAGCGAGTCCGCGTGCTGTGGCACGCCAGGCATCCACCAAGCGGATTCGAACCTCCCCCTGAGTCGGCGCGCCTTGTTCTTCGCCCATTTGACGGTCGCGTCATCCCCCTTGCTGGCGGCCATGTCGGCGAGGTCGAGCAGCCCGCGTATCGTGTACACGGTGTTGTCGAGCTTCTCTTCGCCCATGCCCTCGCGCTCGACGTTGCCGAGCCCCTCGGGCCATCCGTCGCCGTCGGCGTCGAGCTCTCGGAAGATGTAATGCATGTTGTCCTTGGCAAAGCCGTACATCTCATCCCGGAACTTGTTGTCCCCGGTCCAGCGCCACACGAGCGCCACCGCGCTGGGGAACTTGGCGGTCTCGTCCGTGTTGCCGTCGTCGGCGTTCGTCCCGAAGTAAACGGAGCCGTCGCTTACGACCTCGTGTACGACCTTGCCGCTGGAGCCGTTGACGATGCGGCTCGAAGCCCGCAGTGCCCTCAGGTGGTCCTTGATGGGCCCGAACTGACCCACAGCGACGCTCGCAAACGCGGTGAACTCGCCGTCGGTCCCGAACAGCCACGGGTAATCGGGGAAGCCGGCGCCGAGCCAGCGCGCCTCTTCCAGAGTGCCCTCGGGTGCGGGGTAGTTCACCCCAGCGTTGGTTTCGCGTATCGCAAGCCGGCGGGCTCTCTGCACGGAGTCGGCGAGATTCTGCTTGCTCCACTCGATCCCTCTTGCCAGAAGCGGGTCTCCCGGGATATACACGCGCGTGCGCTGGGCGAGCGCCCTGCGGTGTGCGATCTTCGTTTCGAGGGCGGCGCCGGGGTGGTCCAGGGCTGCGGTCAGCTCGCGGGTCGCCAGGAGGACGCCGTGGTCGCTACCCGAGACCGCAAACCACACCGTCTTCGTGCCTCCGGCGGGAACCGACACGTCGTAGAGCAACCGGCCCCCGGCGCCCTTGCCGTAGTCGGTGTCGTCGCAGCGGTCGGGCTGGGGGGCGTCGTCCGTAGACACCGGACAGATCACCGGGGGGCCCTGCGGGCCGCGGAAACCCGATCCGATCCTGTGCCCACTCGGCGTCAGGTTCGAGGCCACCAGGGACGCCCAGTTGTGGCGCGGGGCATTTGCCACCGGTGGAGTGCCCCGATCGGTAAAGAGAAGCGCCCCGTCCCTGAACTGTGCGGAGTCCTGGAGGTTGAAGTCGGTCTGCGAAGGATCGGTCTCGCCCCACGGGTAGGCGCCCATGAGCTCGGAGTGGGCGTCCACTTTGAGCGTGAAGCTCTGTGCCGCGCCCGGGGCGGTCAGCTCGAGGCCCACCAGCACGGCGCGCCGCCCGCCGGGCACGAAGTCGACCCGCCGGACCTCGAGGGAGTCCGTGCCCGGCAGGTCCATGCTCACGTGGCCGTAGCCGCTGGTGAAGCGCGTGGCCGGGCCGATCCAGGTGTCGTCGATGCCGAACCAGAGCCCGTCGAGCAGCTTGATCGGAGGGCTCCAAATACCGCCCATCTCACCCCGGGTATGGAAGCCCATGGCGGGGAAGCGCCCGTCCTCGGTGCCGACGACGTAAGCGCGCGGGCCCGTGGCGACGTAGCGGCGGTCGGCGAGGCGGTCGGCTGTCGACAAGGTCGGCCCGCTCGTGGGGATGGTCGACTGCGAGCGCCCCGCACCTGCAGCAGCACTGGTCAACGATGCAACCAGAAGCATGGAAGCCACCACGCCCGCGAGCTTGCGCGCCATAAGAATCGCCCCTCCCGAAATCCTAGTCAGGCGTGCAGCTTAGCGGGTTGGCCGGAAGACGAGGCGATGGTCAGTGTGTCGTGCTCGTCCGGCCGGCGATGTAGGCACGTTCCAGTCCCCGGAACAACGGGCCGTGGTTGGGAACCTTCAGATGCAAAAGCTCGTGAACGATGACCTCGGTCCGGGTTCCCTCCGGCTGCTCGAGGAGGTCACGGCTGAAGGTCACTCTCCCGGTCGTCGAGCAGCTTCCCCATTTGCGCTCCATCGGCCGCACGTGAATCTCCGACGGCGATACTCCGATGCGCTCCGCCCAGTCTTGGACCTCGAGCTTGAAGGCATCGGACGAGAGTCCCGCGGAGCTCACGCCGATCCCTTCTTGAGGACGTCGAGGAGCCTGTCGACGACCCCTGTGTGGTCGCTCCCCGACTTGAGCACCGCCTTGTACAGGGCCCTCCGCAGCTCTCGCTCATGCTCTTCGCTGCGTCTCCAATGGGGCCAGGCAGCGAACGCTCCCGCCATCTCGGTGGCGACTTCGAGGGTCTTGTCCACGCCGTCCTCTTCGAGGATCAAGAGCCCCGTCAGACCCTCGGTGGATAGCCCCGTCTCCTCTTGCTTGCGTTCTGCCTCCTCGATCTCATCCAAGGCAAGTCTGAGCTGCTCCAAGGCTTGCTGAGTGGACAACTGACGCTCCTGATAGGCAGTGATGACAGCCTCGGCGCGGTCGCCGATCGGGATTAGGTAGGGAGCGTCACGCCCCTTCTCCTTGACCTCTTTGTCGATCAGCTTGAGGAGGTTGAAGACCTTGACCACGTCGGGCTTCTTCAATTTTTCTATCTTTGCCAGCGCGTCCTCACCGAGCTCGTAGACCTCATCCGGTGGCCGGATAACTCCGCTTCGGGTCTGTTCCTGCACCAGCAGTGCCGTCTTGCGATAGAAGGAGCGGTCGACCTCGACCTGCTCGAAGGAAGACCGCAGCAAGCGGTACACGCCTGCTATGCGTGAGAAGTCTTCGATATAAGGGCGCAGGAACGGATCCGGCGACAAGATCTCGTAGGTC
>JALZIC010000134.1 GCA_030860455.1 Actinomycetota bacterium
GCGCTGGATACCACGTGGTTCGAGGTCTCGCTGGCGGCTTCGGTCTTGACGCCGATCCAGCGGCTCTGATGTGGAATGTATGCCGAGGGGCGGGCCTCACGCACCACAGAACTTAAATCCGGGGGAATCTCCGTTTCGCACGAGGGGCAAATGGTTGGGCCAATGCGCCGCCGAGGAACCGCAGAACCGGAAGCCGGTTGGGTTTACAAATCCGCACGCTGGACAGTCCATCGATTTTTTGCCCCTTCGACCATGGCCAACAAATGCTCGATCATGGATGAGTCACTGACGGCGAGCGCGTCTTCTAGAGTTTCTATGTACGCAACCTTCACGGTCTCATGATGAAACCCGTATGTTCTTCTTATTGCAAGAGCTTCCTGGGCTGCCTCGGTTAAGGAGCTGCGCTGCTCCAGGCCGAGCAGATGGCCTACACGGGGCTCGAGCCAGCGGCGCTCTCCTTCGTCCTCTACGTGCAGAGCGATGACATCGCTGAGCTTCTCGGCGGCCGCTTCGGCGTCCTCTTCTTCCTGAATGCCGGCGCGCATCTTGATCATCTCATCCAGCGCCCAGTAGGTGATCCCTTCCCCATAAGAGAGACTGCGCCCCCGGTGCCACCAGATTTTTGGCCAAACCGTCGATGTACTTGAAGAATTCCCAACCAACCCGTGACTTGCCGATGCCTGCGATACCGGTGGCCGAGACGAGATGCGCCCTGCGATCCTCAGCGGAAGAGTGGAACAGTTGCTTGATGAGGAGCATCTCGCGCTCGCGCCCAACGAAGGGCGCCTCCAATCCCGACGCCTTGAGCGCACCCTGGCGCCACCGAGGACTTGACCGGCGCGCCACAACGGCACCGGCTCGGACTTGCCCTTGAACCCGAACGACCGGCGTCGTGATAGTTGATCGCGGCCTCGGTGGAGCGTCTCGTGATCGCATCGACGTAGACACCCCCCGGTGGAGCGACCGACTGGACCTGGGAGACGGTGTTGACGATGTCTCCTGCGACCATCCCCTGGGCCTCGGCGTCCAGGTTGACTGCGGCCCCGCCGGTGACCACCCCGGCGCGCGCTTTGAGCCCCTCTGCTCCGGCTTCTTCCCCCAGGGGCCGCCACCGCCTGGGTCAGCTCCAAGGAAGCACGCACAGCCCGTTCGGAGTCGTTTCGGTGGCGACCGGCGTTCCCCACACCGCCATCACGGCATCGCCGATGAACTTTTCGTCCACCCCTCCGTAGCGGCCGATGATTCGGCGGGCGGTGTCGAAGTAGCGGGTGAGGAGGTCTCTTACCTCCTCGGGATCCCGGTTCTCCGACAAGGTGGTGAACCCGACCAGGTCGGCGAAGAGCCCGACACGAGGCGCCGTTTCCTCGTGGGAGCCTCCATGACCGGGGTGGAGGCTTCCGTAATCGGCGACGACGTCTGCGTAAGGCCGGCCGCGGCTTTGAGCGAGGCCCCGCACTCGCTGCAGAACTTGTCGCCCGCCTCGTACGGCGCGCCGCACCCAGGGCAGGCCAAGGACAAGGGACGCCCGCACTCACGGCAGAACTTCCCGCCTTGATTCTCGGCCCCCCAGTTGAGGCAGGCCACGATCCCCCTGACAGTTTGTCGGCTCTGAAAGGGTATGCGGAAAGGGCGGGCAGGCGACCGGGACCGTAGAGCGCCGAGTTGCGGGGCGGCACCACCTACCAGAAGGAGCAGTACCGTGGGTCTATGGCACTGTGCTCCCAGTGTGGCGAGGAGAACCCGGACAGGGCACGTTTGTGCATGATGTGTGGCACCGCCCTGGATGCAATCCCGTCCCCTCTGGCCGAGGAGCGAAAGGTCGTCTCAGTCCTGTTCGTCGACCTGGTCGGCTTCACCGCCCGCTCCCATGACGCCGACCCCGAGGACGTAAGGGCCGCTCTGGCCCCCTATCACCGCCTGCTCAAGACCGAGATCGAGCGCTTCGGCGGCACGGTCGAGAAGTTCATCGGCGATGCGGTCATGGCGGTGTTCGGAGCTCCGGTGGCCCACGAGGACGATGCCGAACGGGCGGTCAGAGCGGCGCTGAGGATCACCGAGGCGATCGAGGAGCTGAATCAGGACACCCCCCAGCTCGACCTCTCCATTCGGGCGGCGGTCAACACCGGCGAGGGACTGGTGACCCTCGGAGCCCGACCCCAGGCCGGAGAGGGCATGGTCACAGGAGACGTCGTCAACACCGCCTCCCGGCTCCAGGGAATCGCCCCCGTGGGTGGCGTGGCGGTGGGAGAGGTCACCTACCGCTCCACCAAGGACTTCATCGACTATGAGGAGCTCGAACCGGTGAGGGTCAAAGGAAAGCCCCAACCCATCCCGGTGTGGAGGGCAGTGGCGGCCCGGAGCCGCTTCGGGGTCGATATCGACATGGCGCCCAAGACGCCTTTCATCGGACGCGACTACGAGCAGACGATCCTAAAGGAGACCTTTCGCAGAACCCTGCGCGAATCGTCCATCCAACTTGTCACCATCGTGGGGGAACCCGGAGTTGGAAAGAGCCGACTCCTATCCGAGCTCTCTTCTTTTGTCGACGACCGTGAAGAGCTGATCTTCTGGCGCCAGGGACGCTCGCTTCCCTATGGAGAAGGGATCACCTTCTGGGCGCTGGGAGAGATCATCAAGGCCCACGCCGGCATCCTCGAGTCGGACGGCTCTAACGAGGCGGGAGACAAGCTGAGGTCGGCGGTCACGGCCGTCATCAAGGATGCTTCCGAGCAGCAGTGGTTCCTCTCCCGCCTCGGGCCCCTCGTGGGTGTCGAGGTCGCTGGAAGTGCAAGTCCGCAAAAAGAGGAGTCCTTCACCGCGTGGCGGCGGTTTCTTGAGGCGATCGCCGAGATAGGGCCTCTCGTGCTGGTGTTTGAGGATCTCCACTGGGCCGATCCCTCCCTGCTCGAGTTCATCGAGCACCTCGTGGACTGGGTCACGGGCGTTCCCATGTTCGTCGTCTGCACCGCACGCCCTGAGCTTTACGACAAACATCCCAACTGGGGCGGAGGCAAACGCAACATCACGGTCGTGTCGTTGTCTCCCCTCAACGATTCGGAGACCGCGCAGCTGATCTCGTCTCTTTTGTCTCAGGCGGTGCTGCCGGCGGAAATCCACGCCACCCTGCTGGACAGAGCGGGAGGAAACCCCCTCTATGCCGAGGAGTTCATCCGCATGCTCTGGGACCGAGGGATCCTCGAGCAAAGGGGTCGGGTCTTGAGCCTCGCGCAGGATGCCGCTATCCCGGTGCCTGAAAGCGTCCACGCTCTCATTGCCGCTCGTCTGGACACCCTTTCTTCTGAGCGCAAGTCACTGCTGCATGATGCCTCGGTTGCCGGCAAGGTGTTCTGGTCGGGGGCGGTTGCCGCCATCGGAGAGGGTGAAGCTGAGACGATCCGACAAGGGCTGCATGAGCTCGGGGGCAAGGAGCTGGTGCGCCCCGCCCGCAACTCCTCGATGGAGGGCCAGCATGAGTACGCCTTTTGGCATGCTCTGATCAGAGACGTCTGCTACGGTCAGATACCGCGTAGTGCAAGGGCGAAGAAGCACAAGGCCATGGCAGACTGGATCGAGGGTGTGGCCGAAAGGCTCGACGATCACGCCGAGGTTCTCGCCCACCACTACTCGACCGCCCTGGAACTCGCCAGAGCCTCAGGCGCAGACGACATCTCGGAACTGGAGGGACACACCCGTCGCTTCCTGGTTGCGGCCGGGGATCGGGCGCTCAAGCTCGATCCCGCCAAGGCGCTCGCTCTTTACCGTCAGGCACTCCAGTTGCTCGACCCGGACGACCCCGACACGCCCAGGGTGCTGCTTGAAGCCGGGCGAGCCTCTAGATTCCTTGGTCTGCTGTCGGAGGCTCAGGACTACTTCGAGCAAGCGATCGCAGGGTTCTCGGCACAACAGGATTTAAGCGGCGAGGGGGCGGCGCTGATGATGTTGGCGTTCACTCTTTGGGACCAGGGCCGCCGCGAACAGGCTCGTCAACTTGCGGGCCGCGCCATTGAGCTTCTCGAACAGGAGGCTCCAACAGAAGAACTGTCGTTTGCCTATGTGGGCCTTGCTTTCTTTGTGGGGGCTGCAGGGTCGTTGGGTGACGGCCTCGCCTGGGCCAACAAGGCGATCGACGTGGCCCACGCCTGCGGCAGCAACGGGGCTCTCGCCTCCGCGCTGGAGGTTCGGGGGATTGCTCGGCGCGAATCGGGTGACGTCGGTGGTCTCGAAGACCTTGGAGAGGCGTTAAGGCTCAGTGAGGCGGCGGGTGACGCTGAAAGAGCCGCGCTTTGTTGCAACGATTTTGCCGACGCAACTTTGCTGATCGATGGACCTGACAAGGCCTTGGAAATCAATCAAAGGGCACAAGAGATCGCACGCACGCATGGCTACCTTCATAATGCCATGTGGGCCCAAACGGGAGCCCTCCCCATGCTTTTTGAACTAGGCAGATGGGAGGAGCTCTTAGACCAGGCGGATCAGGTGATCGCGTGGTCACAAGACCACAGTGCAACGGTTATGGGATCGTGGGCCAAACTCGACACGGCTCGCGCCCTCTTTCACCGAGGGCGAACCCACGAGGCTCTGTCTCTGGAGGGCAGTTGGCTGGCCCTTTTTCGAGAGATTGACGAGCTCGAGTCCCTTGCGCCTTCCTTGGCGCTTGCTGCGCTGATGCACGCCTCCACCGGGGACGCCACAACCGCTCTCACCTTGGTCCAAGAATTCGAGCGGAGGACCGACGGTGCTCCGCAGTACAGGGCTCGTAATCTTCCCGATGTGGTGCGGGCTCTTTGTGCCATTGGAAACGGTGACCAGGCTCAACGACTGCTCCTCACAGAAAGTGATGTCGCCTTTGCGCGCGACCGACACGCGGTTGTCACCGCGCACGCCATCGTCGCCGAAACAAAAGGAGATCTGGACGGGGCCCTGGAGCTTCACAAAGAAGCCGCCGAACGGTGGGCCGACTACGGTTTCGTCCTGGAGGAGGGACAAGCACATCTGGGAATGGCCCGCTGCCTTATTGCCCTCGGTAACCGTCCCGCCGCTACAGAACCATTACAGAACGCCCGTGCCGTCTTAACGAAGCTCGAGTCGCGATCTCTCATTGATGAAGTGGATCGTTTGAAAGCCGAAACGACGGCGCTGAGTTCCTAAAAGGCTGCTTGGAGCCTCTAAGTTCACCCGCTTTTGGGTGGGGTGCGTGACTTCCCCGCCGGGCGGCAGACCGATGAGCTGGGTCCCGTTGGAACCTCAAAGGGGTGCCAGGGCACCCGATCGATAACCGGCTGAACGAGCTCTCCTTGTTCGGTCGAGGGGACTCGTGACCTACGTTACGGAGCGCCGTTTGTGGCCGAGGGGGACGGCTCGGGCTCGGGCTCGGAGGCGCTCGGCGATGGCTTCGGTTCGTCGGGCGAGGGGGTGGGCTCGGGCTTTTCCGCTGAGGGCTTCGGGGACGGCTCGGGCGAAGACGGCTCCGGTGAAGGT
>JALZIC010000132.1 GCA_030860455.1 Actinomycetota bacterium
ACCCTGAGATGAAACTATGGGGCAAGTAGATAAGAGAGGTCACAGGAGGAACGAAATGGCAAAGACCCCGTCGGACGCCATCAAGTTGGGCCGGGAGAGCGGCGCCCAGTTCGTCGATATCCGGTTCTCGGACCTGCCCGGGCTCATGCAGCACTTCTCGCTGCCCTTCGAGGAGTTCTCGGAGGAGGCCTTCGAGGAGGGCCTCGGCTTCGACGGTTCGTCGATCCGAGGCTTCCAGGAGATCCAGGAATCCGACATGCTCCTGTCCCCCGATCCCGACACCGCGGTTATGGACCCCTTCCGTGCACATCCCACGATGATCATCAACGCCTTCGTGAAGGACCCACTCACCGGCGAGTTCTATTCCCGGGATCCGCGCTACATCGCGAAGAAGGCCCAGGATTACTTGACCGGTTCGGGCGTTGCGGACACCGCCTACTTCGGACCTGAAGCGGAGTTCTACATATTCGACTCGATTCGTTTCGACCAGAACCAGCACTCTGGCTATTACCACGTCGATGCCGTCGAGGGCGTGTGGAACTCGGGGGCCGAGGAGGGGGGGCACAACCTCGGGTACAAGCCGCGCTACAAGGAAGGTTATTTCCCGGTACCCCCAATGGACCACTACCAGGACATGCGCTCGGAGATGACACTTCGGCTCCGCGAGCTCGGCATCCCGGTGGAGGTGCATCACCATGAGGTTGGCACCGCAGGGCAGGCGGAGATCGACATGGGCTTTGCCCCGTTGCTCGCAGTCGCCGACCGGCTGCTGCTCTACAAGTACGTGGTCAAGAACGTCGCCCTGCAACATGGCAAGACCGTCACTTTCATGCCCAAGCCGATCTTTCAGGACAACGGCTCGGGGATGCACGTACACCAGTCCCTATGGAAGGACGACGAACCCTTGTTCTTCGATGAGCTTGGGTATGCAGGGCTTGCCGATGTTGCGCGCTACTACATCGGGGGATTGCTGGCTCATGCACCCGCCCTGCTGGCATTGTGTGCCCCCACCACGAACTCCTACAAGCGGCTGGTCCCGGGTTACGAGGCGCCGGTCAACCTCGTCTACTCACAGAGAAACAGGTCGGCGGCCGTCCGCATCCCCGTCTATTCGAAGTCGCCAAAAGCCAAGCGTCTGGAGTTCCGCTGCCCCGATGCGTCCTGCAACCCCTATCTCGCCTTCTCCGCGATGTTGATGGCCGGGATGGACGGAATCAGGAACAAGATAGAGCCGCGCGAGCCGGTGGACAAAGACCTCTACGACCTCGAACCCGATGACCTGGCGGCAGTCCCCCAGGTTCCAGGCTCGTTGGAGGAAGCTCTGATCGCGCTGGAGGACGATCACGATTTCTTGCTCGAAGGCGGTGTCTTCACGCAGGACGTGGTCGATACCTGGATCGACTACAAACGCGTTCACGAGGTCGATGAGCTGAGGCTGCGCCCACACCCGTGGGAGTTCTACCTCTATTACGACATCTAGTCTAGGCGGCCCGCACCCTGAACCTGGCTTCCTTCCTCGTGCCCGACATTCACCTGCTCACCACGGCGGAGGCGTCCCCGGAGCTCTTGATGGAAATCCGGCGTCTCCTCGTCCAAGCGTTTGAAGGAGACTTCTCACAAGAGGATTGGGAGCACACGATAGGCGGCTGGCATGTCGTCGTCGCCGACGGCGATGCGACTCTTTCACATGCGGCGGTTGTCCCGCGGGCCCTCGAGGTGGCCGATCGGCCTCTGCGCGCCGGCTACGTCGAAGGTGTGGGGACCGCTCCTGCGAGACAGCGGGAAGGGCTCGGCTCTATCGCGATGGCCGAAGCCTCGGAGCTGATACGCAGCCATTTCGAGATGGGTGCCCTCTCGACCGGCCATCACAAATTCTACACGGCTCTTGGATGGGAAAGGTGGCTCGGCCCTACCTACGTTCGGCGCGGCTCGGAAGCGGTCCGCACCGAGGAAGAGGATGACGGTGTAATGGTCCTCCGCTTCGGTTCAAGCACAGACGTCGACCTCACCGCGCCGATTTCGTGTGAGGGCCGGCACGGAGACGATTGGTAGCCGTTAGTTGGTCGCCGTGTGGCGACCCCGCGGTTTCCTTCGAAGAGCTCGTTATCCAACGTCGTCGGATGGCGGGAGCGGGCCCGTCGCCGGCGTCGCCGCAGCTTCGGGTGCCACGGTGGTGAAGGTCGTGGCGGGGGCGGGCCGGCGGTCGACCTCCAGGTGGAAGACGTCGGGCCGGGCGTAGTGGCCAACGGGGTCGAACTGGCGGCGTGACGCGCGGGCCCGGGCGAGGTCGAGCTCGGCGGTCACGATGCCTTCGGATCCCTCCAGCGGCCCGGCAAGCAGATCGCCGTCGGGGCCGACGATGCAGCTATTGCCCCGCGCCAGCCAGTCCTCGCCCCCGCCGTAGATGTCGTCGCGGCCGGGGATGTCGTCGGGGATGTCGGAGCCGCGCAAGCAGAATGTGACACCAAGAACGTGGATGCGCCCCTCCTTCGCGATGTGGCGCATCGTGGGCACCCACATGTCGCTGTTGTCCCAGGTGGGGGCGACGTAGACGTCGATGCCCTGGCTGTAGAGGGCGAAGCGGGCCAGCGGCATGTAGTTCTCCCAGCAGATCAGTCCACCCAGCCGGCCGATCGGGGTGTCGAACACCGGCATGGTCGAGCCGTCGCCGAAGCCCCAGACGAGCCGCTCGCCGCCGGTGGGCATGAGCTTGCGGTGCGCCCCGAGCACGTCGCCGTCCGGCCCCAGCCACAGCTGGGTGTTGTACAGGGTGGCGCCGGCCAGCTCGTTGACGCCGACCGAGACGTACACTCCGGCGGCGCGGGCGGCCTTGCCGAGCCGCTCAGTGGCCGGCCCCGGGATCACCACGGCCTGGTCGAGAAGCCGCTCGTACCAGCGGGCGGGCCCGTCCGCCCACGGCGACGTGCGCCACACCCAGTCGGGATAGGTGGGAACGAACGCCTCGGGAAAGGCCACGAGGCGGGCGCCCTCGTCGGCGGCCTGCTCGATCAGCCGGACCGCCTTGTCGATGGTGGCATCCCGATCGAGGAACACCGGGGCGGCCTGCACTGCGGCGGCCGTGATGGTGGTGGCGGTCATGCGAAACCTCCCTTTGCTGAGCAGCGAGACTAGTGCTTCGTCGCGTAAGTAGTCAGCACCGAGAGCGTCCCGGCGCGCCGAGGGCAAGACGCGAGGAGTCGAAGCGTACCTGGAGGTACGTGAGCGACGAACAACGCAGCTATCGGCGATGCAGGGGCGCTCGAATGCGTCGGTGATGGCCGGGACGAGGCACTAGCCGTAGATCAACCGCTCGGCAACCTTGCGAGCTCGCCGGGTCGTGCGTAGGTGGGCTTCTTGAAGCTCCTGCAAAGGCTGATAGGAAAAGCCCAATGCCACACCGAGTGCTTCCAGGTCCTCGAGCTTCGACGGGAGCACATCAACCGACTGACCGGTCATGAAGAACATGCGGTTCCGAAGCATCGTCAGGAAGCGCAGGGCATCGACGAGGGTGGCCGCGTCGTCATCCGGCAGCACACCAACCTGCGAGGCAGCCTCCAGGGCTTCGATCGTCCCCGTCGTCCGAAGAGCAGGGTGTTCGTGAGCGTGCTCTAGTTGAAGCAGTTGCACGGCAAACTCTATGTCCGAGATACCGCCGGGCCCGAGCTTGATGTTCAGACGGGGATCGGTGCCTCGGCGGATGCGCTCCTTTTCCATGCGGGCCTTGAGGTGGCGGATCTCGCCGATCGCCCCCTGTGGCGGGGTCTCGGGCCAAGCAAGCGACCTCGTCCCGTCTACTAACCGCTGACCCAGGCCATGATCGCCTGCTGCGACTCGAGCCTTGATCAAAGCCAAGTGCTCCCAGGATTGCGCCCAGCGACTGTAATACTCCAGGCAAGAATCGATCGATCGCACCAGGACGCCGTCCTTGCCTTCGGGGCGAAGGTCCAAGTCGATGCGCCAGGTCTGTCCCTCGGGGGTGACGTCCCCTACGGCCCTCACGAGTTCCTCACCCACCGAGATCGCAAGCGCAGGATCCATGTCGTGCACGAACATGACGTCGATATCGGAGGAATAGTTGAGCTCCCGGCCCCCCAGCTTGCCCATTCCTATGACCGCGAACGAGCCCCGCACACCTTCAAGAGCCGCCTCGAGGCACGCATCGGCCAGATGCGCCAGACCTGCGCCGACATCGGTTGAATCGATCTCTCCACCGAGGTCGGCCAGCGCGACGCCCACCATCTCCCTGCGCTTGAACCGGCGCAGCCCCTGGAGCCGGCCCTCGGGCTCGCGCCAGGCGAGCGATGCCTGCGCTTCCTCAACCAGCCGTTCCCTGTCCTTGAGCTTTCCCTCCGAGCCGGCGGTAGGTGTGCTCATGGAGTGGACTGCGATGGTGGCCAGTTCCTCGGGGACATGCTCGAGCAACTCGCCCAGAACCCGGCCACTCCCAAGTGCGGCTGCAAGGAACTCGAGCCCCGGGGGATTGTCCCGGAACTTGCCCAGCACCGCCGGGCGCTCTTCCAACCCCTCGCTCAGACGCAGGAATGCCAGCAGCCCCCCATCTGGAAGGGGAGTCTGAGCAAGAAAACGCAGCAACGCCGGGGTCAACAAGCGCAGCAACACGGCGCGCCTCGAGATCCCAGAAACAAGTTGCCCCAAATTCCGAGCGGCCTTATCGGCATCTCGGAATCCCAGCACTCTCAACCGTTCTCGCAGAGCATCTTCCGACAAGCGTGGGCCGGTCGCCTCTGCCAGGGACTCGATCATGGGCTTATAGAACAGCTTCTCGAATCGAGAACGCACATCGCTTAGGACCCGCCGGTGGGCAGCATCGAAGTTGGCAGCCGCACTCACATCGACGGTATCCCGAAAACCCATTGATCGAGCGATACGCGTTCGACTGCTCTCTTCATCTGGCAACCTGTGCACCTGCCGCTCTTGCCACAACTGCAGCCTGTGCTCAAGGCTCCTGAGCCATCGGTACGCTTCCAACAATGCTATGCCGTCATCTTCTGCTACATAACCGCCGTCCCACAGTGCAGTGATCGCGTCCAGCGTGTTGGGACAGCGCACCAGATCGTCCGATCCTCCGTGAACCAACTGCAGCAGCTGAACCGAGAACTCTATGTCCCTTATCCCTCCTGGTCCCAGCTTTACGTCGGCTGTATCGGGCTTTCGGTTACGAAGTGAGCGTGCAGCGTGACTCTCGATGCGCTCCTTCATTCTTCGGATATTGGCAATCCGGTCCGGTGTTACGTCGGCGGGGAAGACCAGAGGCCTGGTCCTGTCGATGAACTCCTTGCCGACAGAGGCATCTCCGGCCACAAAACCTGCCTTGATCAACGCTTGGTGCTCCCACGGCTGCGCCCAGCGCGTGTAGTACTCGACGCAGCCGTCCACCGAACGCACCAGCGCTCCGCTCCGGCCTTCTGGGCGCAGGTTCAGATCAATCCGAAAGGGCTGGCCTTGAGGTGAAGGCCGGCCCAGCTCCGCCGAGAGCGAGGAAGCCGCCTTGATGGCGAGCGGAATATCCTCCTCGGTCACATAGACGAGATCTATATCGGAGGCATAGTTGAGCTCGTGGCCGCCCAGCTTTCCCATTCCGATCACCGCCATCCCTGCGGGCGCTCGCACGTGCCCAAGCGCCACCTCGAGCCAGACACTTGCGAGGTCGCTCAGGGCGGACGTGACATCCACCAGCGAAAGCTCCCCGCAAAGGTCACCTGTAGCGATCTGAGCAAGCCGGCGGCGCTTCTCGAGCCTGAGAGATGACATGCCTCCGTCGGCCACCGCCGACTGCGCAATCGCCGCGTAATCCGAACGTGTGGGTAGATTCGGCTCTTCGTTGACCAACCGGCGAGCTGCACTGTCTGACGCGATAAATGCCGCCAGCGATGAGCTCGCGTCTCGCAAGACCTGTTCGCGCGCTTGCATGGGAGCTAAGCGTATCGGGTTCATATCGCTGCGCAGTTGCCCAGATCCAGTACCTCCGTAGGGCGGGATCTCGACTCGTGTTGTGGTTTTGACAGAGAAACGAGCAGCCCGTCTTCTGTGCTGCCGCTATAGACGCACCTTCAAAGCGTTACTAAGGTGCCCAACTTGTGCGCTTGCAAGGCGCAGTCAGGGCGCTCCCGTTCGCGAGCGTCGCGAATGGGAGGTGAGCGATGGGAATCAACCGTACGCGTCTGCAACCAAAACGGACGGTTTCTGTATTCATTGCGTTGATCATTGGAATCACAGCAGCATACTCGGTGGCACCACCGGCGAATGCGCACGAGCTGGCCCGGTTCCGAAAAGAGCGACGTCATCTGAAGAAACGCTCTATGAAGCAAATCGGCACACCCTACGTCTACGGTGGAACGTCACCCAATGGCTTCGACTGCTCTGGCCTTACGAGTTGGACGTACAACGGCCACGCCGGGACACTCCCTCGCCGGGCAATCGATCAGTTCTATCTTGCGAAGCGGCCGAGATTCAAGCGCGTCTGGCGACGCTCCCATCTTCGGAAAGGCGACCTTGTCTTTCATAAGACCACAAGCGCGCGTGTCGGTCATGCTGGAATCTACATCGGTCACGGGAAATTCCTGTCGACTACTTCTTCAGGCGGGGTGAGAGCTCAATCCCTCAGAGATCCCTACTACTGGGGCCCCCGCTGGGTGGGGGCAACGAGGGTGCCGGCGATCAGAAAGCGCTTCGGATAGAAGGTTCCGGACGCGCTACAGGATCGGCAGATACCGTTTGACCTCGTAGGGCGACACGTACGACTTATATTCGTTCCACTCCGTGTGCTTGTTGCGAAGCAGGTACTCGAATACCTGCTCGCCGAGAGACTCGGCCACAAGCTCGGACCCCTCCATCTCTATAAGCGCCTCATGGAGGCTGCCGGGCAGTTGAACGATCCTGCGTGCGCGTCGCTCGATGTCGGTCATCTCATAGATGTTGTCGGTCGCTTCGGGGGGGAGCTCGTATCCGTGGTCGATGCCTTTGAGTCCCGCTGCCAATATCACCGAAAAGGCCAAATAAGGATTGCAGGCCGGGTCGGGTGAGCGAAACTCGATTCGAGTCGATTGGTCTTTGCGCGGCTTGTACATCGGGACCCTGATTAGCGCGGAGCGGTTGTGACGCCCCCAGCAGACGAACACAGGTGCTTCCGCTACGGGGTATCCGGGCCCGGTGATGAGCCGCTTGTAGGAATTGACCCACTGGTTCGTGATGGCGGTTATCTCTCGAGCGTGTACCAGCAAGCCCGCAAGAAAGGCCTTGGCCACTTTCGATAGGTGATACTCGTCCGAAGTGTCGTGGAACGCGTTCTGATCGCCCTCGAAGAGTGACATGTGGGTGTGCATGCCGCTGCCGGACAGATCACTAGAGGGCTTGGGCATGAAGGTTGCGTACATCGAACGTTCGGCCGCCATCTGTTTGACGATCAAGCGGTAGGTCATCACCGAGTCGGCCATCGTCAGTGCATCGGCGTGCCGCAAGTCGATTTCGTGCTGGGATGGAGAAACCTCGTGATGTGAGAACTCCACGGGAATACCCATACGTTCGAGAACTCCCACGGTATCTCGCCTCAGCTCCTGCGTGAGATCCAGTGGTGTTAGGTCGAAGTAGCCACCCGCGTCGATAGGGGAAGGGTCGTGGGGGCTCTTGAAAAGAAAGAACTCCATCTCGGGATGCACATAGAAGGTAAATCCCCGTTCGGCGGCCTTCTCGAGGTTGCGCCGCAGGACGAACCGGGGGTCGCCTCGATAGGGGCGTCCGTCGGGGGTATGGATATCGCAGAACATCCGGGCGACTCCGCCTTCGGAGACCTCATGCCGGAAAGGGGGCCCAGCCGGTCCGGGGTACTGCCCTTCGGCCGGCCTGCCTCCGCTTTGCGATGGCATTATCTGGAACGTGCCGGGATCGGGACGTGCGAGCATGTCCGACTCCTGGATCCTGGCGAAGCCCTCTATGGCCGAGCCATCGAAGCCGATGCCCTCATCGAAAGCCTGTTCTAGCTCCTCCGAGGTGACTGCAAACGTCTTCAGGAAGCCGTGGACGTCGGTGAACCACAGCCACACGAGCCGGATGCCGCGCTCCTCGACGGTTCGCAAGACGTAATCGCGCTGTCGCTCCACGGCTTGCAGCCTAGCTCCCCGAGATTACCGGGAGGTAACGGACCTCGCCGGCCGTGATTCTGACCGTGGCGCCGGTAGTCTGGTGAACATGATCACGGTGGCGCTCGCTCAGATCAATCCGGTGGTCGGCGACATCAACGGCAACGCTGAGCGTATCCAGGACGCGATTGGCCGGGCAAAGGCCCTGGGCGCGCAGGTTGTGGTGGTGCCCGAGCTCGCCGTGACTGGTTACCCGCCCGACGACCTGCTGCTGAAGGCGTCCTTCATCGAAGCCAACCAGGCAGCCCTGAGGCGCGTCGCCTCGACCAGCGATGATGCTCTTGCCGTGATCGGGTTTGTCGACCAGAGCAGGGAATGTCTCTTCAACGCCGCCGCCGTTTGCCGGCGAGGGCAGATCGTGGGCACCTATCACAAACACCTGTTGCCAAACTACGGCGTTTTCGACGAACGACGCTACTTCGAGCCCGGCGACGACCATTTACTGCTCGATACCCCTGGAGGTCTTCTATCGGTCAGCGTTTGTGAAGACGCATGGAGTGAGGATGGGCCCGTGGTGCAGCAAGGACGAGCGGGGGCACAAGTCGTCATCAACATTAATGCTTCTCCTTACGACAAGAACAAGCTGGATGAACGCACCGACATGCTGGCGGACCGCGCCCGGCGCGCTCGGGCCTCCATCGTCTACGTCAATACCGTCGGGGGCCAGGACGAGCTTGTCTTCGACGGCAGCTCACTTGTCATCTCTGCCGATGGACAAGTGATTGCGCGCCTTAAGCAGTTCGAAGAGGATCTTGCGCTCGTCGACGTGCCGCTGGGAAGCAGCGAGGTGGAGGACTCGGGAGATTCCGGTGTGCCTATTCGGCGAATCCCAGTCGGGCTGCCGGAGCGTCCTGAGGCGACCCAAAGTGTCGTGACACAGGCGCTGTCCGTCGAGGCGGAGATCTACCGGGCCCTTTGTCTGGGATTAGCCGACTACGTAAACAAGAACGGTTTCGACAAAGTTGCCATAGGGCTTTCCGGCGGAATTGATTCTGCCCTAACGGCCGTTATTGCCGTCGATGCTCTGGGGGCCGATTGCGTCCTTGGAGTTTCGATGCCTTCCGTGTACACGTCCTCGGGTTCACAAGACGACGCAGGCGAACTTGCTCGAGCTCTCGGGCTCGAGATGATCGAAGTCCCCATAAGACACATTCAGACCGCCTATATCGAAGCTCTCGAATCCGCCTTTGGACAATCCCAGGAGGGTTTGACAGAAGAAAACCTTCAGGCCCGCGCGCGCGGCAACATCTTGATGGCGATTTCGAATCGCTACGGTCACCTTGTCATCGCCACCGGCAACAAGTCCGAAATGGCATGCGGATACGCCACGCTCTATGGCGATATGGCGGGCGGCTTTGCCCTGCTGAAGGATGTGTTCAAGACCGAAGTCTACGCATTGGCGCGCTACCGGAACACGATTTCGGCGGTGATCCCGGAGAAGATACTGACCAAGGCTCCGTCTGCCGAGTTGCGTCCCGACCAGAAGGATGCGGACTCGTTGCCTGCATACGGCATCCTCGATCCCATACTCGAGGCCTACATCGAAGCGGAGTCAGGGGTGGCGGACATAGTCGGATCGGGTTTTGGACGTGATGTGGTCGAGCGGGTGATCACTCTGGTGGATCGGGCCGAATACAAGCGCCGCCAGGCCCCGCCTGGCCCCAAAGTCACCGGCAAGGCGTTTGGTCGAGATCGCCGGTTGCCGATCACCAACCAATGGAGGGAAGGCCCCGACGAAGATCTGCCCAAGAGGGCTACCGGAGGAGGAGGTGAAACCTAGTTCAACGGCCAGGGACCGCTTGGACGGTGCTGCTGCTGTCCGACCAGCTCATTGACATCCAGGAGTTACTGCCCCAATGGCCCGTCCTTTCCTACCGGGTGGTGCCGGCAAGCCTCAAAGACACCGGTACGCAAGAGTTGATCGAGTCTCATCCGGATCTGCTGTTGATCGACGGAACGGCCGACGTTCAGGCAGCTGAGGCCGCCACCCGCCGCTTATCGCTTGCGTGGGAAACGGGGCTTCCACCCATAGTCGTGGTCGTAGACGAAGGACATGTCAGTCGCTTCCGTTTCGAGGTGGGGGCCGACGACTTTCTCCTTGTGGATGCGTCACAGGACGAGATCTCAGCGCGCCTGGCGTTTGCGGCGCGGCGCGCAGGCTTCGGTGATGGCGTCGGCGTGATTAAGGTAGGCGAGCTCACGGTTAATCCCGACAACTACCAAACCTACGTTCGCGGACGACCTCTCGATCTCACCTACAAAGAATTCGAACTGCTCAAGTTCTTCGCCCAGCGCCCCGGGCGGGTCTGTGGACGCGATCTGCTCCTGCGAGAGGTCTGGGGGTATGACTACTACGGAGGAACTCGAACGGTGGACGTGCACGTGCGCCGGCTGCGGGCCAAGCTCGGCGCCGAACATGAGGCCTTGATCGAGACAGTCCGTAACGTGGGCTACCGGCTCGTGCCGCGCCCGCGCGATCGCTAGCCCAAGTGACTGCCCACCGGCATTCGTGGTGAAGGTTCGATATGCCGGAGAGGAACGCCAACCTTGGCGAATAAGCCGAGTCCGGGAGGTAAGCGCTCCGTGATCTTCGTCATCGGGACTCTGCTGTCGTTTGCTTTCCTTGATGCTCCGTGGAAGTACCTCACCTTGATACCCCTGGCTCTACTGGAAATAGCCGACGTTTTCATGTGGCTGCGGTGGCGAAAGGTCCGGTCGATCACCGGAGCCGAAGGTTTGGAGGGTTCCCACGGAATAGCGCTGACCGATTGTCGCCCGGACGGCCAGGTGCGTCTGAGGGGCCAGGTCTGGAAGGCCCAGTGCGCCGAGGGCGCCGGGCGTGGTGACGACGTGATCGTGCGAGGGCTCGAGGGCCTGTGCCTGCAAGTCGCGCGGGCGCTACCTGCCGTGGCGGAGGAGCACGACCCGAACCATTAGCCTAAGGCAAAGCGAGTTCAGAGGGCCGCTAGCTCATCAGGTAGAGCACCGGACTTTTAATCCGGTTGGCAGGGTTCGAGTCCCTGGCGGCCCACACACTCTGACCTGCACAAACACCCCAAAGTCAGTTGGGTGCTTTGGGCATGCGCCACGTTACCCCACGGCAAGGCGGCACTCGACTCGGATGACCTAGGTGAGGAGATACCCGCTGATGAAACCGAGCACGGATGCGGACGCAACCAGGCTGCTCACTTCTGAGAACGCATGCGGGATGATCGAAATCGAAACAACCGCCAGGACGGCGCCGGCCGCGATCGCCTGAGCGCCACCTATCAGGGCCGGGCTTGCGTCGGCCAGAACGGTCCCGCCGAGGACGGTGGCCGCGGCAAGTGCGATGCCTATTCCAGCAAGAAGGCCAACCGCAAAGCGCTTCGAACGACCGCCGGCGATGATGGGCTGGGCCGCTCCGTACGCCTCCACCACGTTTCCCACCAGGATGCCCACCAGCAGCGCGAATCCGATGGAGCCTTGCGCGACCGTGAGCCCGAGTGCAATGGATTCGGGCACCCCGTCGACGAACAACCCTGCGGCAATGGTCTCTCCCCTCGCCGCCTCGGCGTCTCCGCCAGGCATGGTCATCGGCTGCCCCGCTGCTGCGGCGTGGCCGGAGCGACGCATCGTCCCCATGCTCTTGTCGCGGGTGAGCCAAGCATCCGCCCCGACGTACGCGAGGGTGCCGGCCAACAGGCCCAACGCCGTAATCCACGCGCCGGCCCCCTCGTCGGCGTCCGGCACCAGCTCGAGGGCGATCGCGGCAAGGAGGATGCCGCCCCCAAAGGCGGTGATGAAGGCCGCTGCGCGAGCAGGCAGCTTGACGGTGGCGGCCACCACCGCACCCACGAGCAGGCTTGCCGCAACCCCAAGCCCCCATCCTAGCGACGCTCCGAAGCTGGTCATCGTTGGTTCAGGGTCGCACGGCGTCGAGCGGCCACGCGCAACCGTGCTCCTCGAGCCCTTTCGGGCGGCGGTCACTCCGACGACCATTGATCGCTCCAACCGAACTACAAAATCACAGGCCTTGTAACGTCTCCCCGGGGTGTAACAAAACGGCCCTCGCCAGGAGGGCGGACACTTCTCGATCCAACCCCTCGGGGTCGAGGAGACAAGCCGTTCATATCTCGGACCCACGATGGTTCTCGAAAGGCGCGTCCCAGTTGATGGACCAGGATCTCAAGCGGATCTACGGTGTCGATCTCTATATGTCCTGTTGAGCCAAGAGTGCCCCGATCTGGACTTTGGCTCTCTCTCGCTTCGCCTTGCGTCTCGAACGAGCCTTGGCTGAACCGTGTGATCGACAGGTCGGTAGTCCAGCAAGGGCCCACTTCTTGCATTGATGACCGGTACGCTTTGACTTGGCCGAGCAGCGTCGTGGGTGTGATTCAGGGGGTGCGGGTTTGACTTTGTGCTTCATGAGGCTCCTTCGTTGCCACCGTTAAGCTGAAACGTCCATTGAGTGGAGCTGAACGGCTGGCTCATACAGTCTCATTGGTATGTACCTAAGTGAGATTTCAGCCACGCCGGCTGGGGGCGACATAGGTGTCACCCAACTTGCTACGAGCCGGCCAAGCCGAGTTCTTACCATTCGACAACAAACACTTCGTTACGCTAGGAAACGTGGTGTCGACATGGTTAGCTTCCGGCATGTCGCATTCAGTTCGATCTAGGGAACCGCAGCCGCCTATCGCGGATTACGGGTTCTTGTCCGACTGTCACTCCGCTGCTTTGGTCGACCGTGAGGGATCGATCGACTGGTGGTGTGTGCCGCGATTCGACTCTCCGTCGGTGCTGGGCAGACTCCTTGACCCGGAGGCGGGCCACTGGGCCCTTCGGCCATTGGAGGACTTCGCGTCGGAACGCCAGTACGTTGGGGACACCATGGTGCTCCGTACGGTGTTCCAGTCGGAGAGCGGAGATGTGGCCGTCACCGACGCCCTCGCGCTCGAGCATGGCGCTCGCGGGCACGACATCGGGCTTCGGAGCCCTCACGTGCTGTTACGAAGGGTCGAGGGCCTCGCGGGTGCCGTGCAGATGAGCACCGAATTGACGCCACGGATGGAATACGGCCGGACCGAACCGTACCTGAGTCCGGTCGACGGTGGCGTGCAAGCTCGCGGCGGCCCTGTCCGACTGACCTGCACCAGCCCCATCGGCCTGAGCTGTGCAGACCGCGCCGTACGGGCGGCCTTCTCGGTCGCTGCGGGAGAGACGGTCGAGATGAAGTTGTCCTACGCCCCTTCCTTTCCACCGGCTGCTGCTCCAACCGCCGCCGGCGAGCCTTCGATCGAAGACACCCTTGCTGCGTGGGAGTCGTGGTCCTCCCAGCACACAAGCTACGACGGGGCCTTCCCCGATGAGGTACGGCGTAGCTCGCTAATCCTCCAAGGTCTGACTTACCAACCTTCAGGCGCGATTCTCGCTGCCGCTACCACCTCGCTGCCCGAGACGGTAGGAGGTGAGTTGAACTTCGACTACCGCTACGCTTGGCTTCGGGACCTTAGCCTGACGATTCGGTCGCTTTGGCTCGCGGCCTGCCCACACGAGCCGGGCCGGTTGTTCGAATGGCTGGCGCTCAGCGCCGGCCATCTAGGCGATGAGCTCGTGCAAATCATGTACGGCGTGGAGGGTGAACGCGACCTCGCTGAACGCGTCCTCGAGCACCTGGCCGGCTACCGCGGCAGCTCGCCGGTCAGGGTGGGTAACGAAGCATGGAAACAGCAGCAGCTGGATGTCTTCGGTGAGGTTCTCGACGCCGCCCACCTGCTTCATCACAAGGTCGGCAAGTTTGAACCAGCCACCCAGGAGATGCTGGTGGCACTGGCCAACCGGGCAGCCAGCGCCTGGGGCGAACCGGATGCGGGGATGTGGGAGGCGCGTGACAAGCAGCGGCAATACGTCTCTTCCAAAGTGATGTGCTGGGTCGCGTTGGACAGAGCGGTCTCTCTCGCACCGCACCTGGGGGACGAGAGTGCTTTTGGTGACTGGCGAAAGGCCCGCGACGAGGTCCGAGCCGCGGTGCTCGAGCAGGCATGGAGCGCGAAGGCAGGCGCGTACACCGGCGCCTTCGGCTCGGACGACCTGGACGCTTCCGTGCTCCTGCTGCCCATTGTGGGCTTCTTGT
>JALZIC010000001.1 GCA_030860455.1 Actinomycetota bacterium
CCTTTGCGCCGTGGTCGCTCACCACGAGAATCTCGGTGTCATCGTCCGCGTGACGGTCGAGAAGCTCGCCGATCTTGCCGTCGAGGAAGCGGTAGTACTCGCGGAGAGACTCCCGATAAGGGTTGCCCTCCTCGTAGCGAGGGTGATTCGGGTCGATGAAGCTCCAGAATCCGTGGTTGAGGCGATCGGGACCCATCTCGACAATCATGAAGAAGTCCCACGGCTTGTTGGCCAGCAACCAATCGGCGTTTCGGAACCTGGACTCGGTCATCTTGTATGCCTCGTCCAGGATGTACTGGGTGTCGTCCGTGCGGAAGTTGCGAATATCGAAGATGTACTCGCCCGCCGCACCCTTCAACTCATCCTTGAGCTCCTTGGGGTACGTGTAGTCGGCGTCGTCGTTGGGGGTTAGAAAGCAGCCGATCTGCACGCCCTTGAGCGGCTTGGGCGGATAGCTCGGCGGAACCGACATGATGATCGAATCCTTGTCGGCCTCGCTCAGGATGTCCCACACCGTGGGCTCCTTGATCGCCCACGAGGTCGCAAAACTGAGTCCGTCGTAGGTGTGATCCTTGCGGTTGCGGAACCCGTAGATACCGAGCGTGCCCGGGTCCTTCGAAGTCATCATGCACATCCACGCGGGGACCGTAATGGGCGGAGTAATCGATTCGAGGGGGCCGTAGAGCCCGTTCTCGCGCAGCTTCGTGAGGTTCGGGATGTCGCCGGCGTACTCGTCGAAGACATGCTCCGGTGGGGCGCAGTCGAGCCCGATGACCATGACCTTCTGGCGCTTCTCGCCTGCGACCGATCCCTGTGGCACGGCCTCGTCCTTCTTCTTCTTCAGCTTGTCTAGCAAACCCATGTCGCGGACTCCTAACTACGCTTGCTTCTGAGCGGCATCGATGAGAATGCGCGCCACCTCGGGGCGAGAGAACTCTTGAGGAGGCTCGATGCCGTCCTTGAGCATCTGTCGAACCTGCGTCCCGGACAGGAACACGTGGTCCTCCTTGGTATGGGGGCACGTCTTACCCGAAGCCATTCCCTCGCACTTGTTGCACCAAAAGGAGTGCTCGAACTTGAGAGGTTCGATGCCCAGCTCGCCGGGCTCGAAACGGTCGAACATCTCCTGTGCTTCGTAGGTTCCGTAGTAGTCACCGACACCCGCGTGATCGCGCCCGACGATGAAGTGAGTCATACCGTAGTTCTTGCGGAGAAGCGCGTGCCAGATTGCCTCGCGCGGGCCCGCGTAGCGCATCGCAGCGGGAAAGACGCTGAGCAGCACTCGGTCCCGGGGGTAGTAGTCCTTCATGAGCACCCCGTAGCACTCCATGCGAACGTCGGCGGGAATGTCGTCGCCCTTGGTTCCGCCAACGAGAGGATGAATGACGAGGCCGTCGGTGATCTCGAGGGCGCATTTCGTAAGGTACTCGTGCGCGCGGTGAATCGGGTTACGAGTTTGGAATGCAACGACGGTCTTCCAATCGTTGGCGCCGATCTTGTCGCGCAGTTGCTTTGGGGTCAGGCGATGGTCACTGAACTCGTGGGCGAAGACGTTCTCGAGCACCGTTACGTCGCCGCCGACGTAGTGCGGTGATTGGCTGTAGAGGTAGGCGACTCCGGGGTGCGCGTCGTCGGTCGTGCCGTACGTGAGCTCGGCCTCCTGCTTCGCGTCGTAGTCGTAGATGTCCTCGACGTCGATGATGGCCACCGGATTGCCCTCGTGGACGATGGCGGCCCGCTTCCCGACCTGCAAAGTGGCGACTTCCTCGTCCGTGGCACTGAGCGTGATCGGAAGGCTCCAGGGCAGCCCGCTTGCCAGCCTCATGTCCTTGGTGACCGAGGTGTAGTCGGCCTTGGTCATGAAGCCACGGTTGGGGCTCACCGCTCCCACGGCGAGCAACTCCAGATCCGAGAGAACCCGGCGGGCCTTTGCCTCGATGGTCGGAAGATCGGTCGCCTCCGAGCGCAGGCTCTCGAGCTCGTCCGAGCCGGCCATCCGAAGCTCCAGTGCGCCACCGTGTGGGGCGGAACCGGCCACGTCCTTGAGGGTGCTGGGCATGAATGTTTCCTCCAGTCGTTACGGACAGGTGAAAAACGAAGGCGCGGGGCAGCGGCGTCTGTGTCCGTAGAGGAAAAACACTCCGGGTTGACCCCTGGCGCACTCCTATAGCACTCCACAGGATAGCAAACCCGGTACCCGAGCACTACCGGGCACGCGCCGTAGGGGCTGGACAAAGGCAAAACCGGCGCCAATGGGGTGAGTTGGTGCCGTGTGCGGATTTTGGGGCCCGCTCTCCGGCTTGATCTGGGAACGTTCGACCGTTGACGACGCCCGCCGTCGGTGTTTGGTCGAAACTACGCCCGGCGGACTCTGAACACCGTTCCTTTGCCCTGCATGGTCGCATAGCGACCAGATCGGCGAAAAGAACACCCGGTCAGCGGTCCGGAGCGGCAAAACAAGCGCCATTCCACCCCAAATTCGGCCCCTCCCGATGCCGGTTTTTCGCCTTTGGGTTTCCGTCGAGCCGCCAGGTGGGGAAAGCGGGCACAAAAAATGCACCCGCCGAACCTTCTTCCCGGCCGAAACCGGTTTACGACTCAACGGGTGCAAAAAGGAAGTTATCTGCTGCCACCCGGGGCTGGCAACCCCAGAACGGGACAAATCTTCGCGCTCTTGTCGAACAATTCGCGTTTCACTTGTGGCTCAGGCATAAAGGAAGCCAAGCAAGGGAAAGAACCGGGTCGTTGGCAGTCCGAGGTCTTACCATTCACATGTTCGTTACTGGGCTGCCAATTGATTACTAGTCCGGGAGTATGAAAGGATGCCGGGCGGCTCGCCTCGGGGGAATTCGTTGAGGCGGCCAGGGGTCTTTCGCGGGACCTCCAGACCCAAATGCCGAGCGGAGGAGAACAAGGTTTGCTCCATGTAAAGCTGCGACGCGTCGCGCTTGCTGGAACTCTCGTACTCACTCTGGTCGTCCCCGCCGTTGTTTCGTTTGCCGGGCCGAACGATCAGATCGACAAGAACAACCAAGAACTGAACGAGCTGCAGGATCGCATCGATGCGAACTCCGCAGAGAAACAATCTCTGCAGGGCGAGATCAACGTTCTCAATGAGAACATCACCGAGCTGCAGATGGCCATCAACAAGCTGGACGCGCGCATTGCCGACATTCAGGCGGAGATTCGGACCGCAGAGGCCGAGATAGCTACAATCCAAGAAGAGATCGACGTCGTCGAGGATGCGGCTACGGAGCAGGCCGTTGCGCTCTACAAGAACGGGGGCGTCGAGACCGTCGAGGCATTACTCGAGGCTCAGACGATCTCGGAGCTGAACGATCGTCTCGAGATGATGGACGTAGCGGCCGAAAAGAACACCGACGCGCTGATCGACTACTCCCGGCTCAAGGCTGAGATTCAAGCGGTCAACCGAGTGCTGTTCGCCAAGCGCGACGAGCTGGACAAGACCCTCGCCGACCAAACCAAGATCCAGAACCAACTCGCGGACACCAAGGCGGAGCTCGACTCAAAGCTCGCGCATGTGAGTGAGAAGCTCGTGCAGGACAAGTCCCACGAGGCCGATCTGCTTGCAGAGAACGCCGAGCTGAAGGCGAGCATCCTGCAGGCTCAGGCTCCTCCGGGAGTGACTCTCACCGGTCCGTCAGTAGCCGGTTACATCTGGCCGCTCAACAACTCGGTGACGTCGCCCTATGGACCGCGGTGGGGTCGCATGCACACCGGTATCGACATCGATGGATACACGGGAGAGCCGATCGTCGCGTCCAAGGATGGAACCGTGATCCAAGCGGGTTCGATGTCGGGCTACGGAAACGCAGTCGTCATCGACCACGGCGGCGGCGTCTCAACGCTCTACGCCCACATGTCGAGCATCGCCGTCTCGGGCGGTTCCGTCTCGCAGGGCCAGCACATCGGCAACGTCGGTTGCACCGGCTCATGCACCGGTGATCACCTCCACTTCGAGGTCCGCCTGAGCGGTAGCCCGACCGACCCGATGCAATACCTGCCGTAGTTTCGATTTCTCGGGCGTTCCGTCCGCCTCATGTTCGGACTGTTCGTGTTCGGCTTTGGAACGGGGCTTACCGTGCTCTCGGCACTGGGCGTCCCACCGTGGGACGTTCTGCATGACGGACGTGGTCGGGAGCCGGACATGTTTTGAGCATCGGCGCGTCGCTCGCACCCTCATCGAGGGTTGTGCTCTGGTCGCCGGCGCTCTCCTTGGTGGAGCGCTGGGGCTGGGAACGGCTCTGTTCGCGCTGACCATCGGGCCTGCGGTGCAGCTGTTCTTCCGGCTCCTCCGTATGGACGAAACGGGAGCGACACGCCGAGCTTGATCGTTGCGATCTGCGGGCGTTGAATGGAGTGTGGAGGTGGTGCCCCGTGGACGTCAAGCGGATTCTCATCGTGGCGAACCAGACGGCAGCCGGATCGCACCTCAAGGCCGAGGTTCGAAAGCGGCTGGAGGCGGGTCCCTGCACCTTTACCCTGCTCGTCCCCGCTACGCCGCCGCGCGAGCACGCCGTGTGGACGGACGAAGAGGCCTACGAGCTCGCGGGTAAACGACTCGGCGTTGCGATGGAAGGGCTCAAGGGATTGGGGGCCGAGATCAGGGGGGTAGTCGGCGATCCCTCGCCCATGGAGGCCATCGGCGATGAGCTCATCGCCACGCGCTACGACGAGATCATCCTCTCGACGCTGCCACCCGGGGTCTCGAGATGGATGAAGCAGGACCTTCCCCACCGCGTCGAACGCCGCTTCAACGTGCCGGTGACCCACCTGAGTTCGGAGCCGGCAGCGGTC
>JALZIC010000027.1 GCA_030860455.1 Actinomycetota bacterium
CAATCCATTGAAGCTCGCTCGAGGTGGCCCTCAGGTCCCGGACCAGGGTGGGGAGGGCAACGTTGAGGATCGTGTTGTCCATCCCGATTACAACGAGGCTGAGCGCGAGAACGGCAAGGGCCATCCAGCGCCTCGAATACGGCTGCTGACTCATCGGTTTGGTGCTCCCTTCGGTCGATACGAGGCCGTTGCGTATCTATACCACCTCAGCCGAGGATTACGCAACTTCCCCGTATCGAATCAAACAGGGCCAGGCTAAGTGCCGGAGTAGGGGACGACTAAGCACACGGCGGACATTGATTCTCACCTTTTCGATTGGGAGGAGCATCCCTCCTGGAACGGCACTTAAAGCCTGCGTGCCTGGAAGGAGGGATGCTCCGAGCAGCTCCGAGCAGCTCCGATCAGTCGGCGACCCGAAGGGCCACCGCCGGGGGTATCGACGACGCCTGCTGGGCCGGCCATGCGGTTGCAAGCAGCGACGCAACCAAGGCGGTCCCGGTCAGGATGCCGAGCTGGCTCCATGGGATTATCAGCTCGATCCCCTCCCCGAAGTCACCGTTGCTCACCAGCTGCGAGGCGGTCACGAGGGCGAGCGCGGCACCGACCAGAATGCCTTCCAGCGCCACGAAGCCCGCCTCCAGCACGAAAGCGCGCCGGACCTGATGGGCTTCGAATCCCAGTGATCTCAAGACACCGACATCCCGTCGCCGCTCCCGCACGGCCCTCACCATCAGAACGCCCAGTCCCGCCACACCCACGACAAGGCCGAGAGCGAGATACCCCTGCATGAGGTCGAAGAACTGCAGGCTGGCCTGCTGCGCCTCTTCGATCAGCGACCGGAACGTCTGTGCCTCCACCCCGTTGCTGAGGAAGTCACCCTGGATGCGATCGGTGATGCCCGTCGCCTCCTGGTCGGTGCGGTCGGTAGTCAGATAGAAACGCGACGCCGTTGCCGTCGAGGACGCTTCCTTAGCTGACTCGGTCGACATGAACGCGCCCGAGAATGCCTGTCCGGCGCTCGTGATGCCTATGACCCTCCGCTCGGCCCGTGCACCCGAAATGGGATCGATCACGGTCATCGAGTCGCCCGGTTCGACCACCAACTCGGGCGGGCCCCCTCCTCCCTGAAGGAAGAAGATGTCGACGATTACAGCCTCGGGATCCTCGAGGATCGCATCCCAGGCTTCCTGGTCGGTGGAGTAATCCTCGAGACGCTCCTCGAGCGGAGGCGGCTTGACCGCGTAGAAGTCCTCGTCCACCCCCGAGAGCGGCCACGGCTCCGGCTCGGTGAAGCCCTGCGGTTGGAACAACGCCTGACCGAAAGTCAACGTCGCCACCCGGTCGACGCCCTCGGCGGCACCGATCTCGTCCGGCTTCGGGGGATTGCTTGCGCTCGCAGAGACAAGAGCCTGCCATTCCCCCGCTTCGCCGGCTACGGCGTTGTCAATCTGGCCGCCGAAGACGTTCGATAGCACCGAAATGAAAACCATCGTGAAGATCACGAGCGAATACATGCCGAGAGTGAGGCCGGTGCGAAAACGGCGCGCCAGCGGATACGCAAGGCCGAGTCGGAGAGACAGCCACCGGGCGGCCACCCGGCGGATGCCTCCTTCGAGAGTTTCCTGGCTCTGGCTGAGGAGAATGACTGCCGAGAAGGTCAAGAGGATGCCTTGAACCACGAAGGCGAAGATGTCACCGCCCTCGAAGAAGGCCCCGTCGGTGATGCGGTTGCCGAAGATCCCCCATGCGAGTGAGCCTCCGGAAACGAGGAGGACGGCCGTTCTGCGGCCGATCAGGCGGGATAGGAGCGGAAGCAATCCGAATGCCGCCAGCGGGGGGCCAAGGATCGACCCCAGCCACCCGTTCGATGCGCTTACCGAGGCGATGAACCAGCCGATCCCTAGCGCCGCGATGACCACTCCGGCGACGACCGTTCGCAAACGCGACTTGGCCAGGCGCGGTTCGGGCAGGTCGCGAATCGCCCGGATGATATTGACGCGGCTGATCCGGAAGCTCGTAAAAAGGATCGTCACCAGCGATATGAGAACTCCGATGCAAAAGCCGCCGACGATGCTCTCGACTTCGGCGTCGAAGATCAGATCGAGTGCGAAGTCGCCGCTGCCCCCGAAGATGGGCGCCGCGAACTTGACGATCACCCAGCCCACGCCTATGCCGAGCACCGCTCCCAAAATGCTTGCCAGCAGAGCGTAGATCGCCCCTTCGATCACGAAACCCCTGACGAGATCGGCGCGCCGCATCCCCACCGCACGCAGCATGCCCAGCTGTCCTTTGCGCTCTTCGGACAGCATCACGAAGATGTTCACGAGCAGCAGCACGCCTGCAACAACTGCAAACGATCCGATGCCCAGGAAGAACTCACTGAACTGTTCGCCCTGCGCTTCGGCGTTGTCCAGACGATCTTGCTTTATGGGTTCCACCCGCAACTGGCTGCCCCCCGGAAGGGCCTCTTCGATCGCGGAAGTCACCCCGGGGGTCAGATCGGCCCCTTCCTCGACTCCGCCCCTGTTCGAGACGGCCACGATGGTGGTGGGCGGCTCGGCCCCGGCGGGAATGCGCCCGTTGCCGAGGCTCTCGATTGTCCCGGGCTCGAGGAACACGTTGGACGATGACGACTCGAGCCCCGTCCAGTAGCCCGCCAGCCCCAGGCGGGGAAGGACCCGCGTGACTTCGAGGTCCATCTCCTCGCCGTACAGATAGCCCGTGATCTGGTCGCCGGCAGCCACGTCAAGCGTCGCTGCGAGATCTTCGGTGAGGGCCGCCTCACCGGCCCCGGGAGTGTCGCCGATGATTCCGGTGGCTTGCGGATCGCCGCCGAAGCTGCGAGCCGCCTCGAAGCTGAGCTCGATGGCCTGCGCCTCGGGCTCGGCGCGCGCGGCCCCCAAGCCATCCGTCGCAAACGACGCGGGCACGGCAAGGAAAGACTCGATCCCGTCGATGCGCGGATCGTCCAGATCCTCTATCGCTTCTTTGACCGCGGCAGCATCGTCGCTCGAAGGTACGGTTATCGCCTCATCGACAGGTCCGAGCTGAGTCGTCGCTGTGGCGCGGATTGACGAGTCGAGGGTGTCGCCGACGATGAAGCTGCCGGTCACGATTGCGGTGCCGAGCAGGCTGCCAATGATCACCAAGGTGGTCTCGCTCGGACGCCTGACGGCGTCGCGGACCGCCAGCCGCCGCAGCACCCCCTTGCGTATGGCCTGCCACACGATCAGCAGGGTTGCGATGCCGACGACGATCAACATCACCGCCAGAGTCTGAGCGTCCATCGCTTACTCCTCCGGGCGGTCGGTAGCGGACTCGATTGCGCCGTCCCGCATCCGGATGAGCTTGCCGGCCGTCTTACCGATCGCCGGGTCGTGCGTCACCAGCACAAGAGTGAGGCCTTCCCTGTTCAACTCCTGCAATAGGTCCATGATCGATCCGGCCGTCTCGGTGTCGAGGTTGCCGGTGGGTTCGTCGGCCCACACGATGGAGGGCCCCCCGGCCAGGGCGCGCGCAATGGTTACCCGCTGCTGCTCACCTCCGGAAAGCTCGTTGGGACGGTGCTTCTTGCGGTGGCCGAGTCCCACTCGCTCGAGCGTCTCCTCGGCGCGCCTGCGAGCCTCGCCCGGCTTTGCACCGGCCAGCAGCAGGGGCAACTCGACGTTCTCGGCGGAGGTGAACACGGGAATGAGGTTGAAGGACTGAAAGATGAACCCCATGTGTTCGGCTCTATCGTGACTGCGCTTGGCATCTGACATCTTGTGGATGTCCTTGCCCTCTACTACAACCGTGCCGGAATCGATGTCGTCGAGCCCCGACAGGCAATTCAGCAGAGTCGTCTTGCCCGAGCCGGACGGCCCCATTACCGCTAGAAACTCGCCGGCCTTGATGGTGAGGTCGAGGTCCCTCAGCGCTTCGACGCTCTCGGCGCCGGTCTTGTAGATCTTGGTTACATCGGTCGCTACCAGGATGTCGTGCGTGCCGGCCGAAACGGCGGGGGCATCCGGATGTCTTTTCGAGCCCCTGGACCGCATTCGGTCAAAGACTTTGGCCAATCTTGACGACCTCCTGTTCTCTTCGGTTCACCCCCCGCTCTTGGATCCCCAGCTGGCTCCCCGGGCCACGCTACGGCAAGCCACGTTCGGTTTGATCGGCTTCCATTATGACTCTTGCGTGTCCGGGTCTTTCCGGGCGGCGGCGCCGAACAGCACCCCTCCCAGGCCCGCGACCGCACAGCCGAGGGGCAGCCAGTCTCCCGTGCGGGCATAGAAAGTCGCCCCGGTCGAGAAACGGACGCGTTGCAGCGCGGTCGTCGCCACCCACAGCGGAGTGGAGTGAGCCACTGCGCCGTCGGGGGCGATGAAGGCCGAGATACCACTGAGGGCCGCATGGGCAACCCACACCCCGTTCTCGGCCGCCCGGAGCTGGCTGAAGGCGACGTGCTGCGCGGAGTTCCAGGTGAAGCCGTAGGTCGAGGTGTTCGTCGCCACCACCAGCAGGCGCCCGCCCGCGTCGATGCTCTGACGCACGAGCGATCCAAAGTCACCTTCGAATGAGATGACCGGCGCGACGGGGCCGCCGGCGAGCGTGAACACCTTTGGCCCCTGGCCCGGGATCGAATCGGTCGGCACCTGGTCGAGCATGGGGATCCAATCGAGAAACCGGCGCGCCGGAATATATTCGCCGAACGGAACGTGGTGTCTCTTTTGATAGAGATCTGCGATGCGGCCCTCCGGCGTGACCAGAAAGACGACCACCTTCCGCTTGCGGGAGCCGACGTCCACCTCGCCGCCAACCAGCATCGGCGCGCTCACCGCCCGTGCCGCCTCGGCCAAGGAGCGGCTCACCTTCGGGTAGCGGTAGGGGTCGATGCCTACGGAGCTCTCCGGCCAGATGACGAGGTCGGGGTTCTCCTCGCGCAGGCCGGCCGTGAGGCGGGCATGGCTGGCGATGATGCCGAGCTCCTTGTCGAAGAACGAGCCCTCGAAGTCACGCGGGACGTTTCCCTGCACTATCGCGATGCGCGCCTCCCGGCCCCCGGCCGATTGCGCCGGCAGCAGCGCCGGCGCCGCCACCAGGATGACGGCCGCAGCTGCAAGGGCGGCGGCGCGGGCCGTACGCCTCGGCACGTGGGAAGTAGAGATGCGCCATGCCTCGGCCAGTGCGCCGTTCGCCAGCGCGACGAGTAACGTCACTCCCCATGCGCCGGTGTAGGCGGCCGGGCGCAGCATCCAGGCCAGGTCGTGCTGGCTTTGGGCGAGTTGGCCCCAGGTGAAACCGCCCAGAGGAACGAGGGAGCGCAGATACTCGACCGCCACCCACAGGATGGCCGGGACCAGCACACCGGCGAGGTGTCCCCCCCGCCTGCTCGCCACCGCCCATAGCGCCCCCCACACCCCGATGAAGACGGCCTCGAGGCCGACCAGCAGGCCCCAGGCAATCCAGCCGAGAAGGCTCTGCCAGAAAAGAAGCGTCCCGAAGAAACCGACGCCGTAGACGACGCCGAGACCGAACCCCCGGCGGGGGGTCGCTTCGCGCACGAGGACGAATAACGGCGCCACGGCCACCCACGCCGCCGGGGCGAGATCCGGTTCCGGAAAAGCAAGTGTCAGTACCGCCCCCGATATCAGGGCGATGCCGTAAGCCGCTGCGCCGCCCCGGGCCGGTGACCCATGCGAACCCGGCAGACCCATCACCCCTTCGGCGTCACCCGCCCGGGCCTCCGACCCGGCTTCCGCGCTCGACCCTCTCATCGGGGGCCACCGAGGCGTTCATGCCGACCAGGGTTATGTGGTCCGGGGAGATTCCGGTCCCCTCCCCTTCGTGCGCCCCGGGCTCGGGCGTCGCTCCGACAGTCGCGCCCCTTCCGATGGTCGCTCCGGCGTCGACGATGGCGGTCTCGACTGTTGCGCCGCGCTGTATCACTGCGTCGTGGAGCACCACCGAGTTGATGACGCGGGCGCCTTCCTCGACGATCACCCCGCGCCCCAACACGGATTCGGCAACGGTTCCCGCCACCTTGCACCCGGAGGAGACAAGGCTGTTGTCGTTGCAGGCGGATCTGTAGATGTGGGCGGCGGGGCGCTGGCCTCCGAGTGTCAGGACGGGCCAGGCTGGATCGTCGAGGTCGAGACCGAGGTCGGAGCTCAGGAGCTCCATATGCGCTCGCCAGTAGCTGTCGATCGTCCCGACGTCCCGCCAATATCCCTCGAGGCGGTACTCGAACGCCCGCCCAGCCTCTACGAGCTGTGGAAGGACGTCGTCACCGAGGTCCTCCAGCGACTCCTCGTCGTCATTGCCTCGTTCTGCGAGGCTCTCGAGGAGATCAAACAACTTGCGCGCGTCGAAAACAAAGACCTCGGTTGCGGCGATGTCGCCGAACGGAGAGTTCGGTTTGTAGCGATACTCGGTGATCCGCCCGTCTCCGTTCACTTGAACCAGGCCGAAACGCGTCGGGTCATCCCGTTTGACCACGGAGGTGACCATGGTGACGTCGGCGCCTCTTTCGAGGTGCCGCCGGATTGGCTCGTTGAAATCGAGCTTGTAAACGTGGTCGGCGCTCATCACGACGAGGACGTCTGGGTCGAAATGACGCACGACCGCTTGATTGCGGTAAACGGCGTCGGCGTTTCCCTCGTGGAACCCGCTCTGCTCGGTCCCCAGATGGGGATGAAGGAGCCGCATCCCCCCGTAGGTGCGATCGAGGTCCCACGGCCGTCCGTTGGAGACGTGGTCGGTGAGGGATTGGGGATGGAACTGCTCGACGATCCACACGTCGCTCAGGCCGCTGTGTAGGCAGTTGCTCAATGGGAAGTCGATCAGCCGGTAGACACCGGCAAAGGGCAGCACGGGCTTGGCGCGCTGATCGGTGAGCAACTCCATCCGTCCGCCGGCTCCCCCCGCCATGACCATGGCCAGAACCTTCACATCGCGCATTTCGGCCTTCCTTAGTGTGGCTGTCGTTCGGCACAGTAGCGCCGACCAATCCTTAAGTCGCACACGCTCGACGAGCACAGAATTGTGAAAGGCCGGTCCTGCCCACCGGTGCCCGAGGCTTGGGTACGGTGATTAGGTGACGAACCCCACACCGCAGGCATCGGCACAGACGGCCGCGCAGGCGTTGCTCGGCCTGCGGCGCGAGCTCGAGTCGTCGCGCCTCGGACTCGAGCTCCCGGAGGTCGATCAGGTTCGCCGGAGCCGACAGGAGCTCATCGGTCAGATAGACGACTATCTCCTGCCACGACTGAGCCAGATCGACGCCCCCCTGCTCGCAGTGGCGGGCGGGTCAACCGGCGCCGGCAAATCGACGATCGTGAACAGCATCGCCGGGCAGGAGGTCTCCCCCGCCGGAGTTCTTCGCCCCACGACCTCGGCGCCGGTTCTCATCTGCAACCCGGCCGACATCGATTGGTTCAGAGACGACCGCATCCTGCCGGGCCTCCCCCGCAGCACGGGGGGGTTCGGGCGGGTAGCCGGTCTCGACCGGCGGCCCCCCGAGAATGCAGGGCTAAAGTTCCAGAGCCGCGGGCTGCATCTCGTCGAGGACGGCGACATCCCGGCCGGCCTGGCACTGCTGGATGCTCCCGACATCGACTCCGTAGTGGTCGCCAACCGCGAGCTGGCCGGGCAGCTGCTCGCCGCGGCCGACTTGTGGCTGTTCGTCACCACTGCGGCCCGGTACGCAGACGCGGTGCCCTGGGATCTGCTGCGGACGGCGTCCGATCGGAGCACGGCGATGGCGGTCGTCTTGAACCGGGTGCCGCCCGAGGCCCTCACGGTGGTGGACGAGGACCTGCACGCCATGCTGGCACGGGAGGGCCTCGCCGTGGCGCCCGTGTTCCCGATTCCGGAGACGGACCTGGACGACGGTCTGATCCCCGGCGCTCTGCTCGCCCCGCTCAGGCTGTGGCTTGACGATCTAGCCGCAGATGCCGGCCGGCGCGCCGAGGTCGTCCGCGGGACATTGCAGGGGGCGCTCGACAGCCTCGACGGGCGAATCGAGGACCTCGCCTCGCACGTCGAACGCCAGCGCAACGGCGCAGAGGTGCTCGGGGCACGGGTGGATGCGGCCTACGCAGGCGCTCGCTCACGCATAGAGGAAGCCCTCAGCGGCGGGACGCTCCTGCGCGGGGAGGTCCTCTCCCGTTGGCAGGAGGTCGTCGGGACAGGGGAGTTCATGCAGTCGATCCAAACGCGCATCGGAGTGGTCAGAGATCGCCTGCGGGCCGCCTTGACGGGAGTCCCCCCTGCGGCCGAGGAGGTCAAAGCGGCTCTGGAGAACAGCGTCGAGACCGTCGTCGTCGCCGGCTGCGACCGCGCGGCCGAAGAGGTGGTCGAAGCGTGGGAGGTCACACCCGGAGGGGGGCGGCTCGTGATCGCAGGGGGCCGGGGCCTCGACCGCTCCTCTGGTTCGCTGCGCGCCGACGTGTCCGCCGAGGTGCGCGAATGGCAGCGCGACGTGCTTGCGCTGGTCGCCGCCGAGGGCGCTTCCAAGCGGGCGGTGGGCCGCGCTCTCTCTCTGGGGGTGAACGGTCTGGGCGTCGCCCTCATGGTGACCGTCTTCGCCCATACGGGAGGACTAACCGGCGGCGAGATCGTGGTCGCCGGTGGAACCGCAACGGTTGGCCAGAAGCTCCTCGAGGCCCTGTTCGGCGATCAGGCGGTCAGGACCCTCACCGCCTCGGCGCGCCGGAATCTCATGGAGCGGGTGGATCGTCTCCTCGAGGCCGAGGCCGCACGTTTCCACGGCCTGGTGGAGGCCGTCGCGCCCGGCCCCTCCGAAGCCGGCCGGCTCCGCGAGCTCGGCAGGTCGATCAGGGCGGTCCGCCCGTGACCGGCGCCGTGGCAAGAAGGACGCGTTCGGTGGATCTGGGCGACCGGCTCGCCGGGTTGGCCGACGCGGTCGCCCACGCCGACGGCCGGTTGCCGGCCGAGGACGTCGCCAGGGCCAAGGTCGTTCTCGAGCACGCCGGCGGTCGTTTGCGCCGGGGGCCCGAGCTGACCGTCGTGGCGCTGGCCGGGGCCACCGGCAGCGGGAAGTCGTCGATCTTCAACGCCTTTGCCGGCACGGGGCTGTCCACGGTGGGAGCTCGACGTCCCACCACCGGCGAAGCACACGCCTGCATATGGAGCGAGGAGGTAGGGGCCGAGGGCGGGACCGCCGACGTGCTGCTCGATTGGCTCGGAGTCAAGCGGCGGCACAGGCGCCTCGGAATCGAGCCCGAGCTCGACGGCATGGTTCTCCTCGATCTGCCCGATCACGATTCGACCGAGGTCGAGCACCGGCTCGAAGTCGATCGCCTGGCCGATCTGGTCGACCTCCTCGTTTGGGTTGTGGATCCGCAGAAGTATGCCGATGCTGCCCTTCACGACCGTTACCTCCGGCCGCTCGCCGGTTATGGATCGGTCATGGTCGTAGTGCTGAACCACATCGACCGGCTCGAGCTCGCCGCCCGGCGCACCTGCATGGGCGATCTTGGGCGCCTTCTCCGGGAGGACGGGCTCGGACGTGTCCCCGTCATAGCCACCTCGGCGCGCACCGGAGAGGGACTCGGGGATCTGCGCGCTGAGCTCGCCCGCCGGGTGTCGGCGCGCCGGGCCGCTACTGAACGGCTTGTGGCGGAGGTCGACCGGGTGGCGGCCACACTCGGCTCAGGCTGCCGCGAATCGGGCCGTGGACGGCGCTCCCCCGATCCCATAACGCCCGGCGATCGAGCGGCACTCGTCCAGGCCCTCGCAGGGGCGGCAAACGTCGACCTCGTGGTTGCGGCGGTGGCTGGTGCCCACAAGCACCGGGCGCGCGCCGCGACCGGCTGGCCATTCACCCGATGGATTCGCCGGCTGAGGCCCGACCCGCTTGCCCGCCTGCACCTGGCGCGCGGCGCCTCCGGCGGGGCCCGCACCTCGCTTCCCGCTCCAACGGAGGTGCAGCGCGCCGCCGTCGGCGGAGCCATTCGGGCCCTGGCCCAGAAGGCAGGCGAGGATCTGCCGGCACCGTGGCCGGCGCTCGTCCGGCGCGCCGGGACCTCGCAGGAGGGACAGCTCCCCGACCTCCTCGACCGGACGGTGGGGGCCGCCGAGGTGGACGTGGCGGGGCCTCCGGCGTGGTGGCGGGCGACAGGCGTCCTCCAACTTCTCTTTGCGGCGATCGCGCTGGCCGGGTTCGCGTGGCTCGCGCTGCTCTTTGGATTCGAGTGGCTGCAGCTGCCCGACCCTCCGACCCCGAAGGCCGAGCGCATACCACTTCCCACGCTCCTGCTCCTGGGGGGGCTCGCCGCCGGCCTTCTACTGGCGCTGATAGCGCGGGCCCTCGCCCATATGGGAGCGAAGCGACGTGCGCGTTCGGCGCGCCGCAGGTTGCTGGAGGGTGTGGGGGAGGTCGCGGACATTCGGATCCTGGACCCGATCCGGGACGAGCTAGGCGCCTACACCGACATGTGCGCCGCCTTGGGGCGCGCCCGGGGCGGACGCTAATAAGGTCTAAGGGCGCCCCCGTATCCCAACCGGTAGAGGAAGGGGACTTAAAATCCTCACAGTATGGGTTCGAATCCCATCGGGGGCACCTTGACCCACTTATTCGAACTCGGGGGTGAAAAGAGAGAACCCAACCCCGCCTTTGCTATGATAATCTGATTCTGTGGAGAATCTGAGCGCGTGGAGAATCTGAGCGCAACGGAAGCAGCAAGACGATTCTCTGATCTTCTTGACTCGGTCGAGCATCGGGGCGAGTCGTTCGTGATCTCCAGGAAGGGCAGGGCCGTAGCGGTCGTCGGGCCCGTGCAGCCTCGGTCGGGGAAAGAACTCAAGCGGTTCCTCCGAAAACACCCTCCGGATGAATCATGGACGCAAGAGCTGAAAGAGATGCGTGAGTTCCTTCTCGTCGAGGAGCGAAACTGGCGCGCCTGATTCTCGATACCTCAATCCTCGTAGCACAAGAACGAAGCGGCACCGCCCTCGAGCAGTGGATTGATGACGCTGACGATGTGGCCGTTGCAGCGATCACGGTCGCTGAGTTGTTGGTTGGGGTTGAACTTGCAACAGGTAAGAGGCGGACACAGCGCCAAGAGTTTGCTGAAGGCCTGCTCGAGCTAATCTCCGTCGAACCATATGGCGTGGAGGTCGCAAGGTCCCATGCATCGCTACTTGCATGGGCGCGCCGGCAGGGAAGACCTCGAGGCGCCCATGACCTGATCATCGCGGCTACGGCCGCTGCGCGATCAAGGCGTGTCGTGACAACCGATGCTCGGGGATTCATGGATTTGCCCGGCGTTTCCGTGGAAGGCCCATAACACCGGTCGTTCCGCAGTTGGCGAGACGGGTCTTTGTGTGCCCGAGCTACTCAACCACTAATGGGCGGGAGCCTAAAGGAGAGGTGGCAGCACGACGCTTGGGCCGTCGGCTATCCTCCCGCTATGTCCGAGACCAAGAGGATCTGGCGACTGCGATATCTTCTGCAGGCCGCTTCGACTGGGAGAACGGGGTGAAGGACTGCGGCGCGGCCCTGGAACATCTTCGGGCCCTGCCCGAGGTTGCGGGTGAAGTCGGCGTGCTCGGCTTCTGCTTCGGCGGCACACTGGCGTACCTGGTAGCGGCAGCCTACGAACCCGACTTCCTCTTAACCAGAATCCCTGCGACGCTGAAAGGGTAGATCTCGGTGCAGACGCGTACCTTCGGGATCATCCTCGCCGGAGGAGAAGGCAAGCGCCTCATGCCACTTACGGCCGACCGAGCCAAGCCGGCGGTCCCCTTCGCAGGCATCTATCGCCTGATCGACTTCGCACTCACCAACCTGGTCAACGGTGGACTGTTCAAGATCGCCGTCCTCACCCAGTACAAGAGCCACAGCCTCGACCGGCACGTCGCGACGGCATGGCGGCTGTCCCCGCTGCTCGGCAACTACGTCACGCCGGTGCCGGCACAGATGCGAAGGGGCCCCCGGTGGTACTCGGGCTCTGCCGATGCCATCTATCAGAGTCTCAACCTCATATACGACGAGCGCCCCGACCACTGCGTTGTGTTCGGTGCCGATCACATCTACCGAATGGACCCTCGTCAGATGCTCGACTTCCACATCGGAACCGGAGCGGGCGTCACGGTCGCGGGAATCCGGGTACCGCGCTCTCAGGCGAGCGACTTCGGAGTTATCGAGACGGCGCAGGAAGGGCACCGCATCTCTGCGTTTCTGGAGAAGCCCAGCGAACCAAAGGGACTCCCCGACGCGCCGGATCAGATTTTTGCTTCCATGGGTAACTACCTGTTCTCCACCGATGCGCTGGTCGATGCGGTGACCGAGGATGCGTCCGATGAAGGCTCAACGCACGACATGGGCGGTGACATCATCCCCAAGCTCGTCGAGCGGGGTGAGGCCGCGGTGTACGACTTCTCGACCAATAACGTGCCAGGCAGCTCGGATCGCGACAAAGACTACTGGCGAGACGTCGGATCCCTCGACTCCTACTACGGCGCGCATATGGATCTCATCTCACCCGAACCCGAATTCAACCTCTACAACTCCGAGTGGCCGATCCTGACCTGGCACGACCCACTCCCACCGGCCAAGTTCATGGACGTAGGGGCTCGGACGGGCCACGCCGTCAACTCGATGGTTTGTGCGGGGGCAATCATTTCGGGCGGGCTCGTTCGCAACTCCATCGTGTCCCCGGGCGTGAGGGTCGACCCCCAGGCCACAGTGGAAGGTTCCGTGTTGATGCACGGGGTCGTGGTGGGCCAAGGTGCGGTGGTCCGAAACGCAATCGTGGACAAGAATGTGCGCATCCCGGAAGGAGCGCAGATCGGAGTAGACACCGAGGCCGGCCACGAGCGCTTTACCGTTTCGCCGGGTGGAATCGTGGCGATCGGAAAGGGCCGACCGGTCGAATAGCCGGGCAATTCCGGGGAGAGCGATAGGTGAGCAGAGAAGATCCGGGCAATGCCGGGGAGAGCGATAGGTGAGCAGAGAAGATCCGGACATCGTTCTCGTCTCCAACCGGGGGCCGGTGTCCTTTATCGAAGAGCGAACTGGGGATTTCGGCATAGAGCGTGGCGCTGGGGGGCTCGCGGGGGCGTTGGACTGGGTGGCGCGCGACCTCGGGGACCGCGCCATGTGGATCGCGGCTGCAACGTCCCCGGCCGACCGCGCTGCGATGCAGGCCGGGAAGGTCTCCGATCTCCGCTCCCTGCTTGGTTATCCCGTCCTGCTCCTCGACATCGAACACGACACCTACGAGCGCTACTACAACGAGGTCTCTAACCGGCTTCTCTGGTTCGCCAACCACTGCCTTTGGACCGAGCTTGGCGTCACCGGCTTCGACGACGACACGATGCATGCGTGGATGGACGCCTACGAACCGGTGAACGAGCACTTTGCTGAAGCCGTCGCAGACGCCGCAAGCGAGGATTCGCTCGTTCTCTTTCAGGACTATCACCTGGCAACCGCCCCCCGGCACCTGCGCCGAATCGGAGACAACCGCACCATCCTTCACTTCACGCACTCGTCGTTCTGCGGACCCGAGTGCCTCAACGCGCTGCCCGGCCCCATACCGGAGAAGGTGATCGAAGGAATGCTGGGCGCCGACCTGCTGGGTTTCCACGTTCCTCGCTGGGCACACGGGTTTCTCAGATGCTGCGAGTCCATTGGGGCACGGGTGGATTACGGACGAGGCTTGGTAGAACATGCCGGGCATCGCTCCTGGGTGCGTTCGTACCCGATCCCCATAGACGCCGGAGAACTCAAGGAGCGCGCCCGGAAGGGGCCCGCCCGCAACTGGGCCGAACGATATGGATCCTACGGAGGCCGTCTACTGGTGCGCGGCGACAGGGCCGAGCCGTCCAAGAATATCGTGCGGGGCTTTCAGGCATTTGGGAGGATGCTCGACCACAGGCCAGATCTGGTGGGAGATGTTCGCTTCATCGCTTGCTTGTATCCGACACGCCAGGCGATGCTCGAATATCGCGTCTACCTCGAACAGCTCCAGCGCGCCGCACAGGAGGTCAACGACCGCCATCCCAACTCGATCGAGCTTACTGTCGAAGCCGACTTCAACCGGGTACTGGGAGCCTACCTCGTGTACGACGCATTATTGGTGAACTCGCTCATGGACGGAATGAATCTCGTATCCAAGGAAGGTGCGGCAATCAACGAGACGGACGGTGTTCTCGTTCTAGCGCGCGGAGCAGGCAGTTATGAAGAGCTCGGCGATCACGCGCTGGTGATCGACGATCCCCAGGACATCGAGGAGACGGCCGTTGCACTCGAGCGCGCCTTCGATATGCGGCCCGACGAGCGGAGCCGACGCGCCGAGAACCTGCGTTCGATTGTCGCCCGGCGACTACCCCAGGAGTGGATCTCCGAACAGATCGCCGACCTCGAAGCCATAAGGTCAGGGCTCGAACCAGCCACACCCGCGCGATAGGTTTCCGGCTCGGGAGAGCGCCCAGAGTCAGGCGGAACCTGTGGGCGTTTGGGTTGGGCGTCTAAAGGGCATCGTTGGTTTATGGACGAGTGCAGGATCACCCCCTATCGAGATGGTCCGTTGATAGTTAGAGGTTCTTTCAAGCTCACCGATCAGGACGGCAACGAGATCGACGCTCGGCGTAAGACGGTCGCTCTTTGTCGCTGTGGCCACTCGAAGATCCGCCCCTTCTGTGACGGCACTCACACCCAGACAAAATTCAGGGCCGCAGGTGGTGACGAAGGTCAGCGGCGAGTCTGAGCCCTGCTGCGACGGGCTCGCCGTTGAAGAAAGGTTTGGTACATGACCCTGCCTGAGCCACGCGGGCCACTGTCGCATCATCTGCTCGAGCACCTCGTGCAGGCCCCGCACAATTTCTCCTCGCCACCGCCTCAAGGCGATCCAATCGCGGGTGAGGACTTTCACCTGGCGCTCTACCTCAGCTACGAGCTTCATTACCGCGGACTTCCCGAAATAAGTGAAGCATGGGAATGGCACCCCTCCCTGATCACTTTTCAGAGGTCGTTGGAAGCGGCCTTCGAGGACGCTCTCTACGCTCGAATCAGGATCGAACCCGCCGCCGAGGACATCGCAGATCAGCTGCGCGCCTTGACAGAGACCGAGTCTGGGCCGTCACTTGCCGACTACATGCGCTTCAACTCCACCCTCGAGGAGTTCAGGGCGTTCGTGGTGCACCGCTCGGCATACCAGTTGAAGGAGGCGGATCCCCATTCGTGGGTGATCCCAAGGCTTTCGGGGAGAGCCAAGGCAGCGCTGGTAGAGATCCAAGCGGACGAATACGGGTCCGGCTCGGCCGAATGCATCCACGCCCGGCTCTTCGCCACGACTATGGAATCGCTCGGGCTAGACTCTCGATATGGAGCCTATGTGAACAGGCTCCCCGGGGTCACGCTTTCCACCGTCAATTTGATGTCCATGTTCGGTCTCCACCGCCGATGGCGGGGTGCCGCCGTCGGCCACCTGGCCGTATTCGAGATGACCTCTTCGATCCCAAATGGCAAATACGCAAGCGGGTTGCGGCGGCTCGGGGCGGAGGCGGCGACGGAGTTCTTCGACGAACACGTAGAGGCCGACGCAGCTCACGAGATGATCGCCGTCCACGACATGGCAGCAGCACTGGCCGAAGATGAACCCGCAGTGGCCAAAGACATCCTGTTCGGAGCCCGGGCTCTCGTCGAACTGGATGCGGCTTTTGCCCGACATCTGATGAGCTCGTGGGCCGTTGGAAAATCATCGTTCTACTCGTCCAGCGCGGATGCGCTTAGCGTCCCTTGAGCGACAGGATTCAACTAACCTACGTGCTTCCGCTGAAGTGGTCGGGGGATATCGATCAGACGGAAATGACCGAGTACATCACCCGACTTGTGGATGTTGTCGAAGAGGTGATCGTCGTCGACGGTTCCGAGGCGCGCGCCTTCGAAGCTCATGCAGCGTTGTGGGGAGAGCGCATCAACCATATGCCTCCCGACCCACACCTCTCGTTCGCCAACGGGAAGGCTCTCGGGGCCACGACAGGGATCAGAGCGGCCGCCTGTGACAAGGTGATCGTGGCCGACGACGACGTTCGCTACGAGTGCTGCTCCTTGGCGCAGCTCGGCCACATACTCGACTTTGCCGATCTCGTCCGTCCTCAGAATTACTTCACCTGTCCGATGCCATGGCATGCACATTGGGACACTGCGCGAACCATCCTGAACAGGGCGGCCGGGGCAGACTACCCGGGCACCCTTGCACTGAGGAAGTCGTTCTTCACAGCTATGGGCGGCTACGACGGAAACGTCCTGTTCGAGAATCTCGAGTTGATCCGAACGGTCGAGCGCAACGGGGGCCGGGTGAACTCACCATTGGACCTCTTCGTTGCGCGCCTTCCGCCAACGCGAGCGCGCTTCTTCTCGCAACGGGTTCGTCAAGCCTATGATGACTTTGCACTGCCCAATCGGATGGCGGTGTGGTTGGCGGTCCTTCCAGTCACCTTGCGGCTGTTGTCCAACAAGCACATCAAAACCGGAACCGGACTAATGGGAGGCACAATGGCGTTCGCCGAACTCGGGCGCAGGAAAGCTTCCGGACGCACGGTTTTTCCGGCGCGTGCATCCTTGCTTGCCCCCGCATGGATCCTCGAACGAGGCTTCTGCGCTTGGCTGGCACTGTTCTGCCGGCTGACAGGGGGAATCACGTACGGCGGCGCAAAGATCAAGAAAGCGGCTAACCGGACCGGGTGAGAAGAGTTTGAATGATGCATATGCACCACCCACTCGGCCGTGTAGCTAGACGAGCGGCCAGGGCAGCGGACGGTCCCCTTCGGGCGCCGGGAACCGGTTGCTGGCCAGCAGCGACTCGACACGCGCCAGCGTCGCGGCCGACTCCCTCCGCGACAACAGTTCTGCCACCAGGCCGCCGAGTGCTCCGTCGTCGGCCAGTTGGGCGGCGAGGCCGGCCAGGCGCTCCCTCAGGGGGCTGCCGATCGGCTCCTCGGAAAAAGCCCAGATAACCGTGCGGAGCTTGTCGATCACATTGAAACAGAGCCCGTGATCGACCACCCACATCCGGCCCTGAGCGTCCTCCAAGATGTGGCCTCCCTTGCGGTCGGCGTTGTTTATGACCACGTCGAACAAGGCGATAGAGGCGAATTCCTCGAGCCGCTCCCGAACCAGAACGAAGTAGTGGCGTTCGGGATCGTGCTCGACGAACAGCTGCAGCGAGCCGCGTCCCAGGGGCCCATCAGACCTCATGACCGTTGGAGGAACAAAGCCCCATCCGGCTGCCTCTCCTACGAGATAGGCAGCGACCTCGCGGTTCGCCAGTGTTCCGGAGGGGAAGTCCCACAGCGGCCGTTCTCCCCGCGACGGTTTGTAGACTGCGAGCGCCTCTCTGTCCTGTCCGTTGACCTTCGCAAGAAACACGTAGTTGGACGAATAGGGCAGAAGGCCGAGGACTTCGATGTCCCCGGTGGCCAAGAGCTCGCAGGCTCGGGCGGGTGCGGGCACAGAGCGTTCAGACGGTCAGGTGATGGCCGTTAGAGGCAGGACACTCGTGTCCGGCCGGGTTCATCGCCAGACCGCACAGGGGACAGGTTGCGCGACCCTCACCCACAATCGCAAGCGCGTGCAGGATGAACGATCGCACCTGGTCGCGTCGCAGGAGAAACCGGACGCTGCTCTCACTCGGCGGGGGCGGATCCACTTCGGTAACCTGGGTCTCGGGATCCTCCACGGGCTCCATGAGCACGACGACCCGGTCCTCGTCCTCTTCGTAGGAGAGACCCAGAGTTCCCACGCGCCACTCAGGCTCGATCGGAGTGGACAGCGCAAGCGCAGGGTCACGCGCCGGCATGGCGGTGTTCACCGGGTCCGTTTCGTCCACCAGGATGAGCACATCGCGGAGACGTTCGCCAAGCGCTGCGACCTGTTGCTTCTCGACGAGGTATGTCAGCGTCCCCCAGTCGCCGCGAGACTGCATGAAAAACGTTCGTTGACCCGGCTCGCCCGCATAGTCGGCGGTGAATACCTCCGGAGTTATCTCCATCTCACTCATGCTCTCCTCTTCTCTGAGCGCTTCGCTCTCGATCCATCTGACGGAGCCGCCGTTCCACCCGGAGCAGATGGCGCAGCCGAGCTGTTCAAGGCCAGGACCATGGGACCCTGATCTCCGACGCTGATCACACTTACCGACGCCGGTCCTATATGGATCCTCTGGAACAGATCGATGTGGACTCCGAGATAGTGCGCTGCTACCAACCTGATTACATCCCCGTGCGAGACAACACAAACCGTGTGTCTGGAATGTTCCGAACGTAGCCGCTCGAGCTCGTCGATGGCGCGGCTCTGGACCTCTCGCAGACTCTCCCCTTCCGGGAACCGGGCCCCCGATGGGAAGCGCTGGACCGTCGTCCACAGATTGGTGCGGGCAAGGCTCTTGAGCGAGCGATCGGTCCAGGTCCCGTACTCGACCTCGCCGATGCCCTTGCGGATCGTCACGTCGAGGTCGTGACGGGCGGCGATGGCCCGCGCGGTCTCGACGGTCCGGAGTATGGGACTCGAGTAGATCGCGTCCATACGGACCGAGGCGAGGCGCTCGGCCACGGCCTCTGCCTGAGCCAGGCCCTCGGAGGTGAGATGAAGATTCGGCATCCATCCCGACAGCTTGTGCCCGGTATGGGCCGTTACTGCATGGCGAACCAGCACGAAGGTCGTCACCTCAGGACCGCCTCGAGGGCCTCGAGCGCTCCCGGATTCTCGAGCGACGAGAGATCTCCCGGATCCTCGCCAAGCACGCACGAGCGCACCACCCGGCGGAGGATCTTGGCCGAGCGGGTCTTGGGAAGCTCCTCCACGAAGCGCACCTGGGCCGGACGGAATGCCTTGCCCAGCTCACCGGCAACGACGCCGGCGATCTCGGCAGCCAGGGCCGGGCCGGGGGCGGCCTCCGGTCCGAGGACGCAGAAGCACCACACCGCTTCCCCTTTGATGGCATCGGGGACGCCGATCGCAGCGCACTCGATCACCGCAGGGTGGTTGACGGCCGCGGACTCGAACTCGGCCGGACCTATGCGTTTGCCGGCGACCATCAGCGTGTCGTCGGAGCGGCCGTGCAGGAACCAGAACCCGTCCACGTCCACCGACGCCCAATCCCCGTGCGCCCAGACCCCCGGCCAGCGCTTCCAGTAGGCCGCCAGATAGCGTTCGGGGTCGCGCCAGAAGCCGCGGGTCATGGAGGGCCACGGCTTGGTGCAAACGAGCTCGCCGACCCCACCCCTCACGGGGCGCCCGGCGGGGTCGAAGACGTCGATGGCCATTCCCAGAGCGGGCGCGCCCAACGAGCAGCTCTTCGTGGGCATGACCGGCGCGCCGCTGAGGAAGCAGGCGCCGACCTCCGTCCCCCCGGAGAGGTTGATTATGGGCAGGCGGTCGCGCCCGACCACGTGCGACAACCACATATAAGGGACCGGGTTCCACGGCTCGCCGGTCGAGGCCAGCACCCGCAGGCTGCTCAGATCGTGTGTGCGCACTGCGTCCTCGCCCGCCGGTATGAGCGAGCGGATAAGGGTCGGCGACACGCCAAGCGTGGTGACGCCGTGGCGTTCGCACATCGACCACAGCCGGTCCGGCCCGGGCCAGCCAGGCGCGCCGTCGTACATGAACACGCATGCGCCCGCTGCGTGACCACCGACCATTGCCCAGGGGCCCATGATCCAGCCCATGTCGGTCACCCAGTAGAGGACCTCGCCCGGACCGACATCGGTCTGGTAGGCGGCCTCCTCGGCGACCTTGACCAGAAAGCCGCCGTGGACGTGCACGCTTCCCTTCGGCCGCCCCGTGGTTCCCGACGTGTAGGCGACCATGAACGGCGTCTCCGGGTCCAGCTCGCGCGTGGAGACCGGTCCGTGAGCTTCCGGGAACGCCTCATCCCAGAGAAGCTCGCCGTCCACCCTGGCCCGCACCGGCCCCGCGGCATGCCGGAGGACGACCGTGTGCTCGACCATCGGGGCGGCCGCCGCGGCCTCGGCTGCGACCGCCGCCATCGGCACCGGCATCCCTTTCCGGTGATAACCGTCGGCGGTTAGCAGGACCCGGGCGCCCGAGTCGGCGAGCCGGGCGCCCACGGCCGGCGCGCCGAAACCCGAGAACACCGGCAGGTAGATCGCTCCGATGCAGGCACAGGCATAGGCAGCGACAACCGCCTCGGGCACCATCGGCATGAACACCGCCACGACGTCACCCAATCCGATGCCCATGGCTTCGAGCCCCGCCGCAACCCGCGCAACCTCACCTCCGAGATCGGCGTAGGTGAGCAGCCGGGTCGCCCCGTCCTCACCCTCCCAGGCCAGCGCAGGCTGGTCCCTCATCGGCGAGGCCGCTTGTCTGAAGACGCAGTTATGGGCGAGGTTGATCCGCCCCCCGATGAACCACCTTGCCCATTCGGGCCCCGCGCCCAGGTCGAGGACCTGGCTGTAGGGCTGATGGAAATCGATGCCGAGATCGTCGATCGCCGCGTCCCAGAACCATTCGGTATCGTCCTGGGAGCGACGGACGAGTGTCTCGTAGTCGTCGATTCCATGCCGCCGCATGAGGCGGGTGACGTTGGCACGTTCGATGTAATCGTCGCCGGGCTCCCAGACCGTGTCGGACATGGAGATCACGCTATCGCGCCGGGCGGCGTTGACTAGTTGCTTAGCTCGGCGCGTCGCCGGTCAGCAGCCCCATTACCAGGCCATCGAGGATGTCCTTCTCGGAGGTGAGCACCTCCGGTGTGTCGAACGCCTCCATCACCGACAGGAGGATCTCGGCCCCCGCGACGATCACATCGACCCGGCCGGGCACAAGCGCCTTCACCTTCTTGCGTTGCTCGTAGGGCAGGATCGCGAGGCGGCGCGCCAGCCTCCTCACATCGCCGTGGCTCAGGATCGCGTGGTGCGTCACGTCCGGGTCGTAGACCGCAACGCCTGCGTTGATGGCGGCGAGCTGGGTCACCGTGCCGGCCACACCGACCATACGGGTCCCGGCGGGAACTCCCAGGCCGGGTTTCGCCTCACCGAGGGCCGCTCCCACCTCGGCACGGAGGGCCTCGAGCTCAGCAGGTGCAGGGGGGTCGGAGACCAGGTGCTTTTCGAACATCCGCACCGACCCGACATCCAGGGACACAAGTTGCTCGGGCTCCTCCCATCCGTGTATCAGCTCGGTTGAGCCTCCCCCGATGTCGACGACCAGCACCGCTTGCCCGGGATCGAGATCGGACACCGCCCCCAGGTAAGTGGCGCGCGCTTCGAGCTCACCCGACAGGAGCTCGGGTTCGGCGCCGGTAAGCAGCTTGACCGCTTCCATGAACTCGCTGCGGTTGTGGGCGTCCCGCACGGCCGACGTCCCCGTGACGCGCAGACGCTCGACTCCTAGATCCCCGCAGGCGGCCGCATAGTCGGCGATGGTTGCGAGGGTACGCTTGAGCGCCTCGGGGGCCAGGGCCCTGCGCCGGTCGACGCCCTGCCCCAGGCGGGTGATCACCATGCGGCGGTCGATCGAGCGAAATCCCCCCGGCTGCTCTTCGGCGACCAGGAGACGGGTGGAGTTCGTGCCCACATCGATGGCGGCGACCCTCATGCCTGACCGACGCAGGGTGTCCGGCAGTCGGGCCAGCCGGCGGTCGCCAGCGCCGCTGCCCCCGCCGGATTGGGCGGGCACGCGAGCTCGTGTGCCAGATGGGCATGCAGGCACTTGATCCGGTCGGCGCCTCCGCCCGGCGGGGCTCCGGAATCCTCGATCGGCGAGTGCGCATCACGGCGGGCCCGATAGCGGCTGATCGCCTCGGCCATTCGGCCGCGCCGGGTGTCGTCCCGGGCGAGCTCGTCGTTGAGCTCCACCATGTAGCCCGCTCCCTCGAGCCGGCTGACCCGGCGAGTCAGCACCGGGCAGGTCAGCCAGAACAGGGTCGGAAACGGTGCGCCGTCCTCGAGCCGGGGATGGTTTTCGATCGCCATTGGTACGCCGAGATGGCAGCGGCGGGCTACCGCCCAGTCCCCGCGAAGTGGCCGTCCGAGCTGCGCCTCGACCGTGCGGCGGTCGGCTTCGGAATGCTTTAGTGGCTCCATCCGAGTGATCGTAGAGCCGGGCGCGCGTGGGCGGCGCCCGGGCCCCTTAGCCGATGCCTATGAAGCGCAGGAGCCCCCCAACGAACCCGGGGGCCGTCGTCTCGGCGAGCCCCCCGTCGGAGGCACCCGATGCCCGCTCCTCCTTCTTCTTCTTCTTGGGCTCGGGCGGAGGCACCACGATGTAGCTCCTCTCGCCCGGGCGAATCAGGCCCATCTGCTCGCGCGCCTTCGCTTCGAGGTAGTCGGGATCCTTGAGCCGCTCGATCTGATCCTCGTAGTGTGCGGTCGACGCCTCGAGCCTGCGCAGCGCGTCGGCGGCGGCGGCGATCTGCCGGCGCTGCGCCAGCAGCTGGCGGGTCGGACCTATGGCCATCGACAGGGCGAGGCCGAGGATGAGCAAGAGCACGATCACGCCGGGGCCGATCCCCCAGGACGAGCCCTCGTCGACGGCCGGATCCCTCCCCCCGCCACTCCGTCCCAGCGCGGGGGTTCTCACGACGTGGCGCTCCTGGGAAACGCGCCGGCCCCCGGATAACGCGCCTCGTCGCCGAGGGCGTCCTCGATGCGCAGGAGTTGGTTGTACTTCGCCGTGCGCTCGCCTCGGGCCGGCGCGCCGGTTTTAATCTGTCCGGCGTCGGTTGCAACGGCGATGTCGGCGACCGTCGCATCTTCGGTCTCCCCAGACCGGTGCGAGATGACGGTCGAATAGGACGAGCGCTGGGCGAGCGCCACGCAGTCGAGGGTCTCGGTCAGGCTTCCGATCTGGTTGGGCTTTACGAGGATCGAGTTGGCCGCCCCCTCGGCTATGCCGCGCTCGAGTATCTCCGGGCTGGTGACGAAGAGATCATCGCCGACAAGCTGCACCCGGCCTCCGATCTCCTGAGTCAGCGCAACCCACCCGGCCCAGTCGTCTTCGGCCATGCCGTCCTCGATCGAGACGATCGGATAGCGCTCGACCCAGCCAGCCCAGAAGGCAACCATCTCCTCGCTCGAGAGCGTTCGATCCTCGGACGCGAGTACGTAGCCATCGCCCTCGCGGATCTCCGAGGTTGCGGGGTCAAGCGCAATCGAAATGTCATGCCCCGGGGTGAAGCCGGCCGCCTCGATCCCCTCCATCAAGAGGTCGAGCGCGTGCAGGTTCGACCGCACGTCGGGGGCGAAGCCACCTTCGTCTCCCACGCCCGTTGCCAGTCCATCCTCCTCGAGCACGTTTGCGAGGGCGTGGTAGCAGGTCGCACCCCACTCGAGAGCTTCCGCATACGAGGCAGCGCCCACCGGCGCCAGCATGAACTCCTGGAAGTCCAGCGAGTTGGCGGCGTGGGCTCCCCCGTTGACCACATTCATCAACGGAACCGGGAGGACGTGGGCGGTGGGACCGCCGAGATAGCGCCACAGCGGGAGCCCGAGCTCGGCTGCAGCGGCGTGAGCCGCGGCGAGGGACACCCCCAGGATCGCGTTGGCGCCGAGCTTGGACTTATCGTCGGTCCCGTCGAGATCGACGAGCAGTCTGTCGTTGGCGCGCTGGTCGAGGACGTCGGCGCCGACCAGGGCTGGCTCGATGACCTCGGCGATGTTGGCGATCGCCTTCCTTACGCCCTTGCCCCCGTAGCGCTTCCCGCCGTCTCTGAGCTCGAGCGCCTCACGCGAACCGGTCGACGCTCCGGAGGGAACGATCGCAGAGCCGGCCGCGCCGGACTCGAGGACGACCTCGGCCTCGACCGTCGGGTTGCCGCGCGAATCCAGCACCTCCCGGCCCATGACACCAACGATGACGCTCACTTGGGCTCCTTTTCCATCACTTCTGAAGTTAGCAAAGCCGGTGCGGATTTACGGAACTCCGCAGTGTGTGCCCTCAGGGCCGCTTCGGGATCGATCCCGGCAGTCCGGGCGACGGCCACGCACCAAAACAGCGCCTCTCCGAGCGAGGCCACATCGACGGGCCGGGCGAGCGCGTCCCGCACCCGGTCACCCGCTTCGCCGGCCTCCGCCGACCAGCCGACCCCCCCGGCTCTCTTCTGGGTTTTGTAGGCCGCCAGCAGAGCAGAGAGGTCGCGCCCGATGCCCTCGAATGGATCCGAGCGTCCCTTCTCGACCGCCTTGATCGCCTCCCAGTTGCGGACGACCTCGCCGGCGTCCGTGACCTCGGTTTCGCTGAAGACGTGTGGATGGCGATGGACGAGCTTGGCCTCGAGCGCGTCGAGGACATCCCCGATGCCGAAGCGGCCATCATCGCCGGCGAGCTGTGCGTGGAACACGACCTGGAGGAGCAGATCACCGAGCTCCTCGGCAAGCTCCACGCCGAGCAGACCCTCGTCGATCGCCTCGAGGACTTCGTAGGCCTCCTCCTGAAGGTGCGCTTCCAAGGATAGATGCGTCTGTTCCCGATCCCATAGGCATCCGTCGGGGCCCCGCAATCTGGCCATAACCGATACCACACCGGCGAACCCAGCGCCCCCAGAGCGCGCGACGGGCGCGCCGTAAGCGGCGGTCAGGTTGTCGGGGAAGTCGGAGGCGCCGTTCCTTACCTGCGCGCCGGCGCGGGCCAGCTCGACCACCCGTGCGGAGGCGGGATCCGCCACGAGCGCCCAGCCGTCCCAGGCGGCGGCCGGTTCGTCGTCGAACGGCCCCGTCACCACGCCGGCCGACTCGAGGCGAGCACGGAGGGGGTGGTCCGGCCGCTCGAAGAACACGCGCCGACAACGGGTCAGAGCGTCCCACTCGTCCAGCGTCAGCGACCCGATTTCTTCGAGTCCCAGTGGGACTACGAGCAGGGGCATACGATGAGGCAGACCGCCCTTACTCTTCGGGCTCTTCCGCGCCGGGGACCTGGTCGGCGCCGGGGTTCACGATCTGCTGGGTGTCGAGGTCGAGCTCGCCGAAGCGCGGGTTTATCTCGACGTCCGCGTCCTCATAGGCCTTCTTCACGAAGCTCGTCCAGGCGGCCTCGCCCTCACTGGCGCCAAGCGACTGCTCGAGCTGTGGCTTCGCCTCCTCGAACGACAGACTGCGGCGGCCAGTGACCCGGATGACATGGAAACCGAACTCGGTTTGAACTGGGGCCGACACTTCACCCACGTCCAGCTTCGCGGCGGCCTCCTCGAACTCCGGCACGAGCTGGCCCGAGGGCAGGAACCCAAGATCGCCGCTGTTCTCGGCCGCCGAAGGGTCTTCCGAAAACTCCTTGGCGAGCTTGGGGAAAAGACTGTCGACCTTACCTGCCGGCGCCTCTTGAAGGCGCGAGGCCAGGTCCTTTGCGGTTCCTTCCTCCTTGACCAGAATGTGCTGGTAGTGCGTCTCGTCGAAGGCGGCGGGATTGGCATCGTATTCCGCGCGCACCCTTTCCTCGGTCGGGCCCGCGTCGGCGGTCACCTCCTGCTGCAGCTTCTGCTCGATCAGCTGGTCGTGAAACAGCATCTTCACTTCTTCGAGAGTGAAGCCCCGCTCTTCGAGGGCCTTGTCGAAGGCCTCTTCATTGGGCAGCTGGGCCTTGACCTGTTCGAGCTGCTGGTCGATCTCATCGTCGGAGACCTCGATGCCCATCTCCTCGGCGACGGGGACCAGGACGGCGCGCCGCACCAGGCGGGCCAGCGTGACCTGCTCGAACTGTCTGCTGATGGCGTCGGCGCCCTGCTGCTGTGCAAGCTGCTTGTACTGGTCGGTCTCTTTGAAGGCGGCGAGCTCGTCACGGATGTCGTCGGCGGCGACCTTCTCGCCGTTGACGGTAGCGGCGGACTGCTCGAGAGGATTCCCACTGCCTCCGCCGCCACAGGCGACGCCGGCCATCATGGCCACAACCAGCAGCGCTCCCAGTAACCGCCTCATGTCGCCGAGACTAACTGCTTCAACAGGCTTGTCGTCCAGCCGACAACCCCTTGTTTGGGGATGCTCTTCTCCGGTACGAGAAGGGTCTGGGTCGCCGGGCGCCACTCGGCTTGGGGGAGGAGCCGTTCCAGCCGCACTTGGCGGGACTCCTCGAGCTCGACCGGCCGGATGCGCAGATTGCCTGCCACCGTAGCGGCCTCCGAGATGCCCGCAGACATCATCAAGGCCCGCAGCTCGGCTACCTCGAAGAGCGCCTCGACCGGGCCCGGCAACGGAGCGCCGTAGCGATCGGCCAACTCGGCCTTCACTTCGGCCAGGTCTTCGCCGGTGCGCGCCGAGGCGATCCGGCGATAGGCCTCTAGTCTGAGGTTTTCGTCGGCCACATATTTCTTGGGGATGAAAGCATTGAGCGGGAGGTCGATGCGGATCTCACCGTCCTCGTGCCACGGCTGGCCCTTGGCTTCTTCAACTGCGGACGCCATGAGCTTCACGTAGAGGTCGAAGCCCACCTCTGCTATATGGCCGTGCTGCTCGGCGCCCAAAAGGTTGCCGGCCCCCCTGATCTCGAGGTCGCGCAAGGCGATGCGCCAGCCGGACCCCAAACCGGTGTGCTCGGCGATGGTCTTCAACCGCTCATGAGCGCCCTCACGTAAAGCGCGCTCCGGTGGAAAGAACAGATATGCATAGGCGCGTTCGTGCGCGCGCCCGACTCGGCCGCGCAGCTGATACATCTGCGACAGGCCGAGGAGATCGGCGCGCCCCACGACCAGAGTGTTGACGGTCGGAATGTCGAGCCCGGATTCGATAATCGTCGTGCACACCAACACGTTGGTCTTTGCATCGCCGAAGTCGAGCATCGCCTGTTCGAGCAGGTGCTCGTTCATCTGTCCGTGCGCGACACCGATGCGGGCGTCGGGTACCAGTTCCTGTAGCTCACGCGCGGCGTGGTCGATCGTCTCTACGCGATGGTGAACGTAGAAGACCTGTCCATCGCGCAGCAGCTCGCGTCGGATTGCAGACGCCATGGTGAGCTCGTCGCGCTCCCCCACGTACGTCATGATCGGATGCCGGTCTTCGGGGGGCGTATCGATGATCGACATATCCCGTATGCCCGACATCGCCATCTCGAGCGTGCGCGGTATCGGCGTGGCGGTGAGCGTGAGGACATCGACCGAGGCTCGCAGGCGCTTGAGCTTCTCCTTCTGCTCGACGCCGAACCGCTGCTCTTCGTCGACGATGATCAGGCCAAGGTCGCTGAACTTGATCTCGGGCTGCAGCAGCTTGTGGGTACCGATGACGATGTCGACCTTGCCATCCGCAAGATCCGTGGTGACCTTCTTGGCTTCCCCCTGGGACAGAAAACGAGACAACATCTCCACTCTGACGGGGAAGTTACGGACGCGATCGACAAACGTCGCGTGATGCTGCTGTGCCAGGATCGTCGTGGGAACCAACACCGCGACCTGTTTGCCGGCCTGCACCGCCTTGAACGCAGCACGCACCGCGATCTCGGTCTTGCCGTAGCCGACATCGCCGCAGACCAGCCGGTCCATCGGGAGCGGACGCTCCATGTCGTCTTTGACCTCGTCCACCGCTCGCAGCTGATCGGGTGTCTCTTCGTAGGGGAACGCATCTTCGAGCTCGCGTTGCCAGGGTGTATCGGGAGGAAAGGTAAAGCCCTGCGCATGGAGACGCTTGGAGTAGAGCTGCACCAGCTCGTGCGCTATCTGGCGCGTCTTGCGGCGAACACGCGATTTCGCCTTGGACCACTCCGAGGATCCCAGCCGGCTCATCCTCGGAGCGTCTCCCCCGATGTACTTCGAAACCAGGTCGACCTGGTCGCTGGGGACGTAGAGACGGTCCTCTTTGGCGTACTCAACGATCAGGTATTCGCGGTGGACGCCGAGCAACTCACGCTCGACCATGCCCGCATAACGACCGATCCCGTGCATCTCGTGCACGACGAGGTCCCCCTCGGCCAGATCGAGCTGGCCGGTGGTCTGCTTGCGGCGGGCCTTTAGGCGCTCCCGTGCTGCGCCCGAGCGCCTTCCGGTGAGGTCCGACTCCGCGACCAGCGCAAGACGAGCCCAGGGAAGCACGAACCCCCGCCCCAGCTCGGCCACGACCACCGAGGCGCCCGGCTCCGAATCAGCGTTGGGGGCGGTGGTGGCCAGCGGCGCCCCGAGCCCTGCCGAACCGAGGTTCGTACTGAGCCGTTGGGCCGTGGCCTCCATGGAGGCCGCAACCACGGCTCGATAACCGTCCTCTACCAGTCGTTTGAGGCGGTCGACGACCTGCTCGGGGTGGCCGGCGGCGCCCGTCCAGGTGTCGGCCGGGAGCACCGCCGAATCCGGCTCCGTAAAGCTCGAAATGAGCATCACATGGGCCGCGGGGGCAAGGGTTTCGTCCAGGCCCCCGTAGTGACGTTCGAGGGTTCCCGAGATCCCGGACCATTCGGCCACCTGATCCATGATCTCGTCGGCCCGGTCCCGCACCCGCTTCGGCTCGAGGATCACCGCAGTGGAGCCGTCGGGCAGCAGCGACGCAAGCGGAACGAGACCGTCGCTGATCAGCGGCAGGAGGCGCTCGGCGCCCGGGACTAGAATGCCCTCTGCAAGCTGGGCCAAGGCAGGGTCGTCGTCTGTAGCCACGAGCTCGGCGGCGCGGCTCCTGGTGACGTCGTCGCCAAGCAGCTCGCGACAGGGGGCGACGGCAACCCGATCCACATCGCCGAGCGAGCGCTGCGACGCAAGCGCAAACTGCCGGAGGGAGGTGATCTCGTCGCCCCACAGCTCGGCGCGCACGGGCCGCTCCTCCGAGGGAGGAAACACGTCGAGGATGCCGCCGCGCACTGCGAACTCGCCGCGTCGCTCGACCATGTAGTTGCGTTCGTAGCCGCCCGCCACGAGTCGCTCGGTAACCTCTTCCAGCGGCGCCTGAGCACCTTTAGCGAGCGTCACCAACTCCACCTTGCGCGGGGGCGCCACGAGCTGGGTCGCTCCCTGGGCGCTGGTCACGACCACGAAGCGGTCGCCCCGATCGAGGCGGGCAAGAACATGGAGTCGCCGGCCCATGGTCTCGATTGACGGCGACAGCGGTTCGCCAGGGAGCACCTCCCACCCGGGGAAAACTTCGGCGCCTCCCTGACCCAGGAACGCCCGGATATCCCGCGCCAGCCCTTCGGCCTCCTCCGAGCGCCCCGCAACCACCAGCAGGGGGCGGTCGGACGACCTCATCAAAGCGGCGAGCAGAAAGGGGCGCGCCGGCTCGGCGACCGTGACGTTGCCGCGCGCGTTCAGAAGAGCCGTGATGCGCTCTTCGGGAAGGAGATCGAGCAGGGGAGCCAGTGATGCCACTTACCTCCTATCCTAAAGGGTGCTTGGAGCACCCCTCCTTCCAGGCACGTGCTCGGGAGCACCCCTCCTTCCAGGCACGCAGGCTTTAAGTGCCGTTCCAGGAGGGGTGCTCCTCCCATGCGAAAAGCAAGACCGGGCACAGCTGGGACGGCGGAGCCAGCCGTTGTCTTAGCGGGGGTTGTATGTGTTCATTGCGGCTTCGGGGCCGGCTTCTATTATTCGCTCGGTCGCGTCTGCGGCTCGCTCCAGCAGGTCGGGAAGCTCCTTGCGTTCGGCTGCGGAGAAGTCACCGAGGACGTAGCCCACCGGGTCACCTCCCGCACGCGGGCGCGAGATTCCGATTCGGACCCGGTCGAAGTCGGGGCCGGATAGATGGGACACGAGCGACCGGAGGCCGTTGTGCCCTGCGGTGCCGCCCCCCTGCTTCACTCGCACCCCGCCGAAGGGGATGTCGAGCTCGTCGTGGATCACGATGAGCCGTTCGTTTGGGGATTTGTACCACCGGAGGAGCGCCTGGACCGGTCTCCCCGAGTCGTTCATGTGGGTTGTGGGACGGGCCATGACCACGCGTTGGCCCCCGAGTGACCCCTCCCCCACCAGCGCGCCGCTCCTGTGCTTCTTCAAGGAGGCGCCGGCGCGCCGAAGCAGCACCTCTAGCGCCATTGCACCCGCATTATGACGGTTGCCTGCATAGCGTTCGCCCGGATTGCCGAGGCCGACGACGATCCAACGTTCGTCGCCGTCCATCAGGTCGCCGGCCCTGGATCGTCCCAACCCCCACCGGACGCCCCGGAGTATCCTTCGCACACCCGAAGCGCCGAAGGCGGGCCCCCTCTCGGACCCGCTACTCGTCGCCCTCCGCGGGGGTCTCCCCGGCGTCCTCGGAAGCTTCCTCGGCGGCCGCCTCGGCCTGTTCGACATCGGTCGGCTCCTGCTCGATTCCGGCCCCTGCCTCGAGGGCTTCGAGCTCTTCTTCGGACATCGGGGCTGCGATGTGGGCGACGACCTCTTCGGGGTCGGTGAGTATGTGGAAGCTCCTGCCCTCGGCAAGATCCGAAACGCGCAGCGAGTCTCCGACCGCGAGTCCCGAAACGTCGGCTTCGATCGATTCCGGCACCTCGGTGGGAAGGCAGCGAACGTGTGCCGTAAAGGTCGGCTGTTCGAGGATGCCTCCCTCCTTGGCCCCCGGAGCTTCCCCCACGATGTGGATGGGGACCTCGACCTCGACCTCGGTGGTGCGATCGACCTTGACGAAATCCGCGTGAAGAAGCGTGCCGCGCACCGGGTCGCGCTGGAGCTCACGGGTTAGCGCAAGAGTCGTATCGCCGTCGACCTCGATGTCCAGGAGGACATTGATACCCGCATCGGTCAGAAGGGCGGTGACGAACTCCCGCCGGTCGACCGTTATCGAGAGCGGCTCCATCCCGCGCCCGTAGACGATCGCCGGGACCTTGCCGGCGCTGCGCGCCTGGCGCGACGGCCCCTTGCCCGTCCCTCCTCGCCGCTCTGCCTGCAACCTGACCTCAGC
>JALZIC010000004.1 GCA_030860455.1 Actinomycetota bacterium
GAGTTCGAACGCGACATCCAATCCAGGTTCGGGGACGTGGTCGAGAAGATCACTACCGTCGACATCTTCATCGACGAAGACGCCCTCCAGTCGGAAGGTGTGAGCATGGACGACATCGCTTCCTACATCGGCACCTACACGATCGGCGAGAACATCCCCGACGGCGCTCCGGGATCGGACCTGGTTCCGGAGGGGCGTCTGGACGAAACGCTCTTCGCCGGCGCGTTCTCCACCGACTACCTGCAGGCTCTAAGTCCAGAGAAGATCGACTCCTTCGGGCCGGGGGATTACCTCGAGGGCGACCTGACCGTGGGGGACGAGTAGTGCCTCGTCGTGCAGGTAGCGCCTGCACCGAGAGCGTCCCGGCGCGCCGAGGGCAAGGCGCTAGGAGTCGAGCGTACTGGAGGTACGTGAGCGACGAAGCAACGCAGCCGTCGGCGATGCAGGGGCGCTCGAATGCGCCGGTAATCTGCGGGACGAGGCACAGATGGGGATGCTGAAACAGGGCGCGACCCTGCTTGTCAAGCAGCGGGACTTCAGCTTCCTGATGGGTGCCCAGTTCCTGGCTCAGGCGGGCGACGGTTTGGTGCAGGGGGCGCTTGCAAAGCTCATCGTCTTCGGCGGGCAGAAGGGTTTTGATGTCGAAGGTGCTCGTTCTCCGGACGAGCTCCTGCGCATCGTGCTCTACATCTTTATCCCCTATACGATCATCAGTCCGTTCCTGGGGGTGGTCATCGACCGTTGGGATCGAAGAAGACTGCTGTTCGTGGCAAACGGCCTGCGCGCGGTAGTCATCGCGCTCATAGGGTTGGCGGGGACCACCTCGGTGGGGGACCTGGCGTTGTTCCTGGCGTTCTTGTTGACGCTCGCGTCCACGCGTGTCGTGCTTGCAACGAAGTCGGCTGCGCTTCCCGAGACCGTCGACCGCTCATCGCTCGTCGAGGCCAACGCGCTCTCACAGTTCGGCGGCGCCATCTTTCAGCTCGGGGGCGCCGGCGTCGCAGTCGTCGCCGCAACGGTGCTCGACGCAGAGCCCATAGTGCTCGCCGGCGCTCTCGTCTACGGTGCAGGGGCGTTCTTCGCTCTCGGCATCCGGCGCGCCGGCGAGGCGCGCTCCAAGTCCACCTTTACGCAGGAGATTGCGCGCGTGGCCCGAAACATTCTCGACGGCGTGCAGGAGGTTGCGCGAACCCCGAAGGCCGCGGCCTCGATAACGACGTACTTTTGGCTGCGCCTGTTGTGGAGCTTCTCCATCGTGGGGATTGGGTTCGTCTCCCGTGACCTCCTCGCCAACGACGACCTCGGGGTGCTGCTGATCACCGGAGGCGCAGGCGCAGCCGGTGCAGCGCTCGGTTTCATGATGGCCAACCGCCTCAGCGAGCGGGTATCGACCACTGCGCAACTGGTGCTCGCGGCAAGTGCGATAGCAGGAGTTGCAGTTGCGGTTCTCGGTGCACTCGAGCTGCCGATCACACTTGGGGTGCTTACCTTCTGCCTGGGGTTCGGCTTCTTTTTGGGGAAGATCTCGCTTGACACAATGGTGCAGGAGGCCCAGGGGGACAACTTCAGGGGCCGAGCATTTTCCCTGTATGACATCGCCTACAACCTCGCATGGGTGGTGGCTGCCGCAATCATGAAGCTCTTGTGGGACGGCCTGGGGCCGGTGCTCATATCCGCCATGGGGGTTGCTTTTCTAATCGGGGTCGTCGCGATCGGTATGTGGTTTCGGCGCGCCGGTCTGCTGGGCGCGCCGCTCACCGCAGAGTCCGGGGGCGGGTCGCAGCTTTGACATCGCGTTTCGGCGCGACACGACGTGCTCGTCGAATCGCCGTGTTCCTGATCGTCGCGATCGTGGCTTTGACCGGTGCTGCGATGGGTGCTTCGAGCTGGTTCGGGACCGAAGAAGAGGCGCTCTCGGCCACCCGCCAGGCGTGCGCGCTGCCTCCGTCCTGGCTGACCCGGACGGTTCGTGGTTACCATCCGGAGCGTTCGGGCCAGATCGCGCTGCTCCCGGTGAAGCCCGCCTATCTCGCAAGCGGGGCAGGTGGCTGGAGCCATTCGGGCCCCTGGCCCTATCTACAGCGCATCCCCATTGTCCTGTACGGCCCCGGTGTGTTTCCGGCGCGTGGAGCCATCGATCGGCCGGTGACCACCGCCGACATAGCGCCGACCATCGCACGCGTCATGGGAGGGTCGATTGGCTCGGACGGCAAGCCGATGCGCGAGGTGGCGCCGCGCGAGGCGGTTCTCTCGGACGACCGGCCGCGGCTCATCCTCAGCATCGTGTGGGACGGCGGGGGCTGGAACGTGCTCGACCAGTGGCCGGAAAGCTGGCCGGTGCTCAAGGAGATGATGGAGGAGGGGACCCTGTACGCCAACGCGACCGTCGGATCCTCCCCCTCGGTCACCCCCGCAGTCCATACAACGCTTGGCACCGGAGACTACCCGGACAAGCACGGCATCACGGGCATCCCCGTGCGCGACGAGGAGGGCACCGTGGTTGACGCATTTCTCAAGGGCGAGTCGACCCGCTTTCTCGAGGTGCCAGCCCTCGCCGAGAGCTGGGACGAGGCCCACGAGAACCGGCCGCTGGTTGGGATGGTCGGCTACGAACCGTGGCATCTCGGCATGATCGGCAAGGGCGCCGAGAAACCAGGCGGCGACAGGGACGACGCCGTGTGGCTCGACATCGAAACCAACGACTGGATCACCAACGAGGACCATTACCGGCTGCCCCCCGCGCTGGTGGATACCCCGGGCCTGCAGGCCGACCTCGACCGTCTCGACGCGGCCGACGGCGCAAAGGACGGCGCCTGGGGCGAGCATGCCTGGTTGGACGAGGACAACCGGGAGCACTGGGAGGAAACGCCGGCGTTCATCGCCTATCACACGCGGGCGATGATGAACCTCATCCGGCAGGAGGGTTACGGGGACGACCGGCTCACCGACCTGCTGTTCACCAACTTCAAGCAGATCGACCGCGTGGGCCACTACTTCAACATGGCATCGGAGGAGGTCCACGATTCCCTTGTTGCCACCGACGATCAGCTGGAGGTCATCCTCACATCGCTCGACAGGATCGTCGGCGAGGGCAAGTGGGGGATTGTACTGACCGCAGACCACGGCCAGCAACCCGACGCCGCCGACATCGGAGGCTACGGGATAGATCCCAAGGAGATCGCCGCTGACATCGACGAGCGCTTCGGACCCATCACGCGGGCGGTGTGGCCGACCGAGGTGTTCTTGTTCGACGACGTCATGGAGGAGCGCGACGTCACCGTGGGCGAGGTCGCCGATTTCCTGGCGACATACCGGGTAACAGATAACACCGTCCGGCCCGACACGAAGCTCCTCGGCGCCGGCGGGTTCGAGCCGGACGACAAACTGTTTGCCATGTCGATCCCCTCCCGCCTGCTGCCCGGGCTCAAGTGCAAAACCTAGTGGGCCGATATGTCCACAGGTAAGATCATCGTCGGATGACCGCCACGATCATGACCGACCGCGCCCGCAACGACACCTTGTTCACGCGCCCCCCCGTCCTCGATCGTGTGCTGGGGCATCCGCTCGCTTATTTGGCCACCGTAGCCATCCTGCTGGCGCTGTACGGCTGGACCTTCGTCGCCGACCCAGGTCGCGTAGCGCCGACCAAGGACCCCGCCTACTACACGTGGCGGACGGAGGTGCTGCTGTCCGAGGAGCCCGTAAAGCTCCTCCAGATCGAGGGCGCCTTCGACATGTTCGCCGGCGGCTACCGGGTATCCGCCGCGGTAATGGGGGCGTTCCTGCGACAGGTTGGGGGGGTGGCCTCGCTCCAGACGACGGTTCTGCTGATGATCGGTCTTCCCGTGCTGACCTCGCTGTTGGTGGCGGCGTTCGCCTACCAGCACTTTCGAGATCCCCTGGCGTGGCACCTGGTTGCCTTCGCTACCGGAGCGCTCCTGCTGACTCCGCCCTTCGTCGGTTACCTCGACAATCTGCTGACCCTGTTCTTTTTGGCCGCGGCGCTGCCGTTGTTGACGCTGGCGCGCCGCTCCTGGGGGGCGGGAATCACGTTGTGTGGGTTGCTCGTCCTTACCGGCTTCACCCATCCCACCACGCTGGTTATCTTCTGCCTTGCGCTGGGCGCCATGGCCGTGGTGCGCCTCGTCGCCGGACGCGGCGACCTGCGGGCGGTAATCAGGGACGACGGGCCAATGCTCCTGGCGGCGTTCGTGGCGGCGGTGCTGACCCTGGGCATCTGGACCGCCGGCATCTGGGGGCAATCGGCCTCTCTGGCCGACGCGGCCCTCCCACCGCCCTATGACAGCGCCTTCTTCGTCGAACGTCTGAAGGGCTGGGTTGCAGCGATGAATCCGGTGCTCAACGGGCCGCTGTTCATCATCGGCGTCGTCGGGTTGGTGGTGATGGCGGGAAGGGCCGCAAAGGGTGACCTTGCGCGAATCTCGATCGTGTGGCTCGCACCGCTCGCCGGCGTGTTCGGTTTTCTCGCCGGTTTGACCTATCCCTACTACCGCTTCTTCAACACGACGTTGTCCTGGGTGCTGCTGGTGGGGATCGGCGCGTATTTTGTTGCTCGGGCGGCCCTGTCCGCGGGAGACGGTGGAGGCATCGGGCGCCTGGTCGCGGTCGCCGGTATGGGGTTGGTCCTTGCGGTTATCGCTTACAATTTCAAGACCGGGTTCGAGGTCTCGGGCTGGAACAAGCCGGAGGGAGGGTGGCTCTCGGCCGACGAGCGCGCCGACCTGGACGCATTGCGGGCACAGTTGACAGTGGGCGACAAAGACCGCCCTGTGGTGTTCGTGATCGACGATGAGCCGTCGCCGCAGATCTGGGGACATACGAAGCTGTCGGGGAACACGTCGCGCTACGGCCTCCCACCCGGTCAGATCGACCAGGGTTACCTCTATCTCGGCTCACTCGAGAACTACCTGGCGGAAAAGCCCACGACTACGGGAGACGCCACTTACGATCGGGTGTCACCGGCGCTGTTGACCGACGCCCGAAAGGGTATCCGGAGCTCCGGCAGTAGTCCGATCGTCGTCGTCGCCAGCGCCTTCAACCCGGCTGGGGCCAATGCCGAGGTGGCGTCGGGCGAGGCAGAAGGGCCGGACACCGGAGACACCGAGGTCTGGTACCTGCACGATGGAAGGCTGACCTCTTCAGGATCACAACTGCCCGGGGAGCCTCCCGACGAGGCCACTGCGGCAGGCGGCGTCTCCGGTGCGCTCCACATCCTTCGTGTTCTCGGCGGGCTCGCCCTCCTGATCCTGCCCGGGGTCTTCCTCCTGCGATGGTGTTGGCCGGGGGCCTCGTGGGCCGAAGGGATCGCTATGGCCCCGGCACTGGGCTTCTCGCTGGTGACGGTGGCTGGGATTGCCGCGCTTGCGGTCGTGCGCGGACCGTTCTCGGGAACGGTTGCGGCGGTGTCGCTTGCCGGAGCGATCGTGCTGGCGGCCGTTCTCGGAACGGTGATGGCGGGCAGGGCGTCGGCGCGCCCATGAACCTCTGGTCGATCGAGCCCCGCCGGGACGGCCGCTTCTCAGCTTCAGTGTGACTCAGGCCGACGACCCGCTCGACGGAGCGAGCCTGTCGTCCGAAGCCGCAGCCGACGTCGCGACCGTCGCCCGCGGGGGAGCGGTCCAGATCATCGGACAGATCTCCCAGCGCGGATTGGCGTTTCTGTTCAGCGTCGTTGCGACTCGTCCCAGCTTCCTTGGCATCGGGGGCTTCGGTCTCTACAGGTTCGTCACCCAGGTGCTTTCGATCGCGGGCATCGTGGGACTGGGCGGCTTCAACTACGCGTCGATGCACTTCATCTCTGCGGCGCGTGCCGTCAAAGATCCCTCCGGAGCGCGCAGTGCGGGGCGCGTCGGCCTGCGGGGCGCCGTCGTTTCCTCGGCCATTGTGGTGGCCGTCCTGATCGTCGGCGCCGACCTCTTGGCGACACCCTTTTCCGCTTCGCCGGCGAAACGCGAACAACTCGCCTATCTGCTGCGCATCGGCGCGGCTTACGTGCCTCTCTTTGCCCTGATGCAGGTGCTGCGTTACTGCACGCAGGCCTACAAGACAATGGTGCCTTCGGTCATCGTCGGCAACATCATCCAGCCAACGGCGCGCTTTTTGATCGGCGTCGGTGTCCTGGTCGCAGGGTTCGCCGTCACCGGCGCCGTCGTGACCCTCAGTCTCTCCATGGGAATCGGCGTGCTGGCCGCCGCCTACTACTACCGGCGGATGCTCAGTGTCGAGGAGCGCGCTGCGGATCGCCGGCCCGTCGCCCGGCCGATGATCAGGTTCGCTCTGCCGCAACTGGGAGCGTCGTTGTTCAACGTGCAGGCGCTTGGCCTCGGCATCGTCGTGCTGAAGCTATTCACCGAAAGCAATGTTCCCGTGGGGCTGTTTGCGATCGCGCTGGCTCTACAAGGGCCGGGCGGTATCTTCCTGAGCGGAATAGTGAATATCTGGGCGCCGGTCGTGTCCGACCTCTACGCCAGGGGCGAGATCGGGCGCCTTGAGTCCCTCTACCAGACGATCACCAGATGGGTTGCGACCTTTTCTTTCCCCGTGTTCGGCCTCCTCATGCTCTACCCGGATGTATTCGTGCGCATCTTCAACTCGAGGGCACTAGATGCTGCGCCCCTGGTGGTGATTCTCGCAATCGGCAACGTCTTCTACGCCGGCACGGGGCCCACCGGCTACGTGATCTCCATGACGGGGCGACCCGGAGTCAACTTCATCAACTCCATCGTCGCCGTCGGGTTGTACGTCGGACTCGCCTTTCTCATCGTGCCGCGTTACGGCGCAATAGGGATGGCCGTGGTCGACGCAACGGTAACGGCATTGATCAACTCGGTGCGCGTCATCGAAGCCAAGCTACTCGTTGGAGTGCAACCCTTCGGGCGCTCCTTCTTGAAGCCGGTCGGCGCGACCCTACTCGCGATGGGAGCTTCACTTGCGTGGCGGTTGGTCCCCGGAGAGGGCGTGCTCATCGAGCTTCCGGGCATCGCGCTCGCGGCGGTCGTATACCTCTTGTCCCTGCGGGTGATGGGGCTCGATGCGGAGGAACGTTATGTGTGGGAGCGAATAAAGGGGCGCGCCCTGAGGCGTAAGCCCCGTTAACCAACGACGAGTGGGTGGGGGATGTGAATGCTGCACACTTGCCGCCCACTCGGTTCAAAGGAGGACCAAGTGAACTCGAAAGTGCAGTTGGTGGATACATCCGCGAATCCATTCACCGACCTCACCGATGAAATAGCCGCCTTTGTGGCCGAGCAGGGGGGTGATGGTCTGGTCAACGTCTTCGTCCCGCACGCAACTGCCGGCTTGGCGCTGATCGAAACCGGGTCCGGTTCGGAGGAGGATCTGGCCGTAGCCCTGGACAGAGCCCTGCCGCGCGACGCCCGGTACGTCCATCAGCACGGTTCCCCGGGCCACGGCGCAGATCACGTGTTGCCGGCGTTTCTGGCGCCGTCGGTTGTGCTCCCGGTGGTGGACGGCTCGCTCACTCTGGGAACGTGGCAGAGCATCGTGCTGGTCGACCTCAACCGCGACAACCCTCAGCGCAAGGTGAGGTTCTCGTTCCTGCCCGGTTGAGAAGCGCCCGACGTCTTTGGGCCAGCGTTGCATGGGTCTACCTGCGATCGCGCTCGACTCTTGAATGTCAGCTCTGCCGACGGCGCCTAAGTGCGAAGGGGATCCATCGATGGCGGCTGAGAGATAATCTCGGAATCATGAGCAATGAGGCGATGCGCACGGCCGAGATGTCTCTTGCCGGTCTGACCAAGGCTCGCGGAGCCCTGCGCGAACGTGAACTCGCCCTCATCACATATGTGCTCGATATCGACATCGAAGAAGTCGAACGGCTCTCGGGACGATGAACGGCTGGATGACGATCCGCGTGGAGCTGGTAAGCGGCCGCGGTATTGTCCTGGATCCGGGGCCCGGTCGCGTCCTTTTGGTCGGGCCCGGCCACGACTTCGGAGACTTGGCTGATGCGATCAACCTCCACTTCGCACGCTGGGATCTTTCTCATCTGCACGACTTCAGGCTTGCGGACCAGAGGGAGATCGGCTTTCCGGACCCGGACTCCCCAGGCACCCTGGACCAGCAGCGGATCAGCGTCTCGTCCACCCTCGCAAAGGGAGACGAGTTCGTGTTCGTCTTCGACTTCGGGGACGACTGGGAGCATCATTGCCGGGTCGAGGAAGTGGGCGTCGACCCCGAGGAACTCTACGGAGAAGCACCTGCATTGCCGGTCCCGATCTGGGGATGGGGATCGATCCCCGATCAGTACGGACGTCGATCGGAGAACGACACCGGCGAGGACTTAGAAGCCTGATTGTCGGCAGGTCCTCGGCTTGCCATAAAATGATTCCCACTGAGGCGTCGACGCGCCACATGTCAGGTCCGGAGTTGTCATCGCGAAGTGTTCCTTATTCGGTTGTCATTCACGACGGCCGTCGCGTCAAGTCGGTGTTTGTGGGCTCTTCACGAAAGACGGTGGTTAGCCATGTTGGCCAGGTCGGCGGCGACAACTCAACAGGACCTTCTGACGATAGCGCACCGGGTCTCTGAACCCGTAGGAGCGCCGCTTCATGACCTTGATCTTGTTGGTGATCCCCTCGGCAAAGGCGTTGGTGACGCGGTCGTCGAAGTAGGCGAGAATCGGCTCGATCCACCACTGCAGCGTGCGCCAGAGGTTGGTGAACTCGGGCAGGTCGGCTTCGATGATGTGGTCGATCCAAACCTCGAGACGTCGCTCCGCCTCGGCCCGATCGGGCGCCTCGTAGATCGCCGCGAACTGCTCTTTGAGCCGCCACGCGACGCCGATCTCGGGAATGAGCTCGAACATGGCGGCGAGGCAATCCCGTTCCCCGTCGGTGAGCTTGTGGGCCCGTCTCATGAAGGTCCAGCGGCTCCGCCACACTTCGGGGATAGAAGCGAGGGTTGTGCTGTCGGGCGATGCCTCCGTCGCGGCCGACGACCCGGATGCGGCGGCCGTGGCGAACCCGGACCCGGTGGGCGGCGGCATCGACGGCGCGAATGACATGGAACTTGTCCGCCACCACCCGGGCGTGAGGCAAGACGTCTTCGACGGCTCTGCGGTAGGGCCAATGGCAGTCGATCACGACGGTCTCGATATGGGCTCTGACCTGGTCAGACATCGCCACCAAGCCGCCGTAAACCGATCCCCGGCCGCGTCCCTCGACGAGGTCGATGACGTGGCCACGTTCGGGGTCGGAGAACACGGTGTGGAAGCGGAATCGTTTGCGGAACGCGCTCTCGTCGATCGCCAGTACCCGGGGTGGGGGGATATTACGATCGACCAGTGCGGCGGTGGCGTGGTGCTCGAAGGCCTCTTCGACTCGGTAGCCGGAGACACCTTCGGAGGAGGCGACGTCGGTGACCGGCTCGGCGCAAGCCCGCTCGAACAACCGTCTTCGGAAGCGGTTGGTGATCGACCGGCGCCCGGCGATCTCGGGGTGGCGCTCGCGACTGGTCTTGTTGCAGTCCGAGCACATGTAGCGCTGTTGCTGCCATCTCAATACGGTTGCAAACGCGCAGCTGCGGTCGCGGATCCGGCGCTCATTGCAACCGTGACCGATGACATCGAGCGATCCGCAGTGGTGA
>JALZIC010000051.1 GCA_030860455.1 Actinomycetota bacterium
TGAAGTCACAACCCACCTGAGGGTTGATGGCGAACAGCGCAGGCAGGGCGTACTGGGGTGGAATATTGCCTCTTGCTATCTCCGAGCCGAGAAGTGTCCCGATGATCTGGGCGATGACGGCGCCGGGGCCCAGCAGCGGCGATAGCACCGGAAGGGCGACGATGATCGTGAGGATGATCAGCCCGACAACGCTCGAAGCCAACGGTGAGAGCGTGTCGGCGATGAAGTCGCCGATACCTGAAGCGTTGATGATCCCGATGACCAGCGAGATGAAGACCATGAAAGGAAGCACATTCCGGAGCACGGTCTCGACTGCGTCGCGGCCCGCCTGATACAGAGCTCCAACGATGCCCCCGACGCTCCGGCCGATCCGCTCGAGCAATGCCGTCAGGCCCTTCACGCCTTCGCTCCTGCGACCGAATCCTCAGTGCCTCCGTCGCTTGCGCGCCGGCCCATCATGATCGACGTAATGACCTCGGTAACTATGCCTCTGATGAGGATGACAACCAGCCCAACCAGCAGATAGCGAATGGCTAGATCGCCGAGCGGAAGATCGAGCCTTGTCAACCCTGCTGCTATGCCTGCATAGACGAATAGTTCACCGGGGTTGACATGAGGAAAGATGCCCAGAGGTGGGTGCACGAAAGACACAGCGGAATCGTAGAAGGCAGGCTTGTAGCGCTCGGGAAGGAACCTCCCCATCGTGTAGGCCATCGGGTTGGTCAGAAAGAAGACTGCGAGCACCGGCAGCACCAGGTAACGCAATGGGAGGAAGGCGATACCGGGCCGTGCTGCGAACACGGCAAAGCGGTCGATTCGTTCAGGGCCTATGAACCTGATCAGAGCGTTGACAAAGGTCAACAACACGAGCAGGAGCGGGACAATTCCGGTAAGGAGCGCGACAAAGAAATCGGCTCCCTCCTGGAACAGCCCTATGAAGCCCTCGGCGAGTCGTGCTAGTGCGTCCATGGATCACCCCCTGAAGCGTCGGCGGATTCATGCTGCTTTTGTTGCTCTTGGTGCGCAAGGAGAGCTGTGGCGGCGTCGGAGATGGCGCATTCCACGGACGAGGCAGAGTCCGTGCAGACGAGCTCCTCGAGGGGGCGGCCGACGAGATCGGGCCGGGGGCGGGGGCGGGCGAAGACCGTGAGCCCGCGAAGTGTCTCTGCGCCCGCCACTCTTCCAGCGTGATCCCTCGCAAGGGTGCAGTACGCGATGCCCTTGACCCTGGAGCCACTTCGGCCGGTGGCGCTGGGCCCGAGTCGCCTGAGCGTGCCCACATGACTTTGGTAGACGGCCGCTTGGCGATATGCGAGAGCCATCTGGATGGCCCAGCCGATGACTAGGCCAACGATTATCACGACACCCGCCCCTAGGGTCATGTCTGGGGATCCTATAGCCCCGGCCCCATCGGTGAGTGGTTTGAAGCCGACAAACCGCCAATCGCTGGGATAACTAAGATTGGACACATGAACGGGTTCTATCCATCTTCCAGGGAAGCAGATGTCGTGCTGAGAGATGGGTCGACGGTTCGCATACGCCCGGTGCGGAAGGGGGACGAGACGGCGGTGCGTTCGTTCCTGGAGGGTCTCTCCCGCCGATCCCGCGCCCTGAGATTCTGGTCCGGTGCGGCAAACCTCGAACGGGCTGCGGCGTGGGAAGTCGACGTCGACTACAAAGATCGCTACGGGTTGATTGCCACCACCGGCTCGGAAGAGCGGGTGGTGGGCGAAGCGATGTACCGGCGAATCGAGACCGACCGAGCGGAGGCGGCCTTTGCCGTGTCCGACGCCCACCAGCGCCGGGGGCTTGGAACGTTGCTTCTGGCGCAATTGGCGGAGGCCGCCGAACAGAACGGCATCGCCGTGCTCGAGGCAGACGTTCTGGCCGAGAATCACCGCATGATCGAGGTTTTCCGTCGCAGTGGCTTCCCTATGCGATTGCGTGCGGAACCCGGCGAGGTCAAGGTCGAGGTCGTCACCTCCTTGTCACCCGAGGGAATCGAACGATTCGAGCAACTCGAACGGAAAGCAAGCGTGGCGTCGCTGCAGAGTTTCTTCACGCCCCGGACGGTTGCAGTTGTGGGAGCATCGCGCTCCAGGGGCACCATCGGCGGCGAAGTATTCCATAACCTTCTGGCGACGCGTTTCAACGGTCCGGTCTATCCGATCAATCCGAATGCTGCCCATGTGCAGTCGGTTACGGCCTATGGATCGGTGAACGACGTGTCCGGACCCGTCGACCTCGCGGTTATCGCAGTGCCGGCATCGGGTGTCGCCGATATTGCCCGGGAGTGTGCCGAAAAAGGAGTTAAGTCGCTGGTGGTCATTTCCGCCGGTTTCTCCGAGACGGGTGAGGCGGGGATGGAGCTTCAGCGCGAGCTCATGGACATCTGCCGCGCCTCGGGTATGCGCATGATCGGGCCGAACTGCATGGGGATTCTGAACGCGGACCCGACCGTGAATCTCAATGCGACCTTCGCCCCCATTTTTCCACCCCATGGACGGGTGGGCTTCCTCTCACAGAGCGGGGCCTTGGGGCTCGCGGTCATCGATCATGCTCGGGAGCTGGGATTGGGCATCTCGTCGTTTGCCTCGGTGGGAAACAAGGCGGACATCTCCGCCAACGATCTCATCCAGTACTGGGAGTGGGATGAGGGCACCGATCTCATTCTTCTGTACCTCGAGTCATTCGGGAACCCGCGCAAATTCTCGCGCACCGCGCGGCGGATAGGCCGAAGCAAGCCCATCATTGCCGTCAAGAGTGGACGCTCCTCTGCCGGAGCGCGCGCTACGTCGTCACATACGGGGGCATTGCTAGCAGCCTCGGATGTCACGGTCGACGCGCTGTTCAGGCAGGCAGGGGTTATCCGGACAGAAACTCTCGAAGAGATGTTCGATGTGGCGTCACTGCTTGCCAACCAGCCACATCCGGCGGGCAGGCGTGTTGCGATAGTGACCAATGCGGGTGGCCCGGGAATCCTATGCGCCGATGCGTGCGATGCCGGGGGCCTGGAAGTCGTCGATTTGGGTCAAGAGACCCGCTCCAAGCTATCTGCATTTCTGCCGCCTGAAGCGTCGCTGACCAACCCGGTCGACATGATCGCCAGCGCGTCGGGGGCAGCCTATCGGCGCGCCATAGAAGTGGTCGCCTCCGACTCATGTGTTGACGCTGTCATCGTGATCTTCATACCCCCCCTGGTCACGCTCGCAGCCGATGTAGCGCGAGCCATTTGCGAAGCGGCCGCAGAGATGAAGCGAGCGGTTCCGTTGCTGACGGTGTTCATGTCCGCTCGGGGCGTTCCGGAGGAATTGCAGGCCGGGGAGGTCAGAATTCCCTCGTACGCCTTCCCGGAGGACGCGGCGCGAGCGCTGGCTCGCTCGGTGGGTTATGGCACCTGGCGTGCCACACCGGAGGGCCGGTTGCCCGATTTCCCGGACATCAGGCGGGATGAGGCAGAGGCCCTCGTCGCCACTGCGCTGGGTGCGGAGTCGCGTTGGCTGGCGCCCAATGCGGTTGCGCAGCTGTTGTCGTGCTACGGGCTTGCGATTGCGGAGTGGCGGTCCGCCGAAACGGCCGAGAATGCGGGCACGGCGGCAGCCGAGCTCGGAGGCCGGGTGGTGCTCAAAGCGGTCGCGCCCGGCCTCGTCCACAAGACCGAAGCCGGGGCCGTACGGCTCAACCTGAGTGGTGCGCCGGACGTCCAGAAGGCGGCCGCCGATGTGGCCGGCTCGGTCCAGAACGCCGGCCACGAAGTCGAGTCGTGGCTGGTCCAACGAATGGTCCCAGACGGTGTCGAGATGCTCGTGGGGGTGGTCCACGATCCGTTGTTCGGTCCGGTCGTCGCCTGTGGCGCAGGGGGGGTGGCGGTCGAGCTGCTGAACGATGTCGAGGTGCGTCTCGCTCCGTTGAGCGATCTCGATGCCGCCACCATGATTCGGTCCTTGGCGACCTGGCCCCTGCTCGACGGTTACCGGGGCGCTGCCAAGGCGGATGTCGGGGCCCTCGAGGATATGCTCCTTCGCATCGGCGCTCTGGTAGAAAACCATCCCACTGTGGTCGAGATGGATTGCAACCCCGTCATGGTGTCCCCCGAGGGAGCGATCATTGTCGATGCGCGCGTTCGCGTTGAGCCGTCACGGCCGGCTGTCCCCATGTCGGCGCGCCGGCGGGTCTGAGAGCGCCGCCATAAGAGCGACGGACTCGCTGCTCGCTTATTTCACCCAAGAGGCCGGCCGGCGATGAGCGGCAGACGCAGGAAATGGGCTCTGCCGTTGATCGGGCTGGCAGGAGGACTGGCAAGCGGGCTTCTCGGCGTGGGAGGAGGCATCTTCATGGTGCCTTTATTAGTGATGTTCGCCGGTCTGTCGGAGCATGAGGCACATGCAACCTCTCTGCTGGCGATACTGCCCATAGCCCTGGTCGGCGCCGCTGTGTTCGCGGCCGAGGGCCAGGCCGGCTACGCGCTGGCGGCCCTTCTAGCAATAGGCAGTCTCGTGGGCGCGCCGCTGGGGGCGCGGATCATGCTGCGCCTGAGCGAAGGGACCCTTCAGGCGGTATTTGGCGCAGCGATGATCGTGGTGGCGGTGGTGTTGCTGCTCCCATGATTGCTCTTGCACTTCTGGGAATCCTGGCGGTTGGGCTCGTCACCGGCATTTTGTCGGCTTTGCTGGGCGTCGGCGGGGGAATCGTGATGGTGCCCTTCATGGTACTGGTGCTCGGCCTCACCCAGCAGCTCGCCGAAGGAACCTCGTTGTTGGTCATCATCCCAACGGCGGTTGCCGGTGTGCTCGCCCACCGCCGGAGCGGTTATGTCTCGGTGGTCACCGGGTTGATGGTCGGAGGTGGAGGGGTTGCCGGATCTTTCTTGGGAGCGCGACTCGCTTTAGTAACGCCGGGCAATGTTCTCCAAAAGGTGTTCGGGATCGTGCTTGCCCTTGCCGGAGCGCGCCTCTTGCGCGCAGGGCTCGAGGCGCGGCGCGCTGAGTAGTCGTGGTGAGGACCGGCACTGCACCAGGCCGGGACCGTCGGCCGGCGAACTCAAGCGCTGCGGATCAATTCCTCGAACATCGCCCTGTAGTGGATCATTGCTTGGCGCGACTGCTCGGTGCTAGCCTCGCCGTTGCCCCTTGCGACCGCAATCGCGTGAGCCGACCTGTACTGGCTGACGACATCGGGATGCCCGACGGAGACATCGGCAGCCTGTTGCTCGAAGCCGTCGATCGGGTAGCCGAGCTCACGCATGACCTCCCTCACCAGCTCATCTGCTGTGGCGATCGCTCGATCCGGGTCGTCGACGAAGTCCGCCTTTGCTGCGGTCCATGCCGTGTCGTAGCGGTGTTGCGCCTGTGGATCGAGGGGTCGTATGTCGAGCTCTTCCCGGCGCTTCGAGCGCGCCAGCAGCTTGGTCTCTGCCTCGGCCTTCCCGTTGCTGTGGTGCAAGGCGTGGTCGTATTCGGGACCGTAATGCTGCCTGAGGGAATCCGAGCGACGCCTTCGCGCCGTTGAGTAGATCAGCAGCGCAACCAGTACGAGGGCGACGATGACTACGATGAACACCAATAGCGCCGAGTTCAATGTTTCCTTCCTTAATCGATGTGCAGGGTGAGGCTCTAGCTAAAGTATCGGCAGAAGAATGCAAAAGATGACCGGCGGCCTCGGGCACACTTTTTGCCCCCCCAGGGTGTTAGGAAAGGCATCTATGACGCTTCTGCACGGGCGCTCCTGGCGCCTTCCGGTTCTCCTGCTCATCCTGGCCTTGGTGGGAGCTCTCTCCGCGGTTGCGGGACAGGCGTTATCTGCGCCCGCCATCACTCCCTTCGAACCTCCCACGCTGGTGGTGGCCATGACCAGGGCAGTGGCAGACCCGCCTCCGCTTTCGGGGGATTTCCACACCCACCTCGACCTCGGATTACCCGCCCTGCCCGAGTTGGAGGGTGCCAGTGGCGGTCTCTCGGAACTGCCGACCGGCGATCGCGAACTGCGAGTATGGCTCTCGGGCGACGGCGCGCGGATCGCCGAGCTGAGGGATGCCTCCGAACGGGCCTTCATCACCGATGGAGCCCAGGCGTGGACCTGGGACTCGGAGAAGATGGCGGCGCGCCACTACCGAGCCCCCGGATGGATGGAAGAGCGGAACCGGTACACGAGGTTGACCGCGCGAGATGAACGTGTGCTGCGGGACTGGATATCGGGTCTTCCCACCTACGACATCCTGTCGACCGCCCGGAGTCTCGTTGCCGAGTTCGAAGGGACCGAGGTCACGGTCACCGAGCCCCAGACAGTCGCAGGCCGGGACGCCTACATCCTCGTCGTGACGCCGAACGACCCGGGTACGCTGATCGGGAGATTCGAGCTCGCGATCGACGCCGAGATGAAGATGCCTTTGCGAATCGAGGTCTATCCCCACCAGGCGACTGCGCCCGCCATCTCTGCCGGGTTCAGCGATATCAGCTTCGAGGCGATCGACCCCTCGATGTTCGCGTTCGAAGCGCCTCCGGGCGTAAGCGTCGAGGAGGTCGAACCCCCAGCCCGCCCCGAAAGCGACTGGGGCCCGAGGAACGGCAGGATGGGCGATCGCGTTATCGGAAGCCCGGGGCACCGTCCCCAAGGTCTCGGGACTGGGCGCGCTGACTTGCGGAAGTGGCTCGACCGCCACCCTGCTTCCTCATTGAGCGCGGGACGGATAGAGGATTGGCTCCGCATAAAGTGGAACGAGAGATGGCTGGCCGAGAACCCCGGACCGGCCGGCAAACAACATGAGGGGCGTGAGTGGCTCGGGGACGGTCCACCCATACGTCGATTCGGACGCGGCTGGACCGCGGTGACTGCGGTCAAGATCCAAACCCCCCCGGCCATCCTCCGCACCTACCTTCCGTTCGAGGGGACGCTGTTCTCGGCGATGCTGGCAGGGGGAGGGGATGGGGGCTGGATCGTTACGGGCGCCGTGGACCTCGAGACGCTTGGAGCGGTCGCAGACAAGCTCCCTTGAGCGTTCTCGCTGCACGGAACCTTACGAAGCACTACGGCGACCAGGTCGTCGTCGATAGCCTCGACCTGATCGTCGAGCGCGGCGATCTCTACGGATTCCTCGGTCCCAATGGGGCCGGCAAATCGACCACGATCAGGATGGCCCTCGGGCTCGTGTTCCCGACTTCCGGCACAGTCGAGGTTTGTGACGTCTCGGTGTTCCCGCCGGACCGGTCCGACGACCCGCTAAGGCTGGTCGGGGCGGTCGTGGAAGAGCCCGCTTTTTGGGATTACCTTTCGGGACGACGCAATCTCGAGCTCTTTGCCCGCGCCGCAGGACCTCCGGACGATCGCGCCGCAAGGTTGGCCCAGGTGGGCGCCGCCCTCAGGATGGTCGATCTCGAGGGCGCCGGCGGAAAGCACGTCAAGGCCTACAGCCACGGGATGCGCCAACGTCTCGGGATAGCAAGAGCGCTGCTTGGCGCGCCGGAGCTCCTGGTCCTGGACGAACCAACCAACGGGCTCGATCCGCAGGGCATGAGGGAAGTTCGTCACCTGCTCCGGCGCCTCGCCGATGACGGGGTGACGGTGTTCGTCTCTAGTCACCTGCTCTCGGAGGTCGAGGCCATGTGCGACAAGGTCGG
>JALZIC010000073.1 GCA_030860455.1 Actinomycetota bacterium
CAGGGGTCAGTCAGACGAGATGTGGGTAGCATGAAAGAGATCTTCTTTAAGTCCGGAAAGGACGGTTCCCGATGACGAAGCTAAATGACCTCTTCGACCAACAAGGCCAGAGTCCATGGATCGACAATCTCAGGCGCGGTTACATCACCAACGGCGAGCTCGCCGACCTCGTAGGGCAGGGCATTCGGGGCGTCACGTCGAACCCGACGATCTTCCAGAAGGCGATGGCGGACTCTCCCGACTATGACGATCAGTTCAACTCGCTGGTGGAGAAGGAGCGCAAGACTGTAGAGCACGCCTACTGGGACATGGTCGCCGACGACATCTCGGACGCCCTCGAGGTTCTGCGCCCGGTATACGAGGCCAGCGAGGGCCGGGACGGCTTCGTTTCGCTCGAAGTCGCACCGTCGCTCGCGCCCGACACCGAGGGGACGATCCAGGCCGCCCGCAACCTGCACGAACGGATAGCCGAGCCGAACCTATTCGTCAAGATTCCCGCAACCGAGCCGGGCATCCCGGCGATTCAGCAGATGATCGCCGAGGGTCGCAACATCAACGTCACGTTGATCTTCTCACTCGAACGTTACGATGCAGTGATCGAGGCCTACCTCGCGGGGCTGGAGGCGTTCGAAGGCGATCTCTCCCAGGTCACCAGCGTTGCCTCGTTCTTCGTCAGCCGGGTTGACACCGAGGTCGATCGGAGGCTCGAGGAGATCGGGACCGATGACGCCCTGGCGCTGCGGGGTAAAGCCGCAGTCGCCCAAGCCAAGTTGGCCTATCAATAATTTCTCGAGCGCTTTTCGGGTACCCGTTGGGAGGCCCTCGAGCGGAGAGGAGCGCGGGCCCAGCGGCCGTTGTGGGCATCGACCTCGACCAAGAATCCTGAGTACGACGAACTGCTCTATGTCAACAGCCTGATCGGTGACAACTCAGTCAATACGATGCCGGACAAGACCATCGAAGCGTTCCTCGAACATGGGGTGGTCGAGCGCACGATCGACAAAGACGTTGACGGTGCCAAGGCCGTGTGGAAGGAGCTTGCCGAGGTCGGAGTCGACCTGCCGGGGGTTTCCAGGCAGATCGAAGACGAAGGCGTGTCGGCATTTGCGAAGTCCTTCGACGAGTTGATTCAGGTACTCAACGACAAGGCGGACGAGCTCACCCAGTGAACTTCCAGCGGTACCTGGATCGTCAGTTGGAGGCTTCGGTGTCCAGATCCAGTGCCGCGGAGTTGATGCAGTAGCGCTCTCCGCTGGGTGCCGGTCCGTCATTGAAGACGTGGCCCAGGTGGCCGCCACAGCGCGCACACACAACCTCCGTGCGCCGCATGAACAAACCGTTGTCCGGACGGAGCTCGACGTTTTCTGCGACGGCCGGCTCAGTGAAGCTGGGCCAGCCCGTTCCGGAGTCGAATTTGGTGTCGGAGCTGAAGAGATCGGCTCCACAGGCTGCGCAGCGGAACATTCCCTTGTCCTTGGACAGCGCGTATCTGCCGGTGAACGGAGGCTCCGTGCCCTTGCGCCTGAGAATCTCGTACTGTTCGGGGGTCAGCTGCTCCCGCCACTCCCTGTCGCTCTTGGTCACCTTCGCATCCATTGTTTGTCCTCCACAGCCGCCGGCCTTTTTGGTTTCGCTCTCCACCTTATCGACTCGGCGGCGCAATCAGGCCTAAGGCGGAGGGCTACCCGACCCGCGGAGCGGGCATGGGGGCCGGAGGCGGCGCCCAGAATAATTCCGTAGGTGGTACACCAAAAAGGTGAAATGGAGGCTTCTGGTGGCGGGTGGAATGCTCGTCATGATTCCCGCTCTTTGGCTTGTCCAATGGGCAATCACCAAGAACAGACCTCAGGAACGGCCTAACGTCCTGATGTTCCTGACCGACGATCAGCCGTCGCAGAGCATGCACGTCATGCCAAAGACCACGGGCTGGTTCGGACAATCGAGCACCCGATTTACCAACTCGTTCGTCACGACCCCCCTTTGTTGTCCGGCGCGTGCCTCCATCTTCACGGGCCGCTATTCGCACAATCACGGCGTCGCTTCGAACTTCGTAGCCAAACAGGTTACCGACCTCGATCAGCGGACTACCTTCCAACATCACCTCGACAGGGCGGGATACAGGACGGCTTTGTTCGGCAAGTACCTCAACGCCTGGCCTCTCGAGCGCCGGCCCCCCTATTTCGATGAGTGGGCGATATTTACCCACAGCGCCACCGCCGACTACGGGCAGGGGGAGTGGAACAGCGACAACAAAGTGGGTGTGGTGGATGGTTACTCCTCAGACCTGATGGGTGAGCGGGCCGAGCGCCTCATCCGAGGCGAGATCCTGACACGCCGGATAACGCTGATTGTGTGTGCGGCCGTGCTTCTGGGGGGAGCGTGGGGAGTTCTTCGCAAGCATGCCCCCATAGCCGTGCTCGCGCTGCTGGTCGTCGTGACGGCAAGCACGGTGATGGGATCTATAACCCTCGCCAGCGACAGGCCATGGCTGCTGGTCTTGTCGACGTCTGCGCCGCACGTTCCATCCGTGGTCCGAACCGCCGACGTCAAGTCCCCGGTTCCTGTGATCCCCAAGTCTCCGGCGCGTGGGGAAACCGACCTCAGCGATAAACCGTCGTTCATCCAGGAAGGCGCGACCGGGGACGCCTGGGCACACTTTGTTCGCCGGAAACAGCTCAGGTCTCTCTGGTCCGTCGACGATCTCGTAGACAAGGTGATGCGGAGCCTGGCCGATACAGGGGACCTTTCGCACACATTGGCGATCTTCACCTCCGATAACGGCCTCCTCTGGGGCGATCACGGCAATGTCGGCAAGGGATTCCCCTATACGAGCTCAATCAAGGTCCCACTCCTGGTTCGGTGGCCGGACACGCTTGCCATGCCGGGGGCCGACGACCGGATGGTCAACAACTTGGACCTCGCCCCGACGATCCTCGACGTCGCAGGCGTCCCCTACGCTTCGGACGTCGCCATGGACGGGCGATCTCTGGTGAACGCATCAAGAGAACGCGAGCGCGTTTTCTTCGAGTACAGGAAGCAGCGGTGGGCGGTAGCACGTCCCTGTCCCGAGGTGGGGTGTATCCCCGGGTGGAAATCGTTACGGACACCCACGTATCAGTACACGGAGTACTACCAGCGTGGACATGTCCTTTCGAGGGAATACTACGACCTCGAGGCAGACCCGTGGCAGCTCCAGAACCTGCTCGCCGATGCGAGCCGTAAGAACGATCCCGATGTGGAGGAACTCGAGGCGCAGCTGCGAGACGACATGCTGTGCAAGGGGCTTGATTGCCCCTGAGTCCGAATCGCCCTCAGTGCCGCCGCGCTGCCCCCAGCGCTCCCCATGCGGACGGCACAACCGTGGCAGCCAGAAGCAGCTTCAGCACATCGCCGACCACAAAAGGAAAAAGGCCGGCGTAGAGCGTCAGCAGGAAGCCGTTGCCGCACACCGTCGTGGGAATGTAGGCGCCGAAGAAGGGGTGGGAGCACAGGCCCGCGCCGACCGTCGCGTAGAGCCAGGGAAGCGCTACGGCGTAGATCACGAGGCTTCCCAGGATCATGGCTCCCACGGCGCTCCACGGACGCCGGTCCCAGCCCCGCTCGGCCAGCCATCCCACGACGGCCGCCGCCACGACGAAGCCGACCAGATAGCCTCCGGTCGCGCCGGTGAGGGAGGCGAGCCCATGCGCTCCTCCTGCGAACACGTGCAGCCCGGCAGCGCCGGCGATGAGGTAGAGAATCTGGGCCGCCGCTCCACGAATCCCGCCAAGCAGCGAGGCGGTGACGAGCACCGCGAACGTCTGACCGGTGATGGGAACCGGAGTGAAGGGGAGGGTGATCACAACCTGGGCTGCGATCGCGGTGACCGCCGCCGCACCCACGACCAGCCCTGCGTCCAACTGGGCGGCGCGTCTCGACGAGCGAGGCCGGAAAGTGAGTGCGAGCGGTCGTACCTGGGCTGTTGCCACGCTTCCCCCTTCGAGGCGCCGGTGTGTGGATCCCTTCGATAACACGGAGGGTGTCCCATGATGTGATCGTGCGAGCAAATCATGACATCATGCGACATGACGGGGCCATGCGTACGCGCCGCCTGATGTCGTTGGGGCTCCTCCTTGTTTGTGTTCTGGTGGCCGGCTGCGATGGCTCACCTGGGGAACAGGCGTCGAATGGAGCCGACCGCGGCTCCAGAAACCTCCCCGCTTCACCCACGAATGGGACCGGGGACCGTGCGCCGGTTGACCTCGATGCAATACAATCCTCCCTTAAAACGGTGGTAGAAGGGCTCGAGGCCCCCCTTGGCGTGACCAACGCAGGCGATGGAAGCGGACGGCTCTTCGTGGTGGAGCAGGGCGGAACCGTGAGGATCGTGGAGGACGGCCGCTTGGCCCCTGACCCCTGGCTCGACCTGAGCCGGGAGACGGCGCCCGGCGGTGAGCAGGGGCTGCTGGGGCTCGCATTCCATCCTGACTACGCCCGCAACGGGCGCTTGTTCGTGAATTACACCGATTTGCGGGGCGACACCGTGGTGGCGGAGTACCGGAGCGCAGGAAGCGCCGCTGCCACCTTCGTGCGCGTGTTGCTCACCATCGATCAGCCCTTCGCCAACCACAACGGGGGAGGCCTCGCATTCGGCCCCGGCGGCAACCTCTTCATCGCCACAGGTGACGGCGGAAGCGGGGGAGATCCGCAAGAGAATGGGCAGGCGCTCGACACGCTGTTGGGAAAGCTCTTGCGCATCGAGGTGGACGGGGGCGAGGCAGGCGGTCCGTACGGGATCCCACCGGACAACCCGTTTGCCGCCGGCGGAGAGGGGCGTCGGGAGATCTGGGCGTACGGACTGAGGAATCCATGGCGCTTCAGCTTCGACCGGAACAAGGTCTGGATAGCCGACGTCGGCCAGGAGGATCTCGAGGAAATCGACAGGGCGCCGGCGCGCCGGGGCGGCATCAACTACGGGTGGGATGATATGGAGGGCACCGCCTGCTACGAACCGGTCAGTGGATGCCGGCGAGAGGGGCGCAGGCTGCCGCTCGCCGAGTATTCGCACGATGAGGGATGCTCGGTGACGGGTGGCTACGTCTACCGAGGCCGCCGCTATCCGGCCATGCAGGGCGCCTACATCTTCGGCGACTATTGCTCCGGAACCCTGTGGGCCGTCGATGCATCCGGTCCTCGGAGGCAATCTCCCGTCAAGCTCCTCGACACGGACCATCTCGTAAGCTCGTTCGGAGTGGACGAAGAAGATGAGCTCTACCTCACCGACATCTCCGCCGGCCGACTCCTGCAGGTGACGGCGGAGTAAGAGAGCCACCCACAACGCGCTGAGGCGCATAGGGTGATGACGTCGAGAATCTAGAGAAAGGCGCGGATGTGGAGAAGCGGCGGTTGGGACGCCTGGAGCACTTGAGCTCGGTCTGCATATACGGGGGCGCTGCGCTAGGGGAAGTGTCGCAGGAGGAGGCGGACGGATCGATCTCGTTTGCGCTCGAGAGCGGCATCAACCACTTCGACACCGCGGCGTCATATGGTGACTCGGAGCTGCGGCTGGGGCCATGGATGGCGGACATACGCTCCCGGATCTTTCTTTCGACCAAGACGGAGGAGCGCGGCAGAGACGGGGCGCGACGCGAGATCGAGGCGTCGCTGGCACGGCTGCAGGTGGACAGCGTCGACCTGATCCAGTTGCACGCCATCGGCGACCTCGCTCAACTCGACCTGGCGACCGGCCGGGACGGCGCCCTCGAGGCCGCCGTGCAGGCCAAGGACGAGGGGCTCGTCGGCGCCATCGGGATCACCGGGCACGGCCACGGCGCTCCGGCCACCCATCTCGAGGCCCTGCGCCGCTACAGCTTCGACACCGTGCTCACGCCCTTGAACTACCTGCTCTACGGCAAAGAGGATTACCGGCGGGATTACGAGTCTCTCGTTGCAGAGATCGAACGTCAGGACGCAGGGCTGATGGTGATCAAACCGGTTTCGAGGAATCTCTGGCCGCAAGGGGAGGACCCCAGCTATGCGACCTGGTACATGCCGTTCGACGAGCAGCCACACCTCGACGCAGCGGTGGCCTTCGTCTTGGCGCGCCCGGAGGTGACCGGCTTTCCCACGGCGGGTGACATTCGCCTCCTGCCGGCACTCGTCGAGGCGGCCGAGCGGGCCCATGACGCCACCCCGGAAGCGATCAGCTCGGTGCTGTCGCAGGTACCCGACTATGCGACGCCGTTCGAGCCCGCCGCAGGCAGGGTCGGGCCACTCTAGAAACCCTCGGAACGAAAGAAAAAGGCCGGTGTACACCGGCCTTTCTCTCAACCCTCGTCGACGGGTGTCAGCGTTCGGATCCCGACGTGCCCGCGTTGCGGGCTTCTATCTGGCGCTGACTGTCGCCGACATCGATGGAGATCTTGCGTGGGCGGACATCCTGCGCGTACGGGATCGAAACTGACGTCTTGCGCCAACCTTTGCTCCCTGATCGGTACGGGCTAAACCATCTTTCGGCCCTCAAGTTGCTCTTTCGGCGGTCGAAACAAAAGGCATCTCCTCCAACTCGATCCGAGGGCCCATGTCACACCGATCAGTCGTCACCCGCGCTCCCGTTGCCTCGCTGGCTGCCGTTGCGGTGTTCATGCACATGCACTACTCCCGGGCGTTCCTCTACGCCGACCGGGCGCACGCCCGCGCCGCCGTGGCCTCCTTCCTGCACGTATTCGACCTGGCGCTCGATTGGACCGAGCTCTGGGTGCGCCGGGCGGCCCTCGCGGTAGAGGTGATGGTGGCTACTGCGGCAGCAGCCTTTATCGCCGCGTCCCTTCTTGCCTGGGCTATCGCCACGCTCCATTAGAGGGCGACGCGCGTGCGCCCCGCCAAGCAGCTTGAAGGGTTAGGGTCTGGGACCCTATGCCCGAACAGATAACCTATCGCCGCGAGGACGACGGCCGCTGGCGCTGGCTGTATATCAATCCGGAGGCACAGGTGGAGCTCCGAAGCAGCAAGACCTACCCGACCGCCTCTCAAGCTCGCCACGCCGCCGCCGGCCTCTATCCCGAAGTTCCCTTGGCCGCCGTCGCCGACACCCCCCCGGCCGAGGACGACCTCGCTCCGGCCAAGCTCCTGAAGCGGGCTGCCGTCTCTCTGGGGCTTCTTGCAATCCTGTTCAGGCTGCTCAAGGGCGCCGGCGAGGGGCAGGTTCGGGGCCCCTCCCCGTCGCCTCCTCCTCCCGGAGGCAGGCGCGAACAGCACCGCGGGGTGAGCTTGACCGGCTCGGGCTCCCACCGGCTGTGACCGTCCCCCAAGGCACGCTTGCAGGAGCGCAGCCCCGTCACTTCCTGACGACCTCTTTGAGGCGGCCGCTCTCGACCTCGTAGATCGCGCCGGTCACCCGTATGTCGTCCGGGACGAGCTCTGACGACCGCACGGCCTCGACGTCGTCGAGGACGCTCTGTTCCAGATCCTCGAACGGCATGAAATCATGGCCCGAGGCGTCGGCCCCGAGGTCCTCGCGGACCTTGGCCACCAGGTCCTCGTTCGAGAACGTGAGCATGCCGCAGTCGGTGTGGTGCACGACCACGACCTCGTCGGTCCCCAGGTAGCGCTGCGATATGACGAGTGATCGGATTGCGTCGCCCGATACCCTGCCGCCGGCATTGCGGATCACATGGGCGTCACCCAACTCCAGCCCCAGGAACTGCTCCGGGTGGAGGCGAGCGTCCATACAGGTGATCACCGCGACCCCTCGCGCCGGAGGCATGGGCAGATGCCCATGTGCGAACTTCTCGGCGTGAGCCTTGTTGGATTCACTCAAATCGTCGTAGGTAGACATATCTGCACCGCCCTTTCGTCGACACGGCCATCTCTTGTGAGGGCCGTCACTGGTAGCCCGGCTCCATCGAGCCAGCAGGACGCGTTGATACTATTTACACGAGGTTTATGTCAAATCTTCTTGAGGCGGCGCAAGGGGTCAGCCGGCGGCTATGAGGCCCACGCCCACGGCGGCTAGGACCAGGCCCGCAGCCTGCACCCGCCACAGGCGCTCGCGTAGCACCACCCGGGCAAGCAGCACGGTGCTTGCCGGATACAGCGAGGTCAGAACCGCCACGAGGGACAGGAGTCCCCGGCGGCTGGCGAGCAGGTAGAGGATGTTGGCCAGGACGTCGAGACCGCCGGCCGCTGCGATGCTCCGTGTGGTCCCGGGAGAGGGGCGAAGCGAGCGCCCGGTGAGAAGAGCGGCCGTACCCACGCACACCACGGCCGTTGCGCGCGCCATCACCAGGGGCCATAGGCCTGAACCCGAACCGGTGCGCTCGAGGCTTATGAAGAAGAAGCCGAAGGCCAGACCGGCAGCTAACCCATCGAGGAGGCCCGGCGGCAGCCGTCCCTCGACCCCGCCGTGTCCGGCAGTGTCACCCGGGCCCCCCCTCGGCGAAGAGCTCACCAGGGCGACGGCGGGAAGAGCCAGGGCAACCCCGGCCAGGGCGACCGCGCTCGGCCGTTCGCCCCCGGCCAGTCCGAAGATTACCGGGATGGTTGCCGCCTCTACCGCGGTGGTGGGCGCAACCACCGTCATACGGCCGATCGAGAGTCCCCGGTACAGGAACACGATTCCCGCCGCTCCGGCGAGTCCGGCAGCAGCGCCCCAGGCCAGATCCTCCCGGCCGACCGCGCCACCGAAGAACGGCACCGCCAGAAGCAGCGGGCCGGTTCCCCAAAGCTGCGAGAAGAGCACGACCGAGAGCACGTTCGTGCGCCGGGAGACGAGCCCTCCCACGAAGTCGGCCGCACCATAGATGAGCGCGGCTGCAAGGCCAAAGACGATCCCCATCTGTGCACCCTATGGGCACGGCCCAAAGGCCCGGAGCACACGCCGGCGGCGCGAGCATGCCCGGTATGGAAGAGAGAGCGTTCGGTTCAACTGCGGCCGGGGGCCGGGCGCAACTAGATGCTCAGTTGGACTTATTCGGCGGCCGAGTCGATATCGAACAGGTGCAAGAACAGCGGGCCCTGGCCGTGCGGCTGGCCGGGGGAGTATGAGAAGAAGGAGACCGTCGCCGGGGCGGATCGGGGCATGGACCTAGGCCGAGGTCACCGGGCCCTGAAGGTAAGGCACGCGTTCACGATCACCTTTCCATTTGACGTCGGGTATGAGAACGTCGCGTTTGGCGTCGATTCGATCGCGGTACTTCATTAGATCCTCGAGCATGATCCGAAGCTCTGCGTCCACGTCGTGCGATGGCTTGTAACCGAGGTCCAACAGATGCTGGTGGTCGGGGTTGTAGTAGTGATCTTCGAGTTCGACGCGTGGGTTGACGAGAGGGCGGATCTCCGACTCGATGCCGAGCTCTCCCGCCACTGCCTGAACCTTGTGCGCGAGATCGGTTACTCCGTACACTTCTTCGAACTGGTTGAACACCCTGTATTCGCCGGCTTCGGCCGGATGGTCCAGGGCCAGCGTCAGGCATTGCATGGAGTCCCGCAGCGGAAGGAAACCGCGCTTCTGCAATCCCTTGCCGAAGGGTGTTAGGGGATGCCCTATCACCGCCTGGCAGCAGAACCGGTTTATCGCGGTTCCAAACGAGCCGTCGAAGTCCAACCTCGTGAGCAGACGCTCGTCGCCGGCCATCTCGTCGATACGGGTGCCGAAGACGACCCCCTGCATAACATCGGTGGCACGCAGGCCCCACAGCTTGCATGCAAACATAATGTTGTTGGAGCCGTGCACCTTGCTCCAGTGATACCAGGATCCTGCGCTGCGTGGGAAGGGCAGGTAACCCTTGCGGCCGCGGAATTCGATATCGAAGAAACCCTCCGGGATGTCCATGTCCGGCGTCCCGTACTCGCCCATCGTGCCGAGCTTGATCAAGTGGGCTTCGGGAGTTATGTCTTTCATTGCGAACAGCAGATTGAAAGTGGAAACGATATTGTTGGTCTGCACCATGACGGCGTGGTGGACGTCCACCATCGAAAAGGGCGCCGAAGGGCACTCGCCGAGATGGACAACCGCATCGGGCCGAAAGTCCTTAAAGATGGACTCGACGAAATCCCACTCCGTGAGATCGCCTTCCCAAAACTCCAACTCCCTGCCGTACCGCTCTTTGAACGCCTTCAGCCGTTCATCCATGGACGCGATGGGCATCGCGCTCCAGGACTCCATCTCGTCGACCCATTTACGGCGGGAAAAGAAGTCCGCCCCGGCAATCTCGTGCCCTCGCGCCGCTAAATGCTGGGCCAGAGACCAGCCCAGGTAACCGTCAACGCCAGGTATGAAAACGCGCATCGTCCCCCTCCTCTCACGAGCTACAAGTTGGTGTGTTTGCCCCTTGCCGCTACACGCCCCTAGCGCAACCAGGTTCTGATTATCGCTTTGCTGAACCCCCACGCGTAGCGAACGGTCTTGCCCTTCTTCGTGCCGCCGGAGGCTCTCTTGCGAACGGTGATGGGAACCTCAGTGGCTCTGAACCCCTTGCGCATGGCATCGAGGAACAACTCGGATACGTAGTACTGGTCCTGCTTGAGGTTCAAGCGCTGAAACGTCGCCGGCGTCAGAGCCCGGTACCCGTTCGAGGGATCGGTGATCTTGGTTCGTCCGAGCAGGCTCAACAGACCGGCGAAGAGCCTGACACCATGGGAGCGCACGTTCGATTCGTTTTCGAATGATCCGAGGACCCGCGAGCCCTGCACGATATCGGCTTCACCGCTCAGCACCGGACGGACCAGCCTGCACATCTCTTTGGGGTCGTGTT